>JAXEEE010000172.1:0-42860 GCA_034104265.1 Eubacteriales bacterium | reverse complement strand
CGCGCACCCTGACGGAAGAGGACAACCGATACGACGCAAGGAGGGAGCAGCTTGCCGAACAGAGCGCAGCGCCGAAGGGCGGAGAAGCAAGCACCGAGGTACATGCGGGGCCTGACAGCAGAGCAGAAAAAAGCCCAGCTGTTTAAGAACGGGATTACCGCCGAAGACCTGAAGCAGGAGTTTAAGGCCGGCTATGAAGCAGGATTTCAGGATGCATCGAGTTCCACCATCAAGACAGTGTATGCTGCGGTGATCCTGGCGCTGCGGCGTGATCCGAAGCTGAGATTCGGAAAAAGGCGCTGCAAGAGGGTGCTGCGCGAGGTAGACCGTATTGTGCTGGAGCAGCTGTCGAGCCAGGATGCGATTGACGCAGCCTTCCAGGAGGTAGGCCTGTATCTGGACTTTCATGATGCACTTGACCCCATCAAGGAGGTGGATGAGGAATGAAGGACGCTATGTGCATCCACTCTTCCGTAACAACCGGCAGGGATGCCCCGAAGGAGTCCAGGGGGCGATCGGAAAGCCCCCTGGCCGCGCCCGCAGGCGCGGAACCCATCGACATCGACCTTGACGAGGTTCGCAACCTCATGACCGCCATGGACGAGATGACCGCCGTCCTCAGAGGCTGGAAGCGCCCCGGGAAAAAGGACCGGGCCAAGGCCGCGAATCTGATGACCGGCGCCATCATCGCCATGCATGAAATGCGCCGGGCGCTGCTCATGCTCGCCCGGCAGGAGGAAGCACGAAAGGAGACGGATGACCATGGTGGAAGCGATCATCACCCCGATGCGGGGGCCGGAGTACAAGCTGGTGGCCCGGAGCTTTGAGGAGCTGTTCCGGCAGCTGGCGGAAAAGGGCGAGGTGATCCAGCGCCTGGCGGCCAGGCACATTGCCCCGAAGGACATGCGCCAGGGGCGCTACAGCAGATAAAGCAAAGGAGGGACGCCGCATGGCGGCGGTACTGATCATGGGGGTGCTGACCGCGGCGGTGCTTGCATGGCGCTGCCGCCGGGAGGCTGCCGCGGAGAAGCGGAGCATTGACCGCCTGGCGCTGTCGTCCCTCCGGCGGGACAGGCATTGGAAGCCCAGGCGAAAATACACACAGGCAGGCGCGAGGTGGAAGGCATGAGGTATCTGACGATTTCGGTGGGCAGGAGCCGCCGGGACACGAATTTTACACCGGAGGATGTAACCTGGGCGCAGCTGTGCGGGCGCCTGGAGGAGGCGACCCGCACCGGCGAGACCATGGCGGAATATGCGGCCATGAGCCGGGATGAGCGGGCAAACGTGAAGGACAGGGGCGGCTTTGTGGGCGGGCGGCTGGAGGGCGGCAGCCGGAAGGCGGGAAGTGTGACGGACAGGCAGCTGCTATGCCTGGACGCGGACTATGGGAGCACCGAGCTGTGGGACACCTGGCAGATGCTGACCGGGTGCGCGGCGGTGATGCACTCCACGCACTCCTCCACGACCGAGAAACCACGCCTGCGGCTGATCATCCCGCTCAGACGCCCGGTGACGGCGCTGGAGTACGAGCCTGTGGCACGCCGGGTGGCGGAGTGGCTGGACATGGAGGCTTTTGACGACACGACCTATGAGCCGAACCGGCTGATGTTCTGGCCCACGGTTTCACGGGACGCGGTGTATTTTTTCAAAAGCGCGGAGGGGCCGTGGCTTGACCCGGACGAGGTGCTGGCAACCTACGCGGACTGGCACGACATGCGAACCTGGCCGGTGAGCTCGCGGCAGCAGCGGGCCATCCGGCGCCTGGGCGAGAAGCAGGGCGACCCGCTGACAAAGCCGGGCATCGTCGGGGCGTTCAACCGAGCCTACTCCATTACAGAGGCCATTGGAAAATTTCTGCCCGGGGTATACACCCCCTGCGGCCCGGGCCGGTGGACCTATGCCAAGGGCAGCACGGTGGGGGGCGCGGTGGCGTATGACAACGACACCTTCCTGTACTCCCACCACGACACCGACCCGGTGTCCGGCCGGCTATGCAGCGCCTTTGACCTGGTGAGGCTACACCTGTATGGGCACCTGGACGGAGAAAATGTGGAGGATCTGGCCCAGGCTCCAAGCCAGCTGCGGATGAAGGGGCTGTGCGCGGAGGACGAGCAGGTGCGCTCGGAGCTGGCGGAGGCCATCCGGCGCGACCCGGAGGAGGCTTTTTCCCGGGAGGATGGGCTGGAGCGCTTTGACGGGGACAGGACGGAGCAGGGCGCGGCGAAGGACTTTGCCGACCAGTACGGCGCGAACCTGCGCTACAACGGCGCCTTTGGCTGGCTGTTCTGGGACGGGGAGCGCTGGGTGACAGACGCGGAGGCAGAGGCCAAGATGCTGATGATGCGCTACACGGACACGCTCTACGGCCAGGCGCGGGTGGCCCAGCAGGCGGCAAAGGACAAGTATGAAAAGGCGGCGGCGGACGCGCTGATGAAGCAGGCAGTGAAGCTGCGAACCTCTGGCGGGCTTTCGAGCCTGGTGAACTTCTGCAAAGCGATCCTCCACGACGGGCACGCGGAGCAGTACGACGCGACGCCCTGGGACCTGAACACCCCCGGAGGCATCATCGACCTGCGCACGGGGGCGCTGCGGCCCCATGACCCGGGAGCCCGGTGCACCAAGATGACCGCGGTGGCCATTTCTACAGACGGGCATGTGAAAATGTGGGATGACTTCATCGGCCACATTACAGGCGGGGATGGAGATTTTGCCCGGTACCTGCAGGTGCTGTGCGGCATGGCAGCGGTGGGCGAGGTGTATGAGGAGGGCCTGGTGATCAGCTACGGCCCGGGCGGGAACGGCAAGAGCACCTTCTGGGGCGCCATCCGGCAGGTGCTGGGAGACTACGCCCGGGGTATCAATGCGGACGTGCTGGTAGCCACGGCGGGGCGGACAGACCAGAGCTATGTGGCGGCGCTGCGAGGCGCACGGCTGGCGCTGATGGGCGAAACGGAGGAGGGCGCACGATTCGGCATTGCGCAGATGAAGCGCCTGACCAGCCGGGACACCATCAGCGCCCGGGCGCTGTACAAAGACCCCATTGAGTTCCGGCCCACGCACACCACCATTATGCACACCAACTACCTGCCCAGCCTGTCGAGCCTGGACAAGGGCACAAAGCGCCGCATCGCGGTGGCGCCCTTCCCGGCCACGCTGCCCCCGGAGAAGGTGATTACAAACTTCGAGAGTGTGCTGGTGCAGGAGTGCGGGGAAAGCATCCTCCGATGGATTGTGGAGGGGGCTGGGATGTTCTACGCTGCCGGGTGCAAACTGGTGAAGCCCGCCTGTGTGCTGGCGGCGACAGAGGGGTACCTGGCCGGGGAGGACTGGCTGGCGGAGTTTCTGGAGGAGAGGTGCGAGGCCGTGGAAGCCCCCCGGAGCGAGGCCCAGTTCGGGGCCAATGTGACGGCGCTGTATGCCTGCTACCTGGGCTGGGCGAAGGAGCGGAAGGACTTTGAGCGAAGCCGTAAAGGCTTTACCAGGGCCATGGAAAACAAGGGTTATGTGCGGTTCAAGGACTGGCGGGACCAGAACTGGTACTGGCGTGGTCTGAGGATTACATGAGCATACTTCCAGAGCTTCCAGCGGCAGAAAAACATTTTTACAGAAAAAGATGTAGAAAGTCGCTGGAAGTTCTGGTTACATCCAACATCATCCATCACCACTACATCTTTCGCACGCGAGGGAAAAAAGACTATATAGAGAGAGTTGTATACGTACTGGATCATGTTGGAAGAAGAACAGGAGTTCGCATATGCTGGAGAAAAGAATCGAGCGCCGCCTGGGGCGAACGATCCAGCGCCACGGGGGGCTATGGTACAAGTTTGTCAGCCCGGGGCAGCCGGGGGTTCCTGACCGCATTGCCGTATTGCCAGGGGGGCGAATCGTGTTTGTCGAGCTGAAAACGGAAACCGGGCGCCTGAGGATGCTGCAGCAGTGGCAGCTGGACAGGCTGCGGGGGCTGGGGGCGGAGGTTTTTGTGGTGCGGGGGAGCGAGGAGGCCAACGCACTGGAAAAGGAGCTGTTTGGGGATGAAGTATAAGCCATACCGCTATCAGCGGCAGGCGGAGGAGTGGATCATGGAGCATCCGTCCTGCGGGCTGTTTCTGGAAATGGGCCTGGGCAAGACGGTGGTGACGCTGACCGCCATTGACCGGCTGATTTATGAGCGGATGGAGGTGGACCGGGTGCTGGTGATTGCGCCGCTGCGGGTTGCATCCACGGTATGGGCGCAGGAGGCGGCGAAGTGGGAGCACACAAGGCATTTGCGGGTGGCGCGGGTGCTGGGAAGCGTGGAGGAGCGGAAGGCTGCGCTGCGGGAGGACGCGGATATTTACGTGATCAACCGTGAAAATGTGGTGTGGCTGACGGAATATTTACAGCGGGGCCTGTGGAAATTCGACATGGTGGTGGTGGACGAGCTGTCGTCCTTCAAGTCGGCACAGGCGGCGAGATTCCGGGCGCTGAGGCGGATGCGGCCGAGGATGAAGCGGTTTGTGGGCCTGACGGGCACACCGGCTCCCAACGGGCTGATTGACCTGTGGGCGCAGGTGTACCTGATGGACGGGGGCGAGCGGCTGGGAAAAACCCTGGGCGGCTACCGGCAGCGGTACTTCACGGAGGGCAGGCGGAACGCGCAGGTGGTGTTTAACTGGGTGCCGAAGGAAGGCGCTGACAAGGTCATTGCGGAAAAGCTGAGCGACATCTGCGTGAGCATGAAGGCGGCGGACTACCTGACGCTGCCGGAGAGGCTGGAATACCGGGTGCCGGTGGTGCTTGGAGCGGCGGCAAAGGCAAAGTATGACGAGCTGGAGCGGAACCTGGTGCTGCCCCTGGAGGGGAGCGTGGTGACGGCCCAGACCGCTGCGGTGGTGACCGGGAAGCTATTGCAGATGGCCGGCGGCGCGGTGTACGACACGGAGCAGAAATGGCACGAGATACACCGGGCGAAGCTGGAGGCCTTACATGACCTGGTGGAAGAAAGCCAGGGCCAGCCGATGCTGGTGTACTACGGGTACCGGCACGATTTACAGCGGCTGCTGGAAGAATTTCCGCAGGCCCGGGCGCTTTCTACAGCGGCGGATGTGGAAAACTGGAACGCGGGAAGGATTCCCATGCTGCTGGCGCACCCGGACAGTGCGGGCCACGGGCTGAACCTGCAGGCAGGAGGGCACATCATGGTGTGGTTTTCCCTGACGTGGAGCCTGGAGAAGTACCAGCAGGCCAACGCCCGGCTGTACCGGCAGGGGCAGGGAAAGCCGGTGCAGATTTATCACCTGGTGGCGGGGGGCACCATGGACGAGCAGGTGATGCGGGTGCTGTCGGGCAAGGAGCGGCGGCAGGATGCCCTGATTGAGGCCGTAAAGGCAAGGATACAGGAGGCGAAGGGCTGATGAGCGCAAAGGAGTTTTTGCAGTCGATCCGGGACGCGGAGCGCCGCATCCGGGCGATACGGGCCATGCGGGCGCACTACCTGGAGATGGCCTGCAGCATGACCGGCATGAGCGAGACGAACATCCGGAGCACCACAAAGCGCAGCCGTGTGGAGACGGCTGCGCTGGAGCTGGTGGAGCTGGCAGATGAGCTGGGCGGGAAGGCCGAGGAGCTGGTCGGGATGGTGAAAAAGGCCGAAGCGGTGATTGCGCAGATTGAAAACCCGCGGTACCGGGAGGTGCTGTCCCTGCGGTATCTGGCGGGGAAAAGCTGGGCGGAAGTGGCCGGGGCCATGGGTTACCGGGACGTGCACAGCGCCCATGCGATGCACGGGTGGGCGCTGAAAGAATTCCAGAGGAAAATGGAAAAAGTCATTGTTTTTGACCTATGACCTGTGGTATCATGTAGAGGGTCAAAAAAGGGACAGCCTGTACGAGGCTGTCCCTTTTTCTACGGGATGAGGCTGTCCAGGGGAATACCCAGGGCCGCGGCCAGGCGGCGAAGGCGTTCAATGGGAACCGGCTGGGAACCGGACTCCCAAAGCTGGACAACCCGTTCGGCGCTGCGGCCTTCGTAGCCGCAGGCCTCGCCAAGCTGGCGCTGGGTAAGCCCGGCGGCCTTCCGGGAGGCCCGGATGTGTTCGGGAATCGTCATGATTTACACCTCCGTGTGTAGTATATCACGAAACCAGGGAGCGAAGGAAGAGGAGAAGGAGGAGAAAGAGCATGATTTTTTCCAGCCGCATAGGGAATTTATCGCGCCTCCTTCATGGGGTATTTCCAGGTCCCTATGGAAAAATCCCGGTAGGTGCCGTTGCTGAAGAGCAGACCGCCGTCGCGGATGAAGTGGCCCACGGTGGCGACATATCCTTCCGCGTCCATCAGGGCGAGCCGGGAGCAGGTGACCGCCTGGAGGAGCTCCAGGACGGCCGGGTCGCGCAGGTCGCGGGGGGAGCGGACGAGGCGGTGCATGTAGCCGGAGACGAACCGGGCGGTATCGCTGCAGGCGGTGTCGCTTTTGTCGCTGGTAAGGGGGATGATGCCGTTATGGGCCACGCCGATGGCGCAGGTGCTGTCCAGGGCCCGGAGCACATCCAGGCGCCTGGACAGCGGGAAGGGATGGGTCATTTCGGGGCCAGTGCCGCCCTGGGTGGAGACGCGGAAGTGATACACCACCGCGTCATCCGGGCCGAAGGCTTCCGCGCGAAGCTGCCGGAGCAGGTCGGAGACGGTCACGAAGCCCTTGTGGATCTCCACCCGCCCCCCACGGGCGGTCATGTAGCCCGCACCGTGGGGATTGGCGGAGAACATGTGGCGGATTTGGGTTTCAGTGGGCTGGGGCTGCCCGATGGGTGATACGCAGATGATGCACATGCCGCGCGCCTCCTGTCAGTAATCCAGCCGGCGCACGGAGCGCCAGTGGAAGTCCAGCTTGCCCCGGAAGCAGGTGTCATAGCATCGGGACAGGATGAAGACGATTTCCCGGTCGTTCAGGCTGGTCATGTTGCCGTCCTTGTCGCTGTGGCAGAAGAACAGGCTGCCGAAGAGCATGGGCCTGTCGTAGGGGTCGAAGGCGGAGGGAATGGGGTTGGCCTTGAGCAGGGCTTCATCGTCGCAGATGACGTCGAAGCGGTAGCCGCCCAGGCGGCGCTGCACGATGTCCACCAGGTCGCAGTCCAGGGCGCTGTAGTAGCCCTCCAGGCAGTTGGGGATAGTGGCCTTGCGGGCCGTTCCGTCAGAAACATTTACGAGTACGCCTGTAATTTTCCGCATAGATGATTTCTCCTTTTCTACAGTCGGTGATGTGATTTTCCGGGCCCGGTGCGGCGTTTTTCACACCGGGCCCTGGAGATTTACAGAAGTTCCTCGCGCTTCACGGTGGCGCGGATGATGGCAAGGTCGCTGTCCGAGATGGCGCCGGCGCCCTTGACCCTGGTGTTCAGGCGGTCGAACACGTACTGATTGCAGCCGGAGAAGATGGCCGGCACGTTGTCGCATTCATCCCAGGTGAGGCGCTTGACGGCCTCCACCAGGTGGAACACGGACTCCATGGTGTTCCGGAAGCCTCCGAAGGCAGGCTGACCGCCAGGAAGGCGGAGCTCGATGCGGCCTTCGGGGAAGTGGGAGAAGTTGCAGCAATTGCCATGGGAGGACGGCATGCTGTGAAGGTCGGCGGCCTTGCAGCTGTCCCTGGTGGCAAACTGGGCCATCCTGGCGCAGTAGTGGGTCCGGTTTTCGGGCCGGATCGTGAGGGCGCACATGAGCTTGTAGTGGTGGTTGACGATGTACAGCAGCTTGCGGATGGCGAGCGTCTGTGCTTCTGCGGTACGGCCGAAGCAGCCGTTGGAGATGTTGACGTGCATGCCGCAGTTGCCGGTACGGGAGCAGGAGACCTGGAAAGCGGGGAAGTAGGTGTCGTACATGAGTTTGAAGGCGGCGTAGTTGTTGCGGATGAATTCCTTGGTCATGACCTGGGTGATGGCCTCCGCGTTGACGCTGCCGCCCAGGCTGCCGTCGTGCTGGAGCTTGAACAGGTCGGCCGGGAAGTGGGCGAAGATGACGGACTGGAGCATTTCGGCGTAGACGGTTTCGTTTGTGATGCCGGTGCATTCGGTTTCGATTTCCAAGCCGTAGCCGCGAAGGGGCTTGCCGTCAGGGCGGCGGAAGTTTTCATCCAGGCGGATGAATCGGTCGGAGGTGAAGTACTTGTTTTCCCTGAATCCCTGGAAGGCGTAGTTGATGGACCAGGAGCTGTGGGCGTGGTAGGAGTCCACGCCGGAGAGGTTGACGGTTTTCTGGGTCTTGGCGTCCTTACGCATGGGGTTTCCTCCTTGCTTTTTCCGGCGGCCCATGCTACAATAGCCGTGCCGCCTTGTGTAGTAGTGGGGTGGTAGGGCGCCGCGGGAGAGCTGTCAATTCTGACCGCGGCGCCTTTTCCTCTGTCGAGTCACGATGGATTCATCGTGCAGCTATATCATAGCACGATGGTTTCATCGTGTCAAGAGTCAATTTCAAAAAATCTGGGGAAAAATTGCTACATTAGACGCTGGAAAAGGCATGGGCTGAGCGCGCTTGCGCGAGGGGGCCCAGGGGGGGGGTGGAGCCCTTGATTTTACAGCGTTTCCTGTGGTTTTTCGGATTTGGCGCCGCGCTTTTTCCGCGTGGCGCTGTAATTTTTGGAGGTGATGGCATGGCGAAGATTACGACCGGAAGCACGTTCGGGATTACGCGGCAGCAGCTGCTCGCAGTGCAGCTGATGGCGGAGGGAAAGAGCCTGGACGACATTGCCATATGCTGCTTTGACTGCCGCACGGAGGACGGGGCTACGGTGGACGAGGCCAAGCTGCGCAAGGCCAAGGCCAAGCTGGTGCAGTGGCGCAGGTCGGAAAAGGTGCAGGCGGCGTATAAGGCCATTCTGCTGGAGGGCATGATGCCCGCCATTGCCCTGGCGGCGGGAAAGCTGGTGGAGCAGATCGGCGACCCGCAGGGCTGGCTGTCCAACAAGGCGGCCAACGACGTGCTGACGCGCTTCATGCCGCAGCTGTTCCACGAGGACAGCAACGTGGTGACGGTGCGCGTGGAGGGCATGCCGCAGCTGGGCGTGCCGGAGGATGACTGACACGGCGTTACACTGCGCGATGGAGATTTTCCGGGGTGACGTGGCACGGCGTTACATTGCAGGGTGTAGTTCTTCTGGGCGACGTGGCGCGGCGTTACATTGCGTGATGTAGAAATTGTGGAGCTGAGGTCGCCCAGCAGGCGACAGACGCGGCAGTGTTACAGGGGGAGGTGTAGAGGACTGCTGCTGAGGTCGCCCAGCAGGCGACACACACCCCGGGGTACCGGGGGTAGGGGGCCCTTGCGAAGGACCGGGGGGCCGATTTGGCCGCGGGACTCCGCGCCGCGCGCTTCGGGTAAAGTAGACCTTTCCACCCCGATACGGAGCCACTGCCGGAGTAATGGAAAATTTTTGAAAGGCGTGGGTGCATGGTTACCATCAACTACGCCCCCACGCCCAAGCAGGAAGCCTTCCACGCCACAACGGCGAACGAGGTGCTGTACGGCGGCGCTGCGGGCGGAGGAAAAACAAAAGCCCTTATCATGGATGCGCTGTTTCGCTGCCTGACCTATCCGGGCACGACGGCGGTCATCTTCAGAAGGACCTACCAGGAGCTTGAGGACACGGACATCAAGGAAGCCCAAGCCAGCTATCCGGAGTCCATCGCCACCTACAACGCAGGGAGGCACGAATACCGGCTGGTGAACGGAAGCCGGATTCTTTTCCGGCACTGCGAGCACGCGGAGGACAGGTTCCGGTATTCCGGCATAGAGATTCAGTTTCTCTACTTTGACGAGCTGACCAGCTTTGAGCAGGTGGTGTATGACTTCATCAAGACGCGACTGCGTGCGAAGAAGAGCCTGGGCGTGACGCCGATTGTCCGCTCGGCCAGCAACCCGGGCAACATTGGCCACGGGTGGGTGAAGAAGATGTTTGTGGACGCCGGGCCGTACATGAGCATTCAGGTGCAGGAGATATACTCCGAAACGCTGCACAAGACCAAGCGGATCAGGACGCAGTACATCCCGGCGCTGGCCAGTGAAAACCCGTTCATCACGGACGACTACATCTTCGAGCTGGAGCAGAAGCCGGATGCCCTCAAAAGAGCCCTGCTCCACGGCGACTGGGACAGCTTCGAGGGGCAGGTGTTCACAGAGTTTGTGAACGACCCGAACCACTATTTCGACCGGGTGAGCACCCACGTGATTGCACCCTTTGCCATCCCGCACGACTGGCCGAGATACATGAGCTTCGACCACGGCTTTTCCAAGCCGTTCTCCGTGGGATGGTGGGCGATTGACCCGGCGGGGCGGGTGTACCGGTACAAGGAATGGTACGGCGGGAAGCCGAGGCAGGCCAACGTGGGCATTGAACTGACGCCGGCCCAGATTGCGGAGGGCATTGTGGAGCGGGAGGCTGAGGAAATCTATAACAACATCAGCATTGACCGCATTGCCGACCCGGCCATTTTCGACAAGAGCAGGGGCGACAGTGTGGCCGACCTGATGCGGCCGACAGGCACACACGGAGGCGTATACTTCCGCAAGGGCGACAACACCCGCATACCGGGCAAGATGCAGCTGCATGAGCGGCTTCGCTTCGGACCGGACGGCAAACCGGGGATTTACATTTTCAGCACATGCCAGGACTGGCTGAGAACGGTGCCAAACCTCCCTTACTCCATGACAAAGCCGGAGGATGTGGACACAGAGGCGGAGGACCATGCCTACGACGACACCCGCTACTTCCTGATGGCGAAGCCCATTGCCCCGAAAACAACGAAGCCCGCGCCCTACCGTGCGCCGGGTGACCCCTACAGGAGAGATGATGATGACTGAGGAAAAGCTGACCCTTGCGGCGACCAGTGAGCAGCCGCTGAGCGAGAAGCAGCGGAAGCTGGTGGAGCAGGTGTATGCCCGCATGGAAACCTTTGAGCAGGGAAACCGCCCGTTCCACGATGCGGCGAAGACTGCCAGGGAGATACTGCGGCTACGGGACCCCTACCAGGACGAAAAGAGCGAAAAGGGCGAACAGGAGCCGACGCTGCAGCTGCAGACGCTCAAGAGCACCTTCAACAACTGCGTGGCCGACCAGATGCAGAACCTGCCGGAGGCGCGGATTCTGCCGGAAACCCCGGAGCAGGAAGAAATGGCGATGGACCTGCAGGATGCGGTTCACTACGTTGTATACGTGGTGAATAAGTATGAGAAGCTGCATCGCCGCCGTTCGGAAGACCTGTACGGGCCGGGAACGGCCATCACTCAGGTGGCGTGGGACAAGACGCTCCGCGGCGGCAGGGGTGACATTGCGCTGATCCGCTGGCCCGTTGAAGCCCTCCTGTGGGACCCCAAGGCGGAGAACATACAGGATGCCCGGGCGGTGATCAAGGTCAGCTGGCACCCCATGAGCTGGTACGCGGAGCACTACCCCGAGGCGGCCCCCTACGTTCACGCCGAGGAAGGGCAGCACAACGAGATTGGCATGCCGGAGGTGCAGAAGGACAAAAGCAGCGGCGATGAGGGAAGCGCGGCGCTGCTGGAATACTGGTGGCGCACCTATGACGCCAAAACCAAAAAATACGCCATCAACGTGGCCTACTGCGCGGGTGGGGCGCTGCTGGAGGAGTGCGAAAACGTGTACCGGCACGGCATGTATCCCTTCATTGTGGACGTGCATTCCACCGTGGAGGGGAGCATGGCGGGCGAGGGCATGGTGAACGAGCTGGCGCCCATGATGCGCTACATCAACCGCTATGCCCGGTACATGGACACCAACGCCCGCATGGCGAGCAAGAACCGCATGCTGGTGCGCAAGAACAGCGGCATCAACCGCAAGGAGCTGGCCGACTGGAGCCAGGACATGATTGAGGGCGACAGCGTGGTGCAGGGTGAGGACTGGGGGTGGCTCCAGCATGCGCCGTTCAGCGCTGTGATTTCGCAGCAGATGCTGCAGATGCAAAGCGACCTGAAAATGGACAGCGGCGCGAACCAGTACACCCGGGGCGAAAGCACGGCGGGCGTGACCAGCAGCAAGATGCTATCCGCGCTGCAGACGGCGGGCGGAAAGATTACGAACCTGCGCACGGACACCCTGAATGCTGGCTTTCAGGAGATGGTGGAGCAGATTTTGTGGCTGATGTCGGAATTCTACGATGACGACCGCTCGATGGCCATCACAGGCCGGGACGGAAGGCTCAGGGTACTGGACATGAAGCACGACAGGCTGTTTGGCTCCAACGGGCCGCCCCCCTACCTGGTACAGGTGGAGGTGAACAAGCGGAACCCCGTGCGCGTGGAGGCGCAGAACGAAATGTTCATGCAGGCCTACACCATGGCGGCACAGGCCCAGCAGTATTTCCCGCTGAGCGCGCTGTTCCGGCTACTGAACATTGACGGAAAGGACCGCCTGCTGCCCATCATTGAGGAGAACGAGAAGCACCAGCAGCAGATGGTGGACCTGCAGCAGCAGAACCAGCAGCTGGTGGAGCAGCTTGCCCAGCTGCAGAAGGAAAAGGAAAGCCTGCAGACGACCGCCACCCAGATGACCAACGCGCTGGCAAGCGTGCAGGCTGTGGGGGGCGCCATGCCGGCGCAGCAAAGCAAGGTGGCCCAGGTGGGCGCAAGCCCGAACCCGGTGAACCAGGCGAGAGAAACCATGGCAGGAAGGCCCGCTTCTTCTGGCGGGCTTTTTTGATAGACAGATTCCCGCGTTTCTCACGGGAAGATGAAAGGAGCACATAAGCATGGAAAATCAGGTCGATATGCTGCAGGGGAGCGCGCTGGACGACGCGGCGCAGGCCCCGGTGGAACAGGAGGGCGAATCCCTTGCCACGGTGCTGGAGGAGCAGCCCGCGCAGGGAACGCCCGAACAGGCGCAGGCGGCGCAGAATGAAGCGCCCCCTGCGAGGGAGCCCGGATGGATTAAGCAGCGGATTGAAAAAGCCGTGAAAAAGGCGACCCTTGAAGCTGAGGAGCGCGTTTCCGCCCGGTATGAGGCCATCCTTGCGCCGATTCGCGCGGATGTGATGGACCGGGAGGCGAAGGAGCTTGTTTCCTCCGGCGAGTTCAAAACCCTTGAAAGGGCGAAGGAGTATGTGGCGCTGAAACATGGGGCCCCTGTGCAGCAGCAGGAAGCTTCCTCTGTGCAGCGCGACGCTCGGGGCCGCTTTGCCCCCCAGGAGCCCGAGCAGGCCCAGGCGAGCCAGGAGGACGCCGTGGTGAGGGCCAGAAGCGAGCTGCTGGCCAAGCAGGCCCAGAAGATCAAAACCCAGCGCGGGGTGGATGTGATGCAGGCATTCAACAGCGACCCGCAGGTGAAGCAGAAAATTCTCAGCGGCGAGTGGGACTTCTACGATGTCGCGGAGAGCCTGTCCACCGGGCGCTCCAGAGTGCCGGCGCCCCTGCGGAGCACCAACGGCAGCGGCATGACCACGGTTTCCGTGGCTGACATGTCTGCCGAGCAGTTCAGGCGCCTGCAGGAGAACCTTGCCGCTGGGAGAGTTTACGACATGAGAAAGTAAAGGAGAATGAGCGATGGCCGTATTTGACAACCTGAACTATACCTACTCCCCCGGTGTTGCGCCTGCGGTGACGCAGTTTTACGAGCGCACGCTGCTGGAGAACATGAAGCCTGAGATGGTGCACTCCCGCGACGCGCAGCGCCGCACCCTGCCCCTGAACAACGGCAAGCGCGTGCAGTTCCGCCGCTTTACGCCCTTTGCGGCGATTACCACGCCCCTGGCGGAGGGCGTGACCCCTGCCGGCCAGACCCTGACAGAGACCGCCTTCACCGCGATGGTGAAGCCCTACGGCGGCCATGTGGAGCTGACCGACGAAATGAACTTTTACATGCTGGACAACATGCACCAGGAGACGGCAAAGCTTCTTTCAGACCAGGCGGCGCTGTCCCTGGACACCATCAGCCGCGACGCGCTGAATGCCGGTATGAACGTCCACTATGTGAACGACAAGGCCTCCCGGGGTGTGATCGCCGCGACGGACAAGCTGACCTATGCGGAGATCAAGAAGGTTGTGCGCAACCTGAAGCGCAAGAACGTGAAGCCCTTCGATGACGGCTTCTACCACGCCATCGTCCACACGGACGTGGTGTACGACCTGACCAGCGACCCCATGTGGGTGGATGTGGCCAACTACCAGGACAAGCAGGCGGTGGCCAAGTATGAGCTGGGCACCATCTACAAGGTGAAGTTCTTTGAAAGCACCAACGCCAAGACCTTCGAGCCGGAAACCTACATCTACGGCACGACTGCCCAGATTGTGGCGAGCGAGAACTTCGACGCGGAGAGCAGGTGCCTGACCACCAGCGAGGAGATTTCCGAGGATGCGGCACGGGAGATGACCGGGAAGCTGGTGAACGTGCAGTACGCCTCCGGCGGCACCACCTACACGGTGCCCATGTGCATTGAGCGGGTGGATGCCGAGAAGAAGCAGATTTTCTTCCGGTGGGTTCCTGCCTCCACGACTGCCTGGACAACCGCCAACGCCCTGAAGATTGTGCCCACCGGCGGCGGCGCGGGCGGCGCGACCGTATACTCCACGCTGGTGTACGGCAAGGATGCCTTTGGCACCATCGAACTGGGTGGCAACGGCCGGAACGTGCGCATCATCATCAATCCTCCCGGGTCCGCCGGCGCGCTGGATCCCCTGGAGCAGCGCGGCACCATTGCCTGGAAGGTGAAGGGCTTCTGCACGGTGATCCTGCAGGATGACTTCATCACCCGCATTGAGAGCGGCGCGACTGCCTGACAACCCAACAGGTAAAACCGCCGGGGGCGCATGACTGCGCTCCCGGCTTTTATGTGAAAGGAGAATAACGCATGGCAGCACAGGCCAAACAGCAGGAAACGTCGGACGCCATTACGGCGGCTGTTTCCAGCACGAAAACCAAGGATACGACGCCCCGGGTGAGCGTGTTTCTCCCTCCGCTGGAGGACGAGGGCACGGGGCTGGTGATTGACCAGTATGAGCATGTGACGGTCAACGGCGAAACCACGCTGGTGAAGCGCGGCGAGCATGTGCAGGTCACGGTGCCGGTGTACCTCCAGCTGCGGAACAAGTTTCCGCACCTGTAAGGGGGAATCGAAATGACCGTCCTCGACATCAAGGACACCGTGATGTTCCAGACCAACAACGATGTGGACGACATTGAAGATTTTCTGCCCTACCTGATCGACTACATCAACGAAGGCTATGACCGCCTTGTGTACGCCTGGGCGGAGGAGCATGTAGGGGACGGCGAAGGGGAGCGCCCCCCGCTGAGGGTGGACACGGACACCCCGATGCTGCCCGAATGGACGCACAAGGCCCTTGCCGACTGGGCTACCTGGATGATTTACCGCAACGGAAACGCCCAGAAGCAAAACAGGGGCTATCCGTTCCGCGCCGCCTTTGACGAGGTGCTGCAGAAAGTGGCCTCCGAAGGCGGAAAGAGCGGAAAGGTTCGGAATTTTTTCAACATTCCGTGAGGGAGTGAGACGACATGGCGAGCTACATCAGCATGGGAACCTATGACGCAAGCGTGCGGATACCCGAGTTCAAGGGACTGATGCAGTACGGAGACGGCATCAACACCGACCCGCGCTACGCAGTGGAGTGCCGAAACCTTGAAACGCCGGGCGGCGTGCTGCAGCCGGTGGCGGCCCATGCGGTGCTTGCGCCTACGCTCCCGAGCCCCATTGAAACCCTGGCGGTGCTGCACCGCAGGTGGTACACGGGCGGCGATGAGAAGGACATTCTCATCGCCGCAAGCGGACAGAAGCTGTATGCCATGCTGCCGAGTGCTGCGGAATGGACGGAGCTGGCCTACCCGAGCGAGCTTGCCGGATACAAGTACAAAAGCAACGTGTGGAGCTTTGTGAGCTATGAAATCAACCCGGAGGGAAGCCCGGCGCCGGTGGACGTGCTGCTTTTGTCCAATGCGCAGGACGGCATGGTGATGGTCCGCGGGGACACCATGACTGTGTCCGCGGTGAGCACACCGAAGAAATTTGGCGTGATTACACGCTATGCGGAGCGGATATGGGGCGGGGCCATCCCCGACGACCCGGACATGCTGGTGTACTCCAGCCCCTACGATCCGACCAACTGGGAAGCCAACACGGCGCTTCCGGAGGACGGCGCAGGCGACGTGCAGCAGCCGAGCTGGGACGGCGACAGCTTTACCGCTCTTTGCCCCTTCGGCAGCCAGCTGATTGCCTTCAAGCGCACCCGGGCGTGGCGCATCCTTGGCACCGATCCGGGGGAATACACCTTCAAGGAGCAGTACGGCGGCGGAGCGTCCTGCCCTGCCACCATTGCGGTGGATGCTGAGCGCATCTTCATGCTGACGGAGCGCGGGGTGGCGGTGTACGACGGACTGTCGGTGATGCCGTTTCAGCAGGAATATGCAAAAGGAATATTTGACCGAATCAATCGGGATGCGCTGCAGCAGGCGACGGCATGCCTGTGGAGAGGAAGCTACTACTGCGCGCTTCCGCTTGACGGAAGCAGCGTGAACAATGCAGTGCTGATATACAACACCACGGACGGCACATGGCTGATGCGGGATGACCTGCAGATTGAGGCCTTTCTTCCGACGGAGGAAAGGCTGTATTTCACCAGTGCCGTAACACCGGGGCGGGTATCCGTGTGGCAGACGGACTGCTGGGAGGCCGGAGCGGCCACGGCGGCCCAGACCAGATGGGTTTCCCCCTGGATGGACTTGCAACGGAAAGAAATCCAAAAAGGCGGATTTAACATATACGTGCTCTGCGAGGTGCGGGACGCGCCGGTGACGCTGAGCATATCTGTGCAGACGGAGAAGAAAACCAAAACAAAGCAGTATACGGTGCAGCCTGTTACAGGGAGCGAGCAGGGGCAAAGGCAGAAGCGCCTGCATTTCGGCGGCGCCGGACGACGCTTTCGCCTGATCATCGAAAGCCCATCGGGCAGCCCTGCGTGGAGGCTTGTATCCGGCATTCTTGTGGTGGCGGAGATTGACACGGACTGAGGGGCGCGAGGAAAATGGGAGAAAGAAAATACAGCACCATACAGCAGCATGAGCCACTGAGGATTCCATCGACGTGGAGCCACCAGGAGAGGCGGTTTGTCGCGCAGCTTGAAGAGATACTGGATGACATGTATCGCCGGTTCAACCGAATCAAGCTATCCGATTTGGGCTCGGAACTGAAGGAAACCGTGGTCTCCTCTGCTGACAGCGTAGAGAACATGGAGACACAGGTCAACCAGGCGAATGAGCAGATCAAAGCCGTTTCGGATCAGCAAAGCAACCTGACCGAAAGGCTAAGCTCTACGGAAAGCAAGACCGAAGAAGCCATTGCCCGCATCGACCTGACCTATGAAAGCATCCTGCAGCAGATTATCCAGAACGGCGAAACCATGACGCAGATCAACGCCACGGTGGATGGCATTGATGCGTGGAGCAAGGACACGGAGGGCAACCTGTCCGAACTGCTGGTGACGGCAAACGGCATCAAGGGCCAGGTGACAAGCGTGGAGGGCAACGTGGGAAAGCTGCTGCTGGACAGCGACGAGTTCCGCACCACGCTGAGCCAGGGCGACACGGTGCTGTCAGAGATTGAGCAGCTGCAAGACCAGATCAATCTGAAAGTCAATGACGCGAACGGGGCGATGGGAAGGCTGTCCGTCAAGGCTGACAGTATCACGCAGAAGATTGAATCGGCAGATGGCCGCATATCGCAGTTGGTGGTGAAGACCGACGGCATGACCTACACGCTGGAACAGGCGGGGGAAACGCTGGCCCTGTTTGAAGTGAACCAGCAGCACATGCTGACGCAGATCGGCAGCGCGACCAGCAGCATCGGAAACCTGGAGGTGACGGCCAACGCCATCACCCAGAAGGTGGAGGATGTGAGCAAGGGCGTGGGGCAGTTCCAGGTGACGGCGGACAGCATCAAAGGCAGCGTGACCGCGCTTGACGGGCGCGTGGGCGAACTGGAACTAACGTCTGAACGTTTCGGAACGACCATCACTGGTCTTGACGGGCGCGTGGGAAGCCTGGAACTGCGGTCGAACAGCTTTGACGTGGCCATCGGCAAGGACGGCCTTGGCGGCAAGATCAACATGATTGAGGGCCTGCTTGACCTGAAGGTCGAAGGCGGCGGGAACACGGTGTCGGTGCGGCTGGACGCATTCGACAACAGCATCAGCCTGAAGGCCGACACGACCTATGTGAACGAGCTTGTGGCACAAGAGATAAATGCTGTGAAAGGCTCGTTTGACACGCTGCTGGCAGGGTATGTCAAGACATCTGACTTCGAAACCGTGACAGGCTGGACGGAAAACTTCATGGGCCACAGCATCAGCGCGGACTATATCACCTGCGGCACGGGCGACTTTGACAATCTGGCGTTCGGTACGCTGGCCGGTGAAAACTGCGGATGGGCAAGCAAATCAGTGTTGGTATCTCGCGGCAATTTGACCGTGAATAAGCGATATTTGACGCTGATGAAGGGAGACGGCACAACGGTTACGCTTGATGTTGTGACCGATGTATCGCTAACAAACTCTCGGAGTGAAACAATCAACTATCTTGGTAAGGATTAAGGAGGGCGCTGACATGAGCAACCATGACAAGGAAATCAACGACCTGCTGCTTTTGCGGCGCTACTTTACCGCCATGAAATTCGGCGTGGACGATATGCACAACATTGCCTGCGCGAAAACGGCGGTGGACTACATCGACAAGGCTGTGGCGGCATACCAGGCGGAGGATGTGAGCGAGCATGGCGACGGTTGACAACTGGGGGCGGCTGATCGGGTACACATGGGGCGAGGTGGCCAGCACCACATGGGGCAACGTGAACGCGCTGCCCTATGGGGTGCAGCGGGCATCCACGGCGGCGATCAATGCCGCGAAGGCCTTCGGCAAGCGTGCGGACACTCTGAACGCCACGCTGGAGCAGAGCAACATGTACCAGTTGAGCGCGGTGGAGGTAGCCTTCGGGAACACGGTCACGGCGCTGGACAAGCTGATTGCGAATTTGGGGTGATGATATGGCAACAACGGTATTGGGGCTGAAAACCTTTGCGGCAGCTGACCCGGTGGACTACAACGAGGTCAATGACAACTATAACAAGATCGACAATGGCGTGAAGACGGCGATGCAGGGCCGGGCGGCTCAGAATCTGCTGGACAACAGCTGGTTTGTGAATCCTATCAACCAGCGCGGTGCGACAAGCTACAGCTCCCAAGGGTATTCCATTGACAGATGGAAATCAGAAATTGCTGCCGGAACATCATTTAGCATTTCTGTGTCAAGTGGCAAATTGATTATTTCAAAGAGTGGCGGCGTTTTTCGGTTTTACCAAATATTGAATAATGATATGCTCGGGAAAACTGTTACATATGCCGTAAAAACCAGCGATGGCATATTTTCTGGAACATGTGTGGTATCTAATACAATCAATAATGTACGCATTGGTAGTCATAATGCGTATTTGTCCGTTTATATTAGTGACAGTGGCAAGACAATATTCAGCATCTTTTTTAATGATTCAAGCGACGACACAATAGAAATCTATTGTGCCGCCCTCTACGAAGGCTCCTACGATGCTTCCACGCTCCCGGCCTACCAGCCCAAGGGCTACGCGGCGGAGCTGGCGGAGTGTATGCGCTACTATCAGCAATATAACACTAATGGAATGTCTGCTGTTGGCAACTCAGAAAGCGGGATTACATATATCCGTTGCCCGCTACAAGTTCCAATGCGGACTGCGCCGAGTTTGGTTCAATCATCGGTAGAAATGTGGATAACGTATAGCAGCACAACTAATAAAACAGAAGTATTTACATTCTACGCTTCAAACCCGCAATGCGTACATCTAAAGTGTATAAGCAGCACAGGAAGCGCTTATCAGCTTGTTATTGCTACTAATAATGCCGCAATGGCTTTTAGCGCCGACTTGTAAAACAGAAAGGAGTGAAACCGCATGAACGAAACAACCAACTTTCCGCCCTACAAGGTTCTTGTGCGCGTGGACGATGCCGAGCGCGTGGTGGAAATCAACAGCAGCGCATTTATTACGAACACGGACGGCTGGGTAGAAATTGATAGCGGGATGGGAGATAAATTCCACCACGCCCAGGGCAACTACATGCCCGGGCCGCTGATGGACGAGCGCGGCGTGTACCGCTATAAGCTGGTGGACGGCAAGGTGGTGGAGCGCACGGCAGAGGAAATGGACGCGGACTATGTGCCGCCGGAGCAAAGGCCCACAACGGAGCAGCGCGTGGATGCGCTGGAAACCACGACTGACGACATCATCCTGATGATGGCAGAACTGATTGGAGGTTGAATGAGATGAAAACACTGAACACGTTGAAGCTGCGAATCATGGTGCGGGCTTTCCGCATCCGCATCGCCAACGGCGAGGCCTTCGAGGACATCGCGGCGGACTATCCTGCGCTGACCACGGATGACCTGGAAGCCATCCGGGAGGCGCTGAACGCCGGGTAACACGGAAAAAGAACAGGGGGTGGTGGTGTGTTGGTCACGATGGAATCATTTCTGCGCGGTGTTGACGCCATCGCGGAGGAAAAACCGACCTACCGGCTTGGGCACGACGGATCCGACGGCACATGCGACTGCATCGGGCTGATCATCGGCGCCATCCGGCGCGCTGGTGGAGAGTGGACAGGCACCCACGGCAGCAACTGGGCCGCGCGAAACGCCATGGACACGCTGCTGCCTGTGACCGACGCGGGCGACCTGCAGGTGGGTCAGGTGGTGTACAAGGCAGCCATGCCCGGGCAGAGCGGCTACAACCTGCCGGACCGGTACCGGGACGATGTGGACAAGCGGGACTACTACCACGTGGGCGTGGTGCGGTCGGTGGCGCCGCTGGAGATTGTGCACTGCACGGGCCCCGGCATTGTGCACGATAGCAAGCTTGGCAAGTGGAACTATGCAGGCTGGCTTCGCATGGTCAGTCGGGAAAACGACGAAGGGGAGGCGACTGGAATGCAGACGGCGGTTGTGACGGCAGAGAGCGGCAGCACGGTGAACCTGCGGAAAACGCCGGAGGGCGCGCTTCTTGACCGCGTGCCGGTTGGGAGCAAAGCCCAAGTGCTGGACACGCTGTACGGCTGGGCTCGTGTGACAGTGGCCGGCAAGACAGGCTGGATGGACAAGCGGTATCTGCAGATGCAGGAGGGCGTGGAGGATGCGTCCGGAGATGCCGGGGATTCCTCGGAGGTTGACACGGTGACGGTAGTGTTGCCGCGATCGGCGGCGGAGGCATTGCTTTCCGCCCTTGGCGGCGTGCTTGGCTGGGGGTGATGCTATGATTACGTGGGACAAAATCGTCAAGGCCATTGCAGGCGCTGCGGGTGCTGTGTGGGGTCTGTTCGGCGGGAGGGACACGATGCTGACGGTCATGCTTGCCCTGATGGCCATTGACTACATCACCGGGCTGGTGATCGGCTGGGTGGGGAAATCGCCCAAGACGGATAGCGGGCACCTGTCCTCGGCTGTTGGCTGGGCCGGGCTGGCGAAAAAGGCCGGAGAGCTGCTGGCGGTGATTGTGGGCGTGCTGCTGGATATGCTGGCGGTGGAGCAGTTGGGGCTGCAGGCGGCGATGTTCCGCACTGGGATGATATTGTACATTGTGGCCACGGAGGGCATCAGTGTATTGGAGAACCTGGGGATTCTGGGGGTTCCGCTGCCGGGGTTTGTCAAAAAGGCGCTGGAGCAGCTGAGGGACAGGAGCGACACGGGAGAGAACGGGGAGGAATAAGCGATGGCAACTACCAACGGCACCGTGCGCTACAAGGACACGGGAGATGGCGTGATGCAGCTGCAGACAGCGCTGAATGCGGCTGGATACAGCCTTGACGTGGACGGCATTTTCGGCGAAAACACGCTGTCTGCCCTGAAGCAGTTCCAGGGAGCGAACGGGCTGACGGTAGACGGCGTGGCCGGAGAGCAGACCTGGGGGGCGCTGCAGAATATGAGCGCACACTCGGGCGGAGCAACGCAGCCCTCGGCCTCGCAGGGGGACGCAATGACGGCCGCGCTGAACAGGCTTATGGCCCAGTACAACAAAAACCAGCCGTACACGCCGAAAACCCCGGAGGAGATCAAGAATCAGGCCTCCGGAGAATACGAGAGCTACTACAACCAGCTGAAGCTGGCGGCGCAGCAGCAACAGCAGCAGAGCGACCTGTACCTGAAGCAGCAGCAGGAAGGACTGCAGGATACCTACGACAAGCAACGGGAGGACAGCGAGAAGCAGTATGCCAAGGCCTACTCGCAGTCTGACAGACAGATGCTGTCCCGAGGCATGCAGCGCAGCAGCTATGCGGCGCAGACCCTGGCCAACCTGTCGCAGGAGGGAGCGGAGGCCCAGCAGGCCATCAATGACCAGCAGGCGGCTGCCGAGGGGCAAATTGCGCAGCAGAGAACGCAGCTGGCACAGCAGCTTGCCCAGCAGCTTGCCCAGTATGACGCGAACCAGGCGGCGGATGTGATGAACCGCATCCGCGAACTGGAGGATCAGGAGTACACCCGCGGGGTGGAAGCGGAGAACAGGCAGAACAGCCTCGCTACGCAGCTGTACCAGATTCTGTACCAGCAGCAGCGGGACAAGGTATCCGACCAGCAGTATGCTGAGAAGATGGCCTATCAGCAGGAGCGGGACAAGGTATCCGACCAGCAGTGGCAATCGCAGTTTGAGGAGAGCCTCCGCCAGTACAACGACAAGATGGCCTATCAGCAGGAGCGGGACAAGGTGTCCGACCAGCAGTATGCCGAGAAGATGGCCTATCAGCAGGAGCGGGACGAAATCGAGGACAAGCAGTGGCAAATGCAGTTTGACGAAAGCGTCCGGCAGTACAACGACAAAAACGGTAAAACGTCCTCGGGTGGCGGGGGTTCAAAAAAGAATCCGACCGAACAGACAGGGGCGGGAAACGAGGCCACAGGCGGAACCCTGGCGGATTTCATGGCGATGCTCAATGCGGGGCCCACCACAGCAAAGGCCGGCCTTGGAGGCTTTGTGGATTCGCTCAAGTCTGCAGCGGGAAGCCTTACGAGCGCGATCAAGGCAGCTGGCTCCACAGGCGCCAACACCGGAAGCGCATCCCGCGAGCCCATCAACCGATACGCGGTACGAAAAAACTAAGGAGGACTCTGTATGGGTGTTTTCAATGATCTGGTTGGTCTATCCAATAAAAATAAACCGGCCAGCGGGTCCCCCGGAAGCAGCAGGACGCAAGCCACTCAGCCCACCGTGACGATGAACAGCGCGCGACAGCGGCTGATGTTCCAGGAGGAAGAGAAAGAGAATTGGTACCGCGGGAGCGAGCCCACAAGGAGCGAGGTGACGGCGAGAATCTGCCGGATTGGCCAGGAGGACCCTGAGCAGGGGGAGAAGCTGTGGAGTATGTTCACAGAACTTCAGAGTGACCAATCCAGCCCGTTCTATGACCCGTACAGCCAGGCGACGAGCAGAGCCGTATCAGAGCTTGGCAAGATGGGCTTTGACATGACGGGCGGCGTGACGGACGACTGGCTGCAGCAGAACAGCTGGCTGAAGGACTACTACCGCACAGGCGTGAGCGGCACACCCCTGGCGCCCAGCAGCACCAGCACAGCGCAGCAGAACGCGGCCTACTGGTACTACCAGCTGCTGCAGGACGAGGACACCACAAAGCAGGCGGAGAATGAATGGGCGGCACTGCAGGAGGAGATTGGCTACTGGGCGGGAAGGAGCGACAGGAACTACTCGGATGACGAGATTCTGGGCCGGATTGACTGGAGCAATTACAAGACGCTGACCCGGATGGACCAGGACAGGCAGCAGGGAACGCCAACCAGCCTGAACCGTGCGGTGGGCTACAGCCAAGATGCGCTTTATGGCACGCTATGGGCCGCCAGGGGCAACGAAAGCACCGGAAACCCCTATCTGGACAGCGTCAAATATGCCCTGGGCATGGGCAGCGGCTACACCCGGGACGAGCGCATCAGCGCCATGCTGGATCCTTCCAGCGACAAATACAGCCCCTATGCTGCGGGCAGCACGCTGGATGATGCCGCGCTGTATTTCGGCGTGAGCAGCTTTGGCCCGGAGTGGCTTGGGGAGAACAGGAGCATCCTTAGCGGCAAGGACGCCACCGCCAAGAAAATGTACCAGAAGGTATATGACGCGGAGCAGACCACGCAGAAGGCGGAAGCGGAGCTTGCGACCGTCCGTGGCAAGGTGGACGAATGGCTGAAGTATACCAGTGACCCTGACGCGATTCTTGACGGGCTTCTGGACGACTGCCCGACGCTGAAGAAGCTGGACGAGAGCATGGCAAGCGGAAGCCTGGTGGCCACGACAAGGGCCATTGACTACCGATGGGCGGACATGGAGCGCAGCGTGCGGGAAAAGTGCGCCGATGTGAATAGCGCGCCGGCTACGGGCGTGTACACGGAACAGGTGGGCACCCAGCTGGGCTATCAGATGCCTGTGACCGAAAGCCAGGCGGCTGTGGAATCCAGCGGCACCAATGCCATGAATGCCGCAGCGCCGACCATCCTGGAGATGGGCACCGCGGAGGAAAAGCAGGTGTGGCGCAGCGGGTACAGCGCGGACTTTGAAACCTACCTGCTGGAGATGAACGCCGCCATGAACGACGGCACGGCCGATGCGAAACGGAATTACGGCTTCTGCCTGGACACGGCGAATGAATACGCGAATGCCCACTACCTGGACACCATTTCCGTTCTTCGCCCCTATGAAATGGCGCAGGCTGAGCTGGACAGTGCGAAGCGGGAGCTGGAGGACATCCGGAATCAGCTGTGGGTGCAGCAGGAGAGCTATGCCCGGTCGAACGCGCCCAAGGGCTATACGTACATCGGCACGGGAGAGTATGGCGCGGATGGGGACGAGGAATGGTCCATGGCCCCTGCTCAGGCATCCGAGAGCGATGCGCCGCTCCAGGATGACTACCATGTCATCAAGGAAATTGCAGGCCGGGATTATGAAATCCATGCCACCCGTATTCCTGGCACGAACCAGTACACCTTCAGCCATGCCTACGCACTGGATACCATGGAACGCATTGACGCCCAGGCATCGGCCAAAGGCGGGTACACCGGCACAGGCGAGTATGGCCCGGACGGGGACGAAGAGTGGTCCATGGCGCCGACGGGAAACGACGAGGTGGCGAAGGCGGGCGAGGCCTTTGCCCGTTCCATCAGCCCTGAGGAGCAGGTTTCCGGCATGACGGAAAGAAGCGACCTGACCCCCGAGCAGCAGGAGACGGTGCTGGCGCGGAAGGCGGAACTGGAGGCGACCGTTCCGCAGCTGGAGGAATACCTTCGGAGCCAGGAGGCGCAGTACAGCCGGGCCCAGGAAGAAATGGCGACAATTCAGGCCGGGTATGACGCGGCGGATCGCATGAGGGCACTGGCGGGCGTGGAGGAGGGTGACAGCCGCTCCAGCCTGGCCATCATGGACTATGCGTACCAGTACGGAGCCGAGTACAGGCCGACGGAGTATGCGACGGCATCCCTGTACGACCTGGCGCTGGAGCAGGGCGGAACCTATGCGGAAACCGCGCAGGCGGCGAGGGCCGGCTTGCAGCAGAACCAGGAGCAAATCCAGCGGCTGGACTGGGTGCTGCAGGAGATTGAAAGCCGCGGCATGACGGTGGGCCAGGACTACCTGGACAACCTTCGCAGGGAAAAGGAAAGGCTGAACCGGGACGTGCTGGACGCGCAGTATTTCCTGCTCCGGGGGAACAGCGACTTTACTGAAACTGCGGAGAAGACCAGAAAGAGCGTCCTTGGCAGCCAGCAGTATTTCGGCATGGGAAACGGGTACAGCGACCTTGACCTGTACGCCGCTGATCCGTCGAAAGACTTCATTGCGGGCACGGGTGGCGCGGCGACCTACATGGGGGCGCTGACACAGGAGGAGCGGGACACCTATCTGTACCTGCTGGCCGTGCAGGGGGAAGACAGCGCGAAGGCCTACTACGACCACCTGACGGACAGCAGCTACGGTGTGGTGCTGACACGAATGAGTGAAAACGCGCAGGCAAACAGCCAGCGCCTTGCGCAGGAGTACCCTGTGCTGGGCACGGTGCTGAGCGTGATCAGCTCGCCGCTGCAGATGTCCGGTGCGGTTTATTCCGCCTGGCAGACTGCCACGGGGCAGGAAATCAACCCCTACAACCCGGCCTTCGGTGCGTCCACGATGGTTGGCTCCATCCGCGCGACGGTGAAGGAGGACATCACGGAAGCCCTGGGCGAGGGAACGCCGGGTGCGTTTCTGGCGAACATGGGCTATGACGTACTGACCTCTGCGGGCGACAGCATGGTGTCGGGCATCGTAGGCGGCACCACGGTGGGCGCCGTATCCGCGATGGCGGCCGGCGCAGCGTCCTCGGCCATCCAGGACGCGAAGCTGCGGGGCGCCACGGACGAGCAGGCCCTGATGATGGGCGGCGCGGCGTTTATCGCAGAGAGCGTGACCGAATACATCCCGATGGATGACTGGATGAAGTTTGACGGCTCGGCCGTGACCTTCAAGGGGATGCTGACGGACGCGATGAAGCAGTTTGCCTCGGAGGCCCTGGGCGAGGGATCGAGCGAAATTCTGACCCAGGCAAGCGACAGGCTGATCATGCAGGGCCTTTCCGGGTGGGAAACGAGCAAGGCGGACTACAGGAAGCAGGGCATGAGCGAGCAGGAGGCGGAGGCTCAGGCGTGGAGGGACTGCGCCTATGACGTGCTGTATGCTACCCTGACAGGAGGCCTGTCCGGCAGTCTGTCCATTTCGGCCAAGTACGCGATGCAGTCGGCCATGAAGCCCAAGACCGGAAGCACGACCGCTGCGGAAACGCAGCGGATGACGGATGACGGCACCCAGGCGCAAAGCAGCCAGGAAGCCGCCGAAAACACTGAGCCTGCGGGCGAGCCCGCCATGCGGGAGCAGGAAAAAATTACAGTACAGGATGGGAAAAACGCCACTCAGGAACCCGAAATTTCTACAAACGAGGATGGAGAAAACGCCGGTCAGGAACCCGAAATTTCTCCAAACGAGGATGGAGAAAACCAGGGACAGGAGACCTCCTTCGAGCAGGAATACCCCTTCATGGAGGATGGCTTTGGGCCGGATGCGGACGCTGCGGAGGAGGCGCAGAGGCAGTCTGGCATCCTCTCCAGGCAGGTGGCGGCGCTGACCATGGCGGAGGCCACCACGGACGAGGCGGCGCAGGCGGCCACGGTGGGCGCGGTGCTTGCCCCGGCGGAGCCGACCATCACGACCACCAGCACGGCGGGCGTGGCCGCGCAGCACCTTATCAGCGAGTACGGCGTGCGAGGCATCGGCGTGGTGCGGGACGCGCTGCTGACCGCTGCGGAAACGGGTGCGGACACGGAGAGCGTGAAAACGGCCCTGATCACCGCCGCGCTGCATGCATCCGGCCAGGCCCGGCAGGTGCTGGACGGCGCGGCCGGCGGAAACGTCACGGCGGAAACCGTGCCGGCGCTGATTGCCGCGGCCCGGGAGGACATTGCGGCACCGGGGGTGATGGAGCAGATTGGCAAGCGGGTGGAGGACAGCCAGGTGGCTACCCGGGTGGCGCAGCTGGTGGCGGACGGCGCACTGGAGGGCATCCGCTCCTATGAGGATGCGCTGAACCAGGCCAAGACGAACCTGCGGACGGCGAAGAAGAACCTGGAGACCGCACAGGCCAGGCAGACGGCCACCGCGCAGAACCTGCAGAGCGCGACGGCCCAGTTTGTTGCGGAGCCGGGAAACCAGATGCTGCGGGGCGCGGTGCAGCAGGCCACCAAGGATGTAGAGGGTGCGATTCAGGTGGTGCTGGAATACCAGCAGTCAGAGGCCAATGCCCAATCCGCTGTCAAGAGCGCGGAGACCACGCTGAATACCATGCGGGACAGCACGCTGAAGAAGGTGCGCCAGCAGGCCCAGGAGGAGGTGGCGCAGGCAAAGACCCAGGTCCAGGCGCAGCAGGAGCAGGAAGCCTACCAGCAGGCCATGGACATCCTGACGCCGACGGTTCCCTTTGGCAAGATGAGCACCGCGACGCTGAAAAGCGGAGAGAGCGTGAACATCACCGGCGCCATGTACAAGGACGCGGGGGGCTATTGGTACCTGGCCACGGACACGGGCAAGGTGTACAAGGAAACCCGGTTCAAGGCAGACAGCTTGCTGCCGGTTTTCGACGGATTTGTGGACAGCCCGGACTTTGACGGCATGGATCAGGCCCTGAAGGACGCGCAGAAGCCTGTGGTACCCTTTGAAGAAAGTATCGAAGTACTGCTGGATAGCACGGGAGAAGTAACAGAGGCGCTGGGCCTGATGCCCGCCCTTGCGGAGGATGCCGCAAGCCACCCGAACGAGACCCAGCAGAAGTTCTATGCCCAGCTGATGCTGAAGGACGGATCGCTGGTCAAATACATTGACGTTACGCCCATGACGGGGAGCAGCTATGACTTGATTGATTCCCTGATTGACGGCCACAAGGCGGAGCTGTTCAGCGGCACCGCACAGGAGGGCCAGAACGGGCCCTCTGAGGCCGAGCAGACGGGGACGGAGAATCCCATGCCCGAAACCCAAGAGGCTGCTCCTGCCCAAAGCGCGCCCCAGCTGGAGGCATGGCAGGACCCTCAGTATCACGGCAAGGTGAAAACGGCGCGGAAGCTGCGCACGAACACGCAGAACTTCAAGAGCTGGTTCAGCGACCCCTCGGGAGACCTGAGCAACCCGGACGGCACGCCGAGGGTGATCTACCGCGGCACGGGAAGCACGCTGTACATGGAGCACAAGGCCCAGTCCGGCGGCGCGGTGATGAACTTCTACAGCCCTGACCTGAGCATTGTGAAAACCTATGCCCACGGCAGCACGCACAAGATCAAAACCTATGACATAGTGAACTGGGAAACCGCCGCGGCGGCCATGAAGGCGGAGGGCTTCGACCTGCAGAAAGAGCAGAACTTCCAGGGCGAATGGGGCTACCGTGCCTACGGCGTGGTCCATGACACCCAGGGCGAAAAGGGCAGCTTCTACCGGGAACACGAGCTGGCCCGCTTCAACAAGGAATATGGCAACGTGCGGCGAAACGGCCTGTATGCCGGCTACATGTCGCTGAAGAACCCGCTGGTGATTGACGCGGGCGGAAGCCAGTACACCAGCGTGCACGCCACGGTGAAGGACAAGGACGGAAACGACTACACCGACACAAGGACCAACCGCGGATGGGGCAAGTGGGCCAGGGACAACGGGTATGATGCCTGCATTGTCCGCAATGTGAAGGACAACCTGTCCGGGAACAGCTCCAGCAGCGTGATTCCCGGCACGGTGATCATGGCCTTCAATCCCAGCAGCTTCAAGAGCATGTGGAATACCGGCAAGCTTGGCAAAACGAACCCCGACATCCGCTACAACAAGAGCGGTGCCTTTGCCCTCACAGGGAAACCCGTATCGGAACAGATGAAGGCCATCCGGGCAAAGCTGGAGACAGGGCAGGAGCCCTCGGTGGAGGAGGTCATGGGCACCCCTGAGGTGCAGTGGGCGGAGAAGCGCATGCTGCAGGGTGAATCCCTCCCGTACCGCCAGACGCCCTACACGGCCCAGGAAATGGCCGGCATGGTGAGCCCGGAACGCGCGTCCCTGCAGGAGGACATCCGGGAGGAGCTGATGGGCCTGGGCAGCGCCGTGATTGACAGGGATGGCAAAACAAGCTATACTGGGGCTGTGCAGAAGGAGAAACGGCTTGATGTGGTGATTGGCCCGCCCGCCGCCGGAAAGAGCTCTGCGCTGGCGGACTGGATCAGCCAGGCCTTCGGCAGCCGTGTGCTGGACAGCGACATGGTGAAGGAGCGCCTGCCGGAATACCAAAACGGCCTGAACAGCGGCTACCTGCACCAGGAAAGCCGCTACATCTGGCAGCGCATGATCAACGATGCGGCAGCCGCGGGCGACAACGTGGTGCTCCCCATTGTGGGCGGAAGCCTGAGCTCCGTACAGCGGAACATCAGCGAGTTCACGGACGCGGGGTACACCGCCAACGTGCACTATGTGGCGCTGGAGCGGGGCAAAACCCTGAGCCGCGCGCTGGGGCGCTTCCTCTCCCAGGGCCGCTACATCTCCCCCGACTACCTGTACAAGGCGACAAACGGCAACATCGACAAGACCTACGAAGCGCTGAAAATGGGAGGCGAGCTTGATGGATACTCGAAATGGAGCAATGATGTCCCCCAGGGACAGCACCCCATCCTCATCGAATCCGACAGCATCGGAAACGAAATCTTCCAGGCCGCGAACCACGGCGGAAATCCTGATGGACGAGGATCCGGTGTACACGGTGGAGGATCTGGAGCGCCACAGGCAAATCGTGGAGGCATACAGGGCCTCGCTGGGCAAGAAGTGAACTATCTGCGAAGCACCCCGCAAGCATGGCAGGGTGCTTCTTCTATGCGCGGAAAGCCGTCGAAGAGCCCCTTCCGGCTGGCCAAGGAGCTGGCGAAGAGCCTGAATCTGGGCGATGCCATTGGCACGAGGAAGATGAACAACATGCCCTCTGCGGTGCTGGGCTACTACGAGAACAGAGCCAAGTATGTTGCGGTGCGTGCCAGGCAGGCGGGCAACTACACGGTGACGATGCATGAAATTTTCCACGACCTGAGCCGCAAGCTGAACATGACGGGCACCCAGGACATGGTGAATCAGCTTGACCCGTTGTTTGCCGCCAACTACAGCGCAGCGGAGCTTCCCGGGGAAGCCTTTGCGGAATTTGGCTGGCGATACATGGCGGACGAGGCATCAGCCCGCAGCTTTGCCGGGGACGCTTTCGTGGACAGCTTTGAGCGGGAGCTGCGGAGAAGTGGCAACTACAAGGCCGTGCATCAGGCGGCAACGGAGCTGCGCGCGTGGCTTGGGGCCAACGTGCAGGAGCAGATTGGCGCCACCATCCGGGCCAAGAGCGAAAGGCCCTCCGAGGGCGGCTTCCGCAAGCAGATGGGCGACCTGATTTCCCGGTTGGTGGACGACACCTCCGCTGCGGAAAAGGTGGACAAGGCCGTGCGGGACAGCGGCGGCAACGCGGATGTGCGGCAGACGGCCCTGATGAAGAACTTTTCCGCCCGGCGCGCCTATGCCATTCTGACGGAAAACCTGACCGACGCCAACTGGACGGTGACCGGAGAGTCGCTGGCCACACGGCTGGAGGGCGCGGGGGTCACCGCGCAGAACGAGCCCATGCTGATGCAGTATTGGCTGGCGCTCCATTCGCTGGACCGCGACGCCCAGGGAAAGCCCGTGTTTGATGCCTACATTACCCCGTCGGCACGGCAGGCTTTCATCGACGATGTGCAGAGGAACCACCCGGAGGTGGTGGCGGGCGAGCAGGCCATCCAGGACTTCCGCAAGGAATTTCTACAGGCCTTCATGGTGGATACCGGCTTCCTGTCCCAGGAGGACTTTGACGCCATGAACGCCATGTATCCGCACTACGCTCCAACCTTCCGTGTAAAAAATCAGGGCGCGGGAAAAACCTTCAAGAACAGCAAACGCTATCAGATTCGCACGGCCACGGGCAGCACGGAGGACATCATCAACCCCATGGACAGCTTTGTTTCCATGGTGGATAGCGTGGTGACCATGGTAAGCGCCAACAACGCGGCGCTGGCCTGGGACAGGGCGTACCGCTCGACCGAAGGCCTGGGCGTATACGGGCGGGAGATTACCCCCGACGCAAGGCAGGTGAGCGTGGATGTGAGCGAGCTGCAATCCCAAATTGCGCAGCTCCTTGCCGGCAACACCCAGGATGACATTTTCCAGCAGGTGATTGACCTGGTAGGAACCAGGCAGAGCCAATGGATCACGCAAAACGGCAGCACCCTGCCCAATGTGATTACGGTGCAGCAGCCGGACGGTACCCGCAGATACTACGAGATCTTCGACACGGAACTGTACAAGCTGCTGGCCTCCCAGCGGGACGGCGGCATTTCTGCCATGCGTACCCTGGGCATGCTGACGCGGGGCATGAGCGCCCTGACCACGGGAAGCAACCCGGTATTCGCGCTTCGCAACTTCATGCGCGACTTCCAGAACACGGTGAACTACGGCACCTGGGCGACCAACTATGCCTCCGGCTTTGCCAAATGGCTCAGGGCGTCCTACGACATCTGGACAAACGGCGGCGAGTACAAGGACTATGTGGCCCTTGGCGGCGGCGGATGGACACGCATTGAGGCCGGAACGAAGAAGGGTGCGGAGGACTACCGGGCGGCGCTGTACAAGGGATATGAGCGCTCCACGCCGGGAAAGACCGCCAAGTGGGTGGGCAAAAAGCTGTGGAACACGGTGACCCTGGCCAGGCTGAACGAGGTGGTGGAGCAAACAAGCCGCTATGCGGAATACAAGTACGGCAAGCATGACAAGAGCACCCCGGAGGGGCGCAGGGAGGCCTTCCTGGCCTCGCAGGATGTGACGGTGGACTTTGCCCGGAGCGGCAACTCGCAGCTGGCGGCCTTCCTGAAGCAGGTGATTCCCTTCTTTGGCGCCAGCGAACAGGGCGTCTACCGGACGGGCCGAATGCTGACGGAAACTGAACGCGGCAAGGCGCCGCAGCGGTTTGTGAAAACGGTGGTGAACACGGCGCTCATGTCGGCCATATCGGCCGCGGTGATGCTGAAATTCTCCGACGATGACGAGAAGGAAGCCTTTGCGCTCATGAGCGACGACCTGAAATCCCAGCACTTCTATCTGCCCAACTTTGCTCCGGAGGTATTCGGACAGCAGCCGCTGATCCGCATTCCCCTGGCCCAGGACCCGCTGACCTACGCGGTGCACGGCGCGGTGACCAACGCCCTGTGGAGCGGCGAGGCGGACGGGCCGGTGATTGGCTTTGCGGCGATTGCGAACACCATTGTGGACAACCTGAACCCCGTGAGCAGCGGCAGTGTGCTGCAACCGCTCATCGGCATCGGGCAGAACAAGAACTGGTACGGCAGCCGCATCGTGCCCAGCTACATGAGCGACTGGGGGGAAACCACGAAATACACGGAGGAAACGCCGGACATTTTCGTGGGCGCCGGCAGAACCCTTGGCATGTCGCCGCTGAAGGTGCAGTATCTTGCGGAGCAGTACACGGGCTTCCTGGGGCAGATGGCGATTCCCGCCCTGTCCAAGAATCCCAATACCGGAGAGCTGGGAGGGCTGCGGGCGGCCATCGCCGCGGCACAGAAGAAGCTGACCAGCGATCCGCTCATCAGCAATGACATCGTGGGCAGCTTCTATGACGGCTACAATGCCATTTCCGGTGTGGTGACAGCCGGCAAAAACGACCGGCCGCTGAACATGCTGCGCCGCGGCCTGTCCGAGGAGGAAGTGTCTGCGGCCTATCAGGAGGCCTACGATCTAACCCACGCGGGGGGCGCGCTGTACGACACCCGGAAGGCCATCGGTGAGAAGTATGACGAGATCGACGAGATCAACGCGAATGACACGCTGACCGACGCGCAGAAGTACGAACTGACCAGCGCCATCCGGCGGGAAATGATTTCCACGACGCTGGCGGCGCAGGAGGCCATCGGCGAGTACAATGCCAAGTATATTACAGGGCGGAATGTAGTCACCGACGCACTGTATGCGGGCGAGCGAGCCACGATTCCCACCGCGATGGACAGGCTGGACGCCACCTTCAAGGCTGACAGCAAGCAGCTGTACATGCAGCAGGCCACCAGCGTATGGGGGGCCACCGGCAGGGACAGCGCGTTGCCACACCCGGCTGGCTCTTTCTCCATCGCTGGCATGACCTACCAGGTGGCGGAGGCAGACTGGGAGAACTGGACGCTCCAGTACAAAATGGGCTACCAGGAGTATTTGGCAAAGAACGGGAAGCTGTGGGACGGCATGGACGATGGGGCCCGGCTGGAGGTGCTGCAGAAAGCGCACACGGCAGGGCACAATAAGGCCAAGGAGTGGTACAAAAAACTCCATGGCATCAAGTAAAACAGGGCCCCTTCGGGGGCCTTGTTTTTGTGTGTCTACCATGTGTCTACAAATAGGATTTACGCAGTATGAGAGGGAAGAAGATACAGCTGTGCGCAAGCAATGAAAAAACCCGGAAACCGTTGCTTATCAACAGTTTCCGGGTTTCTGGCGGAGAAGCCGGGATTTGAACCCGGGCTGCGGTTAACCCACACTACTCCCTTAGCAGGGTATCAATAACCTTGAAATTTCAACGGTTTATGGCGATTTGTGTCTAATATGTGTCTACAATGGCTATCTGCTCCTCCTGTTGACCGCCGTACGGGAGTCCTCGTCGGAAGGGTGTACATAGCGATCCATCATGCGGGTGGAGGCCCAGCGCATAAGCCGCTGAACAGTTTGCGGAGCGACGGCCTCGTCAATGGCAAGGGCGGTAGCGGCGGTGTGACGGCAAGAGTACGGCGTCAGGTGCCGGGTGATACCGGCTGCGGCCAACGCGGCGTAGTACCGCTCGTAGAAGTCGTTTTCGTTGATAGGCAGCACAAGATCGTCATCCGATCTTTCCACAAGGTCAGCCAGTACGGGCAGGATGATCTCCGGAAGAAGGACGGATTGCGCTTTTCTCACTTTCGTTTTCAGACCGACTTCCCGGATTTCCCGCTTCTCCCAGTCAATCATGCCTTTTGTCAGCCTTCGCATTTCGCCGGTCATCATACCGGTGTAGATCATCACAAGCGGGATGGCTGCATCGGCAAGGCCGCCATCGTAGGCTGCCCACAGCAGACGCTGCTCCTCTTGGGTAAAGGGCTCGCGTTCCTCCTCGTTGAGCGGAGGAAGCTCCAGTAGACCAGGGAGGCTTGGATTTGCGTTTCCGTCTACAGCCGCCAATTTGTACAGATGGTTCAGTAAAACACGGAGGTCACGCGCCGGGTAATAGGTGGGGCAGGTATCGTTTAAAATGTCCTGCAGTTCTCCGATCGTAATCGTGTCAATCGCACGATGATGCAGAGGCTTGAGACGGTCAAAGGCTATTCTGTAGGCGGTCTGCTTGCTTTCAGACAGCTTGGACATTTTCCCGTCGGAATAGGTGTCGTAGTATGACTGAAGTGTGGGCACCTTTGGCTTTGTGCCTTTTGCAAGCTCAGACAGATAAAGCACCGCGTCCGCCTTTGTTTTGAAGCCGCCCTTTGACGGGCGAACCTGCTTCACCTTGCCGTCCACAACGGATACGCTGCTGGTAATGCGAACGGTCCAGGTGTTTCCTCTTTTGTACACAGCGCCGAGTCCGTTACCGCGCTTCTGGGAGCGCGGCTTTTTTGTGACGGGCGTAGCACAGTACGGACAAACCGACCAGTCCGGCTCCAGGGGCTTGTGGCACTTTCTACACTCCATGGGTGCTCCTTTCTGCTTCCCCTCCCTATATACGCAGTATATAGGGAGGGGAAAAACTGTTTCTGCGGGTGCTACCTCCAACCTCATCCAATGCCACTATAACTTTTCACACGCGAGAAAAAAGACGATATAGAAAGAGTTATATACGTACTGGAGCATGTTGGAAGAAGAACAGGAGTTCGCATCTGCGGGTGGCAGACAAGTTAGAGAAACTGAAGAACAAAATCTGCCTTTGTAATGCAGGTGATAATGAGCATGAAAAGCACAATAACCACTGTGAAGAATGCGACTGCACTGTCCTTGTGAAACAGAACATCCACCGCGTTTGATTCTTTTGGTCGGCCAAGCAGCTGAAGAACAAGCATGCTGATTAACGACGAAACCCCAACAAGCAGACCGATGACCGAGATTAGAACAACGGCCGCAAACGGGATAGCGATGAGGAGTACGGCCAAGATAATCCAGGCGTTATCTGGCATGCTAAGCATACGATGGATCGTGTCGAGCAAATAATCACTAAAACACCAGGCGAGCCATATCAGAAAAAGCAGAACAACCGATGCAACTCGAAGAATATTCTTCATGTTGCCACCACCTTGCTGCAGAATGCGGGCATTACATCTGCTTCGGATGTCTCCGAAGCATTTCCTTGGCCTCCTGCCGGAACACAGGCTCCGCTCGTCTATACAGTTCAAGAAGCTCCAGTTCATCCTCGGGGAGGACAATGCCGACGGTCTCCTGGGCCTGCTCGAAGGGGATCACCGTGGCCTGATCGTCCCAGCCCACAAGCGCGGCCGGCGTTGTGCCCAAAGCGGCGGCAATGGCGCCAAGTAAATCCACATCAGGGCTTCGTTTATCGGACTCCCACTCGGAGATGGTGGACTCTCCCTTGGAAAGACGGTCCGCCAGCTCTTTCTGGGTCATTTTCATTTGCTTTCTCTGCGCTTTCAGCCTTTGCCCGAGTGTCATGCGACCATCTCCTTCAATGATAGTATATGCGCACTTTCGATTTTGTCAAGATTTAATTTCTGAAATTCAGAATTTTGCTATTGACACTTCTGGAAATTCGATGTATTCTATGCATGAACTTCTGAAATATCGAAGAAGGAGCGTGAGAAGAATGACCGAGCCCATCTATCAGAAGGTACGGCGGTACATGGATGAGCAGGGATGCTGCCGTAAACAGGTGGCCCTCAATATGCGCATCTCGGAGAGCAAGCTGTCGCTGATCCTCTCCGGGAAACGCAGGCTGACCGTGGAGGAGTATTTGCAGCTTTGCAAGGCCCTCGCCCTGCCGCCTACCAAGTTTTTCGATGCTGCACAGTAAAGGAGGCCCCAGCCATGACCCACGAGGAGCATATCGCCTACCTGGAGGCGCTGCCGGGTGAAACCATCAGCCCGGCGGAGCTGGCCCGGGTGCTGGGCGGAAGACCCTACCTGTACAACCTGGAGGCCAGACAGGGCATGCTGACGCTCCCCCACGTGTGGCGCGGAAGGAACCTCCGCATCCTGAAGGCCCCACTACTCAGAATTTTACAAGGAGGCATGGAACATGATTCACATTTCCATCGAGGCTGAAACCGCCAGCGAAGCCAGGAAGCAGATGAGCGAGCTGCTGGGAAAATGCGGCAGCATAACCATGACGAAGGACGGCGCCATCAGCATCGCAGCCGGCGAGATGGGCAGCGGCGCTTTTGCGCAGACCGCTGAGGAACCCGCGGGTGCTGCCGAAGCCGCCGAACCTGTGGCCCCTGCCGAGCCCGTGAACGCTGAACAGCCGGAGCCTGAGGCCCCTGCCGAGCCCGTGACCGCTGGACAGCCGGAACCTGAGACCCCTGCTGTGACCGCCGAGCAGGCACGAGCGGCGCTGAACGAGCTGCGCAAGAAGAAGGGCACAGACGCCCTGCGGGCCGTGTTCAACCGCTACCACGTGGCGTCCTTCCCGGAGCTGAAGCCCGAGGTCTATGGCGCCCTGCTGACCGAAGTGAAGGAGGAAATGAAGGATGCCTAAGTACGTGATCAGGGTGACCGAAGTGGATGAGAACGGCGTCGAACAGCCCGTGCAGGACCTTGAGGAAGCTTCACGGATGGAGGCAGACGGCCTGCTCCTGATAGCTTTCCACGAAGGCGGGTCTACCAACATGATCTGTGATACCAGCTTGCTGGGTATCGCGACTGCTATTGCTGAAGACGAGACGCTGTACAGCGCCGCTAAACTGGGTGTACTGATTAAGACCGTGAAGGAGGTTGACTCCGATGCCGCCACTTGATCACGCACTGCTGGGCGCCAGCAGCTCACACCGGTGGCTGCACTGCACACGCAGCGCCAGGTGGGAGCTGGACTTCCAGGAGGAGGGAAGCAAGGAAGCGGCGGAGGAGGGCACCCTGGCCCACGCAATCGCTGAGGAGCACCTGCGGAAGCTTCTATCCGGCAGAAAGCCTGCCACCGGCGCAGCGCTGAAGAAGCACCCCCTGTACAAGCCGGTGATGGAAGAGCACATCTCCGTCTATACCGACTATGTGATGGAGCACCTGGAGGCCGCCAGGGCGCACACGGCGGACGCGCTGCTTATGCTGGAGGAGAGGGTGGACTACTCCCGGTATGCGCCGGAGGGCTTTGGCACATCGGACGGTGTGCTGATTGCCGATGGCGAGATGGACATCTTCGACCTGAAGTACGGAAAGGGCGTGCCGGTGGAGGCGGAGGGAAACCCGCAGATTCGCCTCTATGCCCTGGGAGCGCTGGAAAGCTACATGCAGCTGTACGGCATCCACCTGGTGCGGATGCACATCATCCAGCCGAGGCTGGACAGCATCACCTCGGAGCAGATGCGGGTGGTGGACCTGATCCAGTGGGGCGAGGACTATGTGCGGCCCCGGGCGGAGAAGGCCTTTGCCGGAGAAGGCGAATGCACCCCGGGAGACTGGTGCATGTGGTGCCGGTGCCGCCATGTATGCGCGGCGCTGGCCGACCAGAAGCTGGCCATTGCAAGGGCGAGGTTCACGGATGCGGAGCCCCCGGAGGAGCGCACCCCGGACATGCTGACCAACGCGGAGATTGCCGACATCCTGCTGCAGGTGGATGGACTGACCCGCTGGGCGAAGTCCGTGAAGGATTGGGCCCTTGACCAGGCGGTGAACCACGGCGCAGTCTTTCCGGGATGGAAGGTGGTGGAGGGCCGAAGCAACCGGGTGATTTCCGACGAAGGCGAGGCCATCCACCTGCTGGACGGCGCGGGATTTACAACAGACCGTGTAACGAAGCTGCGCGGGCTGACGGAGCTGGAAGAGCTTGTGGGCAAGAAGCAGCTGGCCACGCTGCTGGGCGAGCTGATCATCAAGCCCGCCGGCAAGCCTGTGCTGGCGAAGGAAAGCGACAAGCGCCCGCCCATGAGCTCGGCTGCCGCCGCCGCGGCGGTGTTTAAACCGCTGGAGGATGAGTAAACCCTTATCATCACACAGATACCCCACGCATCCGAAGGGATGCCCCGAAGGAGTCCAGGGGGCGACGCCTCGCCAGTGGCGAGTCCGCCGAAAGGCGGAAGTCGAAAGCGGAGCGACAAGGATCGGAAAGCCCCCTGGCCGCGCCCGCAGGCGCGGAACCCATGAGACAATACATCAAAGGAGGAACCCCATTATGGCTAATTCCGCTACCCAGGTTGTCACCGGTCTGGTCCGTCTTTCCTACCTCAACGTGTTTGCCCCCCGCAAGATGGAGGGCCAGGAGGGCGACGGAAAGTATTCCGCCTGCATCCTGATTCCCAAGAGCGACAAGCAGACCCTTTCCGCCATCAAGAGCGCCTGCGAGGCAGCCCGGCTGGGCAGCGCCGGCCTTTTCGGCGGGAAGATTCCCGAGAAGCTGAAGCTGCCCCTGCATGACGGCGACGGCGAGATGCCCAACGGCGGCGAGTACGGCCCGGAGTGTAAGGGCATGTATGTGCTCAACGCCTCTTCCAAGCAGCAGCCGGGCCTGGTGGATCGCCGCTGCAACCGCATCATCGACCAGACGCAGCTGTACAGCGGCTGCTGGGCCCACGTGGACCTGAACTTCTTCGCCTACAAGGCGCAGGGCAACCAGGGCATCGGCGCGGGGCTGAACAACATCCAGAAGGTACGCGACGATGAGCCCCTGGGCGGCCGCAAGCGCGCCGAGGACGTGTTCAGCCCGGTGGAGGATGACGAAGATGAATTCGGACTGTGAGTCCATCGCCGTCCCGCAGCTGGTGATCAACCTGCGGGGCTACGGCTGGCGGTGCCGGATGAACGTGAACGTGCTGATGTTTGAGCGCCCCATTGGCGATCTGAAGGACTTTATCCATCTGTATCTTCGGTGCATGCCGATGTCGGAGGAAAACCTGGAGGCTGTGCGCAGAATGGCCGAATGGTTTCCGAAGGCGATTGCGTGCAAGCGCGAGATGTGGCACAAAGCGTCCCTGGCTTATGTGAACGGGTATCGAGCCCCTGTGCGCAAGACAGATGCCTGGAGCAACAACCGACTGGAAAAGGCCATCAGACGCGCGAAGCGGAGCGTGGAGAAGCTGGAAAAAAGGCAGCTGGTGTTCCAGGAGGAATGCCAGAAGCACAAAATCCCCATTCCCGACCAGAAGAATTGAACGAACGAGCGCAGCTATTACACACATACTCCTACCCCACGCAACCGGCAGGGATGCCCCGAAGGAGTCCAGGGGGCGACCGGAAAGCCCCCTGGTCGCCGCCGCAGCGGCGAACCCCCCAAGAAAGAGGTGACCCCAACCCATGCCCGTGATGTCCATCGACATCGAAACCTACTCCAGCGTAGACCTCCGCAAATCCACGGTCTACCGCTACGCAGAATCCCCGGACTTCCAGATTCTCCTCTTCGGTTACGCCCTGGACGACGGCGAGGTGGTGGAGCTTGACCTGACGGAGGCCCCGCTGCCGCCGGAGGTCATCGACCTGCTGGAGAACCCGAATGTGGTCAAGTCGGCATTCAACGCGAACTTTGAGCGGGTGTGCCTGTCCCGGTATCTGGGGCGCAGGCTGTCCCCCGCGCAGTGGCGGTGCACCATGGTGCACGCCGCCGCCCTGGGCCTGCCCCGCACCCTGGCCGAGGTGGGCCGTGTGCTGGGGCTTCCCGAGGACAAGCAGAAGATGGCCGAGGGCAAATCGCTCATTGCTTACTTCTCAAAGCCTTGCAAGCCGACCAAGGCAGGCGGGGGCAGAACCCGCAATCTTCCACAGCACGACATGGAAAAATGGGCGCTTTACAAGACCTACAACGTGCGGGACGTGGAGACGGAACGAACCATCCGCCGCGTGCTGGCCCAGCTTCCCCAGCCAGTGGAGGAGTGGATGGCCTACCAGCTGGACCAGGACATCAACGACCGGGGCTGCCTGGTGGACACGGAGCTGATGACTGCCGCCATCGCCATGAGCGAGGAGCACAGCCGGCTGCTTACACAGGAGGCTGTGGAAATATCCGGCCTGCAGAACGTGAACAGTGTGGCCCAGCTGAAGCAGTGGCTCGGCACCGAGGGCCCGCTGGACAAGAAAGCCGTGAAGGCGCTGCGGGACGCGGGCGGACTGAGCCAGAGCCAGGACAGGATGCTGGCCATCCGGCAGGAGCTTGGCAAAACCTCGGTGACCAAGTACCAGGCCATGGAGCGGGGCATGTGCGCGGATGGGCGCGTGAAGGGTCTGTTTGCTTTCTACGGCGCGAGCAGGACGGGGCGCTGGGCCGGGCGCCAGGTGCAGGTGCAGAACCTGCCGCAGAACCACATACCCGACCTGGAGGTGGCCCGGGAAATTGTAAAATCGGGTGACAGGGAAGCGCTGCAGGCGCTGTATGGCAACGTGCCGTCGGTGCTGAGCGAGCTGATCCGCACCGCCTTTGTGGCGCCGGAGGGAAAGACCTTTGTGGTGGCGGACTTTTCCGCCATCGAGGCCCGGGTGGTGGCCTGGCTGGCGGACGAGAAGTGGCGGCAGGAGAACTTCCGCAAGGGAGGCGACATCTACTGCGCCAGCGCCAGCAAGATGTTCCACGTGCCGGTGGAAAAACACGGGGTCAACGGTCACCTGCGCCAGAAGGGCAAGATCGCCGAGCTGGCCCTGGGCTACGGCGGCTCGGTGGGCGCGCTGAAAACCATGGGCGCACTGGAAATGGGATTGCAGGAGCAGGAATTGAAGCCCCTGGTGGACGCCTGGCGGCAGGCAAACCCGGCGATTGTGGCCCTGTGGTGGCAGATCGACGAGGCCGCCCGGGACACCATCCGCTACAAGGTGGGACGGTGGCGGCACGACCTGCCCCATGGGCTGTCCATGATGATGACGGACAAGCTGCTGCACATCCGCCTGCCCTCCGGGCGCTGCCTGCGGTACTGGAAGCCAAGGCTGGAGATGGACGAGAACGGCCGGGAGAACATCACCTATGGCTCCACGGAGGCCGGGAAATGGTCGCGGGTGGAGACCTACGGGCCGAAGCTGGTGGAGAACATTGTGCAGGGCATCAGCCGTGACTGTCTGCGGGACGCCATGCTGAGCGTGAGCCTGCGCTATCCGGGCATTGTGATGCACGTGCACGATGAAATGGTGATTGAGGTACCGAAGAAAGACGCCGGGATTTGTTTGCATGACGTGCTGGAAATCATGGGCGCGCCTGTGCCCTGGGCCCCGGGGCTGCTGCTGCGGGGAGACGGGTATACGACAGATTTCTACAGAAAGGACTGAAGAAATGCGACTGATTGATGCGGATGCATTTGCGAGGTGGCTTGATAAGAACCACTATATTGACAAGGTTACTGGAAAGTGCGATGCACGACAAAACAAGGTTCTTGGAATTGTAATCTCTGCTGTTAAAAATCCGGAGATTTGTCCAACCGTTGATGCTGAACCCGTGCAGCGCGAAGTTGAAGTGATACACTGCCATGATTGCAAGCATTATCTGGATGGTATATGTGAACAGATCGAGTACATCATGGACGGCTATTATCGAGGCACGTTTGAAGTAAAACGCCCTGACGATTTCTGCTCGTATGGTGAGAAGAAAGGCGGGAACACGAACGAGCGTGAAAAACAGAAAGGACTGAAACCCAATGCTGAAAATCATCCGTGACATCTACGACGCCGCCAGGCTGATGTACAAGGTCAGGCGGGACGGATTCCAGGGCAGCTTTGTGCTGATGACCGACCTGGCCGTGAAGGCCCAGGAGAGCGACACCAGGGAGCTGTACAACCGCGGCCTGCTGATCTGGGACACCCTCATCGGCATGGTGAAGGGCGAAAGCCCCTGCGGGAACTGCCTGTTCAACGAAGGCAAGTGCCCCTGCCCCGAACGGTGCAAAACAGGCTGCGCCATCTGGTGCCCGCGCACCCTGACGGAAGAGGACAACCGATACGACGCAAGGAGGGAGCAGCTTGCCGAACAGAGCGCAGCGCCGAAGGGCGGAGAAGCAAGCACCGAGGTACATGCGGGGCCTGACAGCAGAGCAGAAAAAAGCCCAGCTG
>JAXEEE010000171.1:0-19246 GCA_034104265.1 Eubacteriales bacterium | reverse complement strand
ACCTTCAGGTTCAGCCGGTCAATCTTCGGCGCGCCCTGGAAGTAGTTCTCATTGGCGACGTAGTTCACATAGTGGTTGGCGTCGTAGTCCTCCACAAAGAAGGGGCCGGACACCACCGTGGGCTTGCGGAACCACTCGTCGTTCAGCAGCTGATCCCGGGGCACGTTGCCCAGCACATGCTCCGGCAGGGGGAACATGTAGCGGCCCACGATGTTCTCGAAGGTGTACAGGGACACAGGCCACTTGGTGGTGATGGTCAGCGTCTTGTCATCCACGACCTGTACGCCCTCCAGACTGGTCGCATCCTGCGGCGCATAGCCGTAGTCATCCGTACCGACGATGGCATTCTGGTTCAGCCAGTTGTACAGGCATTCCGGGCTGGTGAGCAGCAGGAACGTAAATTCCACATCCCGGGCAGTCACAGGCGTACCATCAGACCACTTGGCATCCTGCTGGAGCGTGATGGTGAAGTGCGTGTTGTCCTCGGTGGTGATGCTCTGGGCCAGCTGGGGGACGAACACATTGTCAGCCGTCATTTCCACCAGGGGCAGGAACACCAGGGAGGTGGCGTACTTGACGATCTCGGTGGCGTCGCACAGCAGGGGATTCAGGGTGGTGATGGGGGAGGTGACGCCAACGGTCACGGACTTGCCGCCCTCGGCGGAGGCCAGCACGGAGGTGGAGGCCAGCAGGGTCAGCGCCAGAACCAGCGCCAGCAGGGAACGAACCAGATGCTTCATGTCGGAAGTTCCTCCTTATCCTTGTCTTGTGAACCATCATGGGGATGGGGATCGCAAAAGGGGTTATTGCCCGCCCTCGGCACTGCCTGCGGGGAAGGCCGCCTCCCCGGAGGCCAGACAGGCCTGAGCCAGATCGGCCAGGTAGCAGGCGGCGGGGCAGAGCGCGGCGGGATCCACGGTGAAGCGGGGGTGATGGGCGGGATAGTCCCCGCCGGTACCAATGCGCACGAACACGCCGGGCTTGTCCCGCAGGTACACGGAGAAGTCCTCGCCCCCCAGGGTATCCTCCTGGCGGTCGACCTTCAGGCCGTCGGCCAGGGCGACGCGGCGGGCCAGGGCGCACAGGCGGCTGTCGTTGAGCACCGCGGGGGAGCCGGGCTGCCAGTCGATCTCCGCCGACGCACCGTATGCCTCACACACGCCCTGAACGATCTGCCGGAACTGCTTTTCCACCCGCGCGCGATCCTCAGGATCCAGCGTGCGCACCGTACCCTCGATCAGCGCGGTCTCGGGAATGACGTTCCAGGTGTTGCCCGCACTGACGTGGGTGACGCTCACCAGGCTGTGGGAGAAGGGCGACAGCGTGCGGCTGACGATGGTTTGCAGCGCCTGAATCAGCGCGGCCTGTACCACGATGGGGTCAACGCCCTTGTGGGGCTGGGCCGCGTGGCAGCCCCGGCCGCGGATGGTCAGGGCGAAGCGGTCCACCGCCGCCATGACCGGGCCCTCCTTGATGCCCACCGTACCGGCGGGGAAGCCGGGATAGGTATGGGCGGCGAGGAAGCAGGTACAGTCGTCCGTCACCCCGGTGTTGACCACGCGGCCTGCGCCGCCGTCCACTTCCTCGGCAGGCTGGAAGATGACCTTCACGCTGCCGCTGAGCTCTTCCCGGCGCGCGTGGAGCAGAAGCGCCGCGCCCAGGGCTGCCGCGGCATGGAAGTCATGGCCGCAGGCGTGCATTTTCCCGGGCATCACCGAGGCGTAGTCCAGCCCGGATTCCTCCTGGATGGGCAGCGCGTCGATGTCCGCCCTCAGACCGATGGTGCGCCCCGGTCGCGCGCCGTCGATGCGGGCCACAAGCCCCGTGGGCATGCCGCAGTCCAGGATGGCGATGCCCGCGCTCTCCAGCACGCTGCGGATGTGGGCGGTGGTGAGGTTCTCCTCAAAGGCGGTTTCCGGGTGGCTGTGGAGGTAGCGGAAGCTCTCCATCAGCTGCCGGGACAGGGTTTCCTGCATGCAGTGTCACCTCCGTGGGCAAGGGTCGCAGGGGCCCATTTTGCCAAAGAAAAAGCGCAAACCGACGGATGCCTGCCAGCCAGCACAGCATCTTCGCTTTGCGCGTCACATCTGCCTATCGGGGACAAGTCCGGCCCGGTTATTCCCGGGGGTTACCAGGCGCTGCGCAAAGCCGCTGCGTGCAAGCGCACATGGTACACATTTCGTTCAACATGCACGTGAACATCCTTGCGCCTCCCGTCATTCCAAAACTCGCCCGAAAGCTGGACAAATCATATCATACCCGACCACTCTTGTCAAGATTGACTGCGGCCGGGGAACAAATAAAGAACAACCGCGCCCCGGCGGGGTCCGCGCCCTCACGCCCCGGTGGAGCCGAAGCCGCCGCTGCGCACGCCGGCCACGTCCTCCTCCTCCGCCAGGCCGAAGGGCACAAGGATCCCCTGGCAGAAGCGTTCGCCCCGGCCGATGGTGACGGTATGGTCGCCGCCATTGACCAGCGTGACCAGGATATGCCCCTCGTTGTCCGCGCCGTAGTAATCGCTGTCGATGACGCCGACGGTATTGGCCAGGCGGATGCCGTGCCTGCGCCCCAGGGAGCTGCGGGGGACATTCAGCAGCACCCAGCCGGGCTCAATGTGCACCCGGATGCCGGTGGGCACGACGGCCTGCTCGCCGGGGGCGAGGGTCACCTCCACCGGGCAGGTGAAGTCATACCCTGCGCTGCCCCGGGTGGCGCGGCGGGGGAGGGGGATGTCCTCCACCATCATGGCGCCGGGCAGCTGCATATCCCGGGCGTACTGCACCGTGGAAACATGCTCAAAGCGCGCGACGGTCATACGTTCTGCTCCTTCCAGCGGGTATAGGCGTCGGACAGGGTGGCCAGCTCCTGCAGGGTGAGCTTCTCGCCCCGGACGCGCTCATCCAGCCCGGCTGTCTGCATGAGGCCCACGGCCTGCTCCCGCGTCATGCGGAAGGTGGCGCACAGGTTGTTGGTCATGGTTTTGCGCCGCAGGGCGAAGGCGGATGCGGCCACGCGGAAGAAGTCCTCCTCGGACAGGGGCTGCACGGCGGGGGTCTCCCGCACGGGCAGGACGACGAAGGCGCTGTCCACCTTGGGCTGGGGGGTGAAGCAGCTGGCGGGCACGTCCAGGGCCAGGTACGGCTCGCAGAAGTACTGGCAGCGCACGGCGAGCATCCCCCAGCCCTCGTCCCCGGGGGCGGCGAGGATCTTGTCCGCGACCTCCTTCTGCACCATGAGGGCCATGCGCTTGAGCGGCAGGCCGCAGGTGAGCAGCAGGTTGATCAGCGGAGTGGTAATATAATAAGGAATATTGGCCACCACGGACAGGGGCTTGCGGAGCCCCTCGGTCAGCTGCGGCAGGTTGAGCTGCATGACGTCGCCCTGGACGAGGGTAAAGTTGCCTGCCTGGCTCATATAGGCGTTGAGCAGGGGGATGAGCCGCTCGTCCAGCTCGATGGCGAGGACGTGATGGGCGGCGCGGCACAGGTAGCGGGTCATGGAGCCCGCGCCGGGGCCGATCTCCAGCACATCGTCCTCGCTGGTCACCCCGGAGAGCCCCGCCAGCGTTTCCAGCAGCGCCTCGTCGTAGATGAAATTCTGCCCCAGCCCCTGCTTGTACCGCAGCTGGCTGTCCCGGATCCGTTCCTTCGTTTTACTCATGGGCGCGTCCTTTCTGTGGTTCGGTTCGGGGGTAGTATAGCACACTTTGGACGGGTTGAAAAGTGCAGAGGGGGGGGGACGCTGGGGCTCCTCGCCCCAGACCCTCGCCAAAGAGCCTTCGGCTCTCTGGACTCTCATTCGGGGGGATCAGGCTTGGTTGGAGGCCCGACTCGCGGAGGGCGAGCCGGGCTTGCGGGGGTCACGGCGCGGGGTCTTCGACCCTTTTCATTGGGCGCGCCGCGACGCGGAGCATGCGGGGCTCCCCCTATCCGTCACGGCACAGGCGCAACCAGCAGCCCACCATCCCGCGCGCAGCGAGGGCGGCCCACCGGTGCCGCCCGACCGCCAGCGGACGAATGGCGTAACACCCCCAGCCGCTCCAAGCCGCCCCCGCGAGGAAGCAATTAGCCTCGCCCAGCAAGAGGTTGCTCCCTCAAGCCAAGCGACGAGGGGTCCGGGGGCAGCCATGGTGCTGGCTCGGATTGGCTGCCACCGGTCGCCCTTTGGTTCTTTCCCGCGAGAGGGAAAGAACGCCCCCGCACATCCGCCGATGAGCAAAGGAACCCCGCGCCCAGCAGGCGCAGCCAAAGGCCCACCACCTCGCGCGCAGCAAGGGCGGCCCACCGGTGCCGCCCGGCCGCCAGCGGACAACAGGCATAATATCTAAAGCCGTTCCAAGCCGCCCCCGCGAGGAAGGAATTAGCCTTGCGCAACAGGAGGTTCGCCCCCAAGCCAAGCGGCGAGGGGCCCGGGGGCAGCCATGGTGCTGGCTCGGATTGGCTGCCCCCGGTCGCCCTTTGGTTCTTTCCCGCGAGTGGGAAAGAACAGCCCCCATGCCCGCGCATCGGGCAAAGGAACGCCCCTTTTCCGCACGAGGAAAATCCTCCCCACCACCCGCGCTGCGGGCAAGAGAACCCCGCTCCCTTCAGGGAAAGCACGCGCTCCCGCCCGCGCTGCGGGCAGTTTCTCACCCGGCGGTCTTTTCAAAAAGCCGCAAACGTGCTACAATATCACCTGTATCCAACCACGGAAAGGAACGAACCATGACGAAACAACGATTGGTCGGCATGATCTCCCTGGGCTGCAACAAGAACCGCGTGGACTCCGAGACCGCCCTGGGCCTGCTCAAGTCCCGAGGCTTCGGCTTCACCGGCGATCCCGCCCAGGCTGACGTGCTGATGGTGAATACCTGCGGCTTCATTGAGTCCGCCAAGGAGGAGTCCATCGACGCCATCCTGGAGATGGCCCGCTACAAACAGACCGGCCGCTGCCAGCTGCTGGTGGTGACGGGCTGCCTGGCCCAGCGGTACGAGAAATCCCTCCTGGAGGAAATCCCCGAGATTGACCTGCTGATGGGCGTGAACCAGTACGATCAGCTGGCCGACGCCATCGACACGGCGATGCGCACGCATCAGCGCAACAGCCTGTGCGCCGAACGCTTCGACTTCTTCGAGCATGACCGGGTGCTGACCACCCCCTCCTACACCGCCTACACCCGCATCGGCGACGGGTGCGACAACCGCTGCACCTTCTGCGCCATCCCGCTGATCCGCGGCCATTACCGCTCCCGCAGCGAGGACGCCATCCTGGGCGAGGTGGGGCAGCTGGCCCGGCAGGGCGTGCGCGAGCACATCCTGGTGGCCCAGGACACCACCCGCTACGGCACGGACTGGCAGGAGCATTCCGCCCTGCCCGAGCTGATGCGCAAGGCCGCCGCCATCGACGGCGTGGACTGGCTGCGCGTCCTCTACTGCTACCCCGATGAGACCGACGAGCGTCTGCTGGACGTGATCGCAAACACCCCCAACATCTGCAAGTACCTGGATCTGCCCATCCAGCACATCAATGATGTGATCCTGCGCCGCATGCACCGCAGGGGCACCTCGGCGGATATCCGCCGCTGCCTGCGCCTGGCCCGGGAGCGGGATCTGACCCTGCGCACGAGCATCATTGTGGGCTTCCCCGGGGAAACCGAGGAGCAGTTCCAGGAGCTTATGGACTTCCTTCAGGAAGCGGAGTTCGACCGCCTTGGCGCCTTTGCCTATTCCGCCGAGGAGGATACCCCCGCCGCCCGCATGCCCGACCAGATTCCCGAGGAGGTCAAGCAGGAGCGTCTTGACCGGCTGATGACCCTGCAGCAGGGCATTTCCCTCAAGCGCAACCAGCGCAGGCTGGGGGAAATCGAGAAGGTTCTTGTCACCGATCGGGACGATATGGGCAACATTCTGGGCCGCAGCCAGCGGGAGGCCCCCGAAACCGACGGGGAGATTCTCTTCACCGGCGCCACCGTGCCCGAGCCCGGCCAGTTTGTCCAGGTGAAAATCACCCGGGCTGAACCCTACGACCTGATGGGAGAGATGGTATGAATCTGCCGAACAAGCTGTCCCTGACCCGCATCGCGCTGATCCCCCTGATGGTGGCGCTGATGTATCCCAATACCACCGTATGCAACCTGCTGGCGGCGGCGGTGTTCGCCCTGGCGGCCTTCACGGACTTCCTGGACGGGCACATTGCCCGCAAGCAGCAGATTGTCACCGACTTCGGCAAGTTTGTGGATCCCGTGGCGGACAAGCTGCTGGTGCTTTCCGCGCTGATCATGCTCATCCAGCAGGGGCTGATGCTGGCCTGGGTGGTGGTGGTGATCCTGGCGCGGGAGCTGTGTGTGGACGGCCTGCGCATGGTGGCTGGCAGCAAGGGCATGGTCATCGCCGCGGGCAAGCTGGGCAAGATCAAGACCACGGTGCAGATTGTGCTGATTCTGTGGCTGATGCTCTCCCGCCAGCCGGTGATGGGCAGCATCATCAGCGGCGCGCTGACCCTGCTGGTACTGGTCATGACACTGTGGAGCGGCGTGGAATACTTCCGCAACAACCGCAGCGTCATCAGCACCATGAAGTAAGACCTGCGAGCCTTTTTCCCTGCCGCCCCTTCCACCGGGCGGCATTTTCTGCATGATGAGGAGGGACGCGCCGTGAACGGGCTGCTTCTGCGGGGGCTGTCCATCGACTGGGACAGTCTGGCCCCGGACAGCTACCTGCGCGCCATCCCCGCCCTGGGCTTTGAGGGCGCGCTGCTGTTCGACAGCCCGGTCACCTGCCTGGTGGGCGAGAACGGCAGCGGCAAGTCCACCCTGCTGGAGGGTATCGCCCTGGCCCTGGGCCTGAACCCCGAGGGCGGCGGGTGGAACTACCGCTTCGCCACCTATGACAGCCACTCACCCCTGCACGAGGCCATCCGGCTTGTCCGCGGGCCGCGAAGGCCCAGCCACAGCTACTTTCTCCGGGCGGAGAGCTTCTACAACGTGGCCACCCGGGCTGAGGATTACCGGGACGGCGATCCGGAGGAGGACTTCTACGCCCGCTACGGCGGCAGGAGCCTCCACCGCCAGTCCCACGGGGAGAGCTTCCTGCATCTGATCCAAGGAGACTTCCGTCCCGGCGGGCTGTACCTGCTGGACGAGCCGGAGGCTGCACTGTCTCCCCAGCGGCAGCTGAACCTCCTGTGCGAGCTGCACCGGCTGTCCCAGGCGGGGGCGCAGTTCATCCTGGCCACCCACTCCCCCATTCTGACGGGCCTGCCCGGCGCAGCCCTGCTCAGTCTGGACGGCGGGGCCATTCATCCCGTCGCCTATGAGGACACGGAGGGCTACCGGGTGACGGAGATGTTCATCAACCGCCGGAAAAGCCTCCTGCCCCAGCTGCCGGAGGACTGACATCCCATCATCACGCGAAGGAGGATACCCCTCATGACGAAAAAGATCATCCTGCTGGCCCTGGGCCTGGCTGTGCTGCTGACTCCCGCCGCGCTCCTGAACACCCGGCAGGGCGTGTATGCCGGGGATGTGTTCCTGCCCCGGACGGAGGCAGGCTACGGGCCCATCACCATGACCTGGGAAGACGGCGCGGTGACGTTCACCGGCACGGCAGCGGACACGGACTTCACTGCCGTGCTTTGCCGGGACGGGAACATGGTATCCATCGCCTTTGCCGACGGGGCGACCCTCACCGGCCAATGGAACGGCGCGAACCTGTGCAATGACGACGGCACGCCCTACGCCTACACGTCCCATGCCATCACCGTGACCGTGGGCAACGAACCGTCGCCCCTGGGCCGCGCGCCCCTGGCGGACGTCATGTGCCGGATGGCCTTCGGCGTGACGGAGGCCCGGGGTTCACTCCATCTGCTGGTGGTGGGCACGGTGCTGTATGTGCTGGGCACGCTGTACGTGCTGCTCCCGGAGAAAATGTACTTCCTGGGCCGGCAGTGGGTGTTCAGCCACGCGGAGCTGTCCGACATGGGCCGGCTGGGGCAGATCATCGGCGGCTGGGTGCTGGTGATCGCCGCTGCGGTGATGATGTATTTTCCGCTGTTGACGTCCCTTGTGTGACGCGTCCAACGCCTCCCCGCCTGCCGGGGAGGCGTTCCTTATGCCAGCATCATCAGCCCCAGGGTGATCAGGAAGGACGCGCCCCCGTGGACGGTCTGCCACAGCAGCTGCTCCGGCAGGGAGAGCAGCCCCTCCGGCCACACGGCCCGGTTCTGCAGGATCACTGCCAGGCCGCCAAAGCCCGCAGCCCCCGCGATCATCGCCGCCCGCAGGGGCAGCGGCAGGGGCAGCGAGGCGATCTGATTCGTGCCAGTGGTAACCTCCAGCAATGTAGTCAGGGGAAGGCTCAGCCAGGGCAGGGCACGGCCTGTCGCCTCCCCCGCCAGCGCGGCCAGCACCCGCATCAGCGCCATGGTGCCGCAGATCATCAGCATGGTACGGGCAGTCTGCTCCACGGCCTGGCCCAGGGCAAGGGGCTCCGGCGGCGGGACGGGCGGACGCTCCGCTGCTCTCCGTGGAATCAGCCCGGCCAGCGCACCGGCCACCATCGCCCCCGCCAGCACGCCCGTCAGCACGCACACCCCCGCCGCGCCTGACCCCAGCCACCCCCCGATGGTGCCCAGCAGGAACATGGGGCTCATGGTGGCGCAGCGCACCGCAAGTGCAGCCTGCTCCCGCGCCGTCAGCCCGGGGCACAAAGCCAGCAGCCGTCCTCCCGTGGGCGAGCCTCCGCCCCAGCCCAGCAGCGTCAGCAGCAGCGGGTTCATCCGGGGGACGCGGCTCACCAGCATCAGCGAGAGCGTCATGTAGGGCAAAAGCCCCGGCAGCACGCTGCGGACAAACAGCGCGCAGGCATCCCCGGCGGCGGTCATGACCGTCTGGGGCTGCAATAGCATCAGCATCAGCAGCGCAATGAGCGTCAGGCGCATGGCCGTCACCTCCCCGGCCAAGGATATGCGGGAAATGCTCGCCGCAGGCAAAAAAGTCCCCAACCTCCCTTTTTCATTTTCCCGCAGGTGTGGTATACTAACTCTATCATCCCCTGACAAAGGAGACCCTGCCATGAACGACATTTTCCTGATCGTGGACGGCAACAGCCTGATGCACCGGGCTTTCCACGCCCTGCCCGTGATGGACAACGGCGAGGGCGTGTACACCAACGCCCTCCACGGCTTCCTGAACATGCTGCTGAAGGTGATCCGCGAGGAGAACGTGCGCTATCTGGCCGTGTGCTTTGACGAGCACGGCCCCACCTTCCGCCACACCGTCTATGCCGATTACAAGGCGGGCCGCGCCGCCACGCCGCCCGAGCTGCGCCAGCAGCTGCATACCGTCCGGGAGCTGCTGACGGACATGGGGATCCGCTGGTACGCCCTTGCCGGCTGGGAGGCGGACGATCTGCTGGGCACGCTGTCCCTCAAGGGCGCGGCGGCCGGGGTCACGCCCCTGCTGCTCACCGGCGACCGGGATGCGCTGCAGCTGGTGGGCCAGGGGGTGGAGATGATGTTCACCCGCAAGGGTATCAGCGAGACCATCCGCTTCACCCCCGCCACCGTGCATGAGGAGTACGGCTTCTCCCCCGAGCAGGTCACCGACTGGAAGGGTCTGGCCGGGGACAGCAGCGACAACATTCCCGGCATCCCCGGCGTGGGCGACAAGACCGCTGTGAAGCTCCTGCAGCAGTACGGCTCGCTGGACAGCATTCTGGCCCACGCGGGCGAGGTGAAGGGCAAGCTGGGTGAGAAGCTGGCCACCTACGCCGATCAGGCCCGGCAGTGCAGGGAGCTGGCCACCATCCGCCGGGACGCGCCGGTGACCTTCGCCCTGGCGGACGTGGCGCTGCCCGACATGACCCAGGGGCTGCCCGCCCTGCGCCAGCTGAAGCTGAACGCCTTCATCCGCCGTCTCACCGGCGAGGCGGCCCAACCAGCGGCAGCCTCCGCCCCGACGACTGCTCCTGCCCCGGCTTCCTCCACGGCGGAATCATCCGCTCCGGCGGAGGCCGTACCCACCCTGGCCCTGCTGCCCTTCGGGGAAATGCAGCAGGCGGACACGCCGGAGGCTCTCGCCGCCTGGCTGGCCTCTTTAACGGAGGCTTCCCGGCCCCTGGCTGTGTACCTGACGGACACCGCCGTATCCCTGGCGGCCATGGATCACCGGTGCCTGACGGTTTCTCTGGGGGGCGATCTGCTGACCCCCGGGCTGGATCCCGCCGATGTGCTGGCGGCCATTGCGCCGGACGTCGCCGCCCACCCTGCCGTCGTTCACGACGGCAAGCGGCTGATGCACCTGCTGCGCCGCCACGGTCTGCCCCAGCCGGAGGGCTTCCGCTGGGACACGATGCTGGGCGCGTACCTGATCAACCCCCAGGAGAAGAGCTACAGCCTGTCCGCCCTGTGCCCGGACATGCCGGAGGACGCGCGGGGGCTGCTTTCCCTGAGCCTGTGGCAGCAGGCCCGGGTGGAGGCCGACGGCATGACCCGCCTGATGCAGGACGTGGAGCAGCCCCTCTCGATGGCGCTGTACCGGATGGAGGAGCTGGGCTTTACGGTGGATCTTGACTTCCTGCGGGAGCTGGGCAAGCGCTACACCGTGGAAATCGAGGAGCTGCGCCAGCAGGTTTTCGCGGCCTGCGGGGTGAAGCCCTTCAACCTGAACAGCACCCAGCAGCTGGGCAAGGTGCTCTTTGAGGACCTGCAGCTGCCCCACGGGAAAAAGACCCAGAAGGGCTACTCCACCTCGGCTGAGGTGCTGGAGAATCTGCAGGACATTGCGCCGGAGGTGATCACGCCGCTTTTGCGCTACCGGCAGCTGACGAAGCTGAACAGCACCTATGTGGAGGGTTTGCTTCGCCTGACGGACGCCACGGGGCGGGTACACTCCACCTTCGACCAGGTGGCCACGGCCACGGGGCGGATTTCCTCCCTGGAGCCGAACCTGCAAAACATCCCCGTGCGGACAGCGGAAGGCAAGGAGATCCGCCGGGCGTTCCTGCCGCGCTCCGGCTGGGTGTTGCTGGACGCGGACTACAGCCAGATTGAGCTGCGGCTGATGGCGCACTTCTCCGGCGACGAGGCCCTTGTAGAGGCCTTCCGCACAGGGCAGGACGTGCATGCCCGGACGGCCAGCGAGATCTTCGAGGTACCGCTCGACCAGGTGGACGGCACGCTGCGCTCCCGGGCCAAGGCGGTGAACTTCGGGCTGATTTACGGCATCAGCGGCTTTGGTCTGGCACGGAACACGGGCGTGAGTCAGGCGGAGGCCCGGGAGTTCATTGCGCGGTACTTCGCCAAGTACCCGGGGGTGAAGCGTTTCATGGACGAATGCGCAGCCCAGGGCGAGGAGCGGGGCTACGCGCTGACGCTGATGAACCGCCGCCGGTATCTGCCGGAGCTGAAATCCTCCCGGGCGGCGATTCGGGAGTTCGGCAAGCGGGCGGCCATGAACACGCCGGTGCAGGGGACGGCGGCGGACATCATCAAGCTGGCGATGGTTCGCGTAGACGAGGCGCTGCGCCGGGAGAAGCTGCGGAGCCGGCTGATCCTGCAGGTGCATGACGAGCTGCTGCTGGAGTGTCCGCCGGAGGAAGCGGACGTGGCGGCCGCGCTGCTGAAAACCTGCATGGAGCAGGTGATCACGCTGAACGTACCGCTGCTGGCGGAGGTGCATCGGGGCGCGAACTGGGCCGAGGCAAAATGACCCGCCGGCAGGAATCAGCCCCATCCGCATCGAATGATATATCGTTACCCTGTCAATTACGCGCGTTTTCTTCGCGCACGCAAAGGAGATAGCGTCATGCTGGAATTCAAGTTTGACACCCAACTGCTCATTGAGGGGCACGATCTGGACGAGGACGTCATCAACGATTACTTCACCGAGCATTTTAAGGGCGACTGCCTGCTGGCTGTCGGCGACGACGAGCTGATCAAGATTCACTATCACACCAACGAGCCCTGGAAGGTACTCGAATACTGCGCGAGCCTGGGCGAGATTTACGACGTTGTCATCGAGAACATGGAGCGTCAGGAGCAGGGTCTCCACGGCTGAGGCATCGCCTCTTTTCCCGCGATTGGGTTGCGCGCCTTCGGTCATGCTGAATGCGCGTGGGGCCAGCCTGCTGCTTGACTGCACGGCACGGCGCACGACGGGTGCGCCGCGCTGCGGGGTTCCGCCGCGCAACGGGCGCGCCGGAACGCGAAACCTGCAGTTTCTGGGGCGCTGCCCCAGACCCCTCATCGCGATTGGGTTGTGCGCCTTCGGTCAGGCTGAATGCGCGTGGGGCTGTGCCGCTGCTCGTCTGCACGGCACGGCGGGGGGGCATCGCCCCTTTTCTCGCGATTGGGTTGCGTGCCTTCGGTCAGGCTGCGCGCACGTGGCAGTGTGCCGCTGCTCGTCTGCATGGCACGGCGCACGATGGGTGCGCCGCGCTGCGGGGTTCCGCCGCGCCACGGGCGCGCCGGAACGCGAAACCTGCTGCTTCCGGGGCACTGCCCCAGATCCCCCTTTTGTGCGGGGGGCATCGCCCCCATTTTCGCGCGATTGGGTTGCGCGCCTTCGGTCGCATTGAATGCGCGTGGGGCTGTACCCCATCGGTTGTGCGGCCCGATTCATGCAGTATGGACGTACCTGCGAATGGCATAAAGAACAGGCAGATGCAAGGATGCATCTGCCTGTTTTCGTATCCGACTATTGCTGGTTCATGTCCGCCACAAAGGCGTCCTCCCGGGCGGTCAGCTCCACCCAGCCGGGGCGGAAGCCGCTACGGATGGCGCAGCGTACCGAGGGAATATTCGACCATGCCGCGCAGTAGAACGGCACGATGCCCCGGTCCAGCACCTCCCGGGCCAGGCGGCTGACCAGCGCGGCGGCCACGCCCTGACGCCGGTAGCCGGGCAGAACGTCCACGCCGATCTGCCACATGGTATCGCAGTCCGCCGAGCAGGCCGCCAGCCCGATCAGCTTCTCCCCGTCCCAGGCACCAACGCCCAGCACGTCCCGCTCAGGCGACTGACCGGTCAGGGCGTTGCCCCAGGCTTCCGTGTACAGCCCGGCAAAGTCCGTCATCAGCCGCAGGGGGTAGGGACAGGGCAGGGGCTTCACCTGCTCCGCGTCCGGCAGGAAGTATTCCGCCATGAAGCACACCTTCAGCCCGTGGGGCGCAAGGCTCTCCGCCAGCACATGCAGGTTCGGGGTTTCAAAGCAATGGGCGGGCTCAAACCGGCGCAGATACCTTTCCACCGGCTCCCGCAGCGCGGGCGATACCTGGGCCACCACGCTGCCGCCGTAGTACGTCAGGTCGCAGGCCAGGGGCAGGGGCAGATACTTCCGCGCCTGCGGATGCGCACGGGACAGGGTGATCACCGGCTCCTCCCGGAAGAAGTCCTCCTCCCGGCAGTTGCAGTCAATCGCCGACTGCCGCAGCGCTATTCGCCGGATGTCCTGATTCGTCATACGCCCTGCCTCTCCGCCGCCCGGGCCGCCCTGCGCAGGATGCGCCGTGCGCTGCCGTGGGACAGCGCGGCCAGCGCCTCCTTCAGGGGAAGCAGCATGGCTTCCTCCACCTGAGTGGGATCGGGGTTCAGCGCCTGATCCTCATACCGGGCCAGATAATAGGTTACGCGCTTCAGCCGCCCATCCGCCAGCGGATAGGCGTCCACCAGGGGTTCGCCCGCGCACAGCTCCGCCTGCAGGCCGGTTTCCTCGCGGATTTCCCGCAGGGCTGCCTGCTCCGGGGTTTCGCCCTTTTCCACATGCCCCTTGGGCAGCCCGACGCTCCCGCTCTTTTCCCTGACCAGCACCCAGCGGGTTTCCCCGTCCTGCACGGTATACAGCGCCGCGCCTGCGGAACGAACCACTTCCACCTGTCAGCCCTCCAGCGCCACGGCCAGGCGGAGGATGCCCTCCTCCACGTACCGCCGCGGACAGCCGATGTTGATGCGCAGATACCCTTCGCCGCCCTGACCGAAGAACTCTCCGCTGGTAAACACCACGCCTGCCTCCGCCGCTTTGGCCAGCAGCTCATCGGTTGTCATGCCGTAGGCGCGGCAGTCCAGCCAGGCCAGGTAGGTGCCCTCCATGGGGGTCAGCACCGCCCGGGGCAGATGCCGGGCTACCAGCTCCTGCAGCAGCGCGCGGCTGCCGTCCAGGTAGGCGACCAGCCCGTCCAGCCAGGCGTCGCCCTCGTTGTAGGCGGCGCGGGTGGCCTCCAGGGCGAAGATGTTCCCGCTGCGCACGCCCGCCCGGTCCATTTCCGCCTGAATCCTCTGCCGGACGCTCTCCTCCCTGCACAGGAGGCTCGCCTGCTGCAGCCCCGCCAGGTTGAAGGTCTTGCTGGCAGCGCACAGGCTGATGACCCGCTCCCCCTGCAGGGACAGCGCGGGGGTGAACGTATTGGGCGCATACACGAAGTCCGCATGAATCTCATCGGACACCAGTGCCGCGCCGTAGCGGTTCAGCAGGCTCAGCAGCGCGGACAGCTCATCCTTCGTCCACACCCGGCTCACCGGATTGTGGGGATTGCACAGCAGCATCAGCTTCGCGCCGGCCTGCAGCTGCTCCTCCACCGCCGCCAGATTCATGTCATAGCCGCCGTCCTCCCGCCGGAGCAGGGGCGCCTCCATCAGCGTGCGGCCCGTGGCCCCCACCGAGAAGCGGAAGGGCCCGTACACCGGGGACTGGATGATCACCCCGTCGCCGGGCTGGGTCAGGGCCAGAATGGCCAGCTTGAGCCCCGTGATCACGCAGGGGATCATCATCACATCCTGCTCGTCCAGCTTAAGGCCGTGCCTGCGCTGCCAGAAATCCGTCAGCGCCAGGGTATCGTCCGCCATCACGGCGGTGTAGCCGTAGGTGGGGTGGGCCGCCCGGCGCAGAATGGCCTCCTGCACCGCAGGCGGGCTGGGGAAATCCATATCCGCCACCCACATGGGCAGTATGTCCTCGCCATGCTCCGCGCAGCACTCGTCCCACTTCTCGCACCGGGTACCCATCCGGTACAGCCCCTCGTCAAAGTACTCCTGGTTGAACTTCATCCTTTGTATCCTCCCTCCGGGGCTCCGATGCCATCAGCACCCAGAACCCGGCTGATTTGTCCAGCTTCTCCACGCTGCCGTAGAGGGTTTTCAGGTATTTCATACAGCTCTCCGCGCCCTGCTGCTTGCGGATGACCAGGTACAGCGCGCCGTCCGGCTCAAGCACCCGGGCGGCGTCGGCAAACATGCGGTAGATCACCTGCTTGCCCGCGCGGATGGGCGGGTTGGTCACCACCGTACGGTAGCGGCCGTCCATCAGCGCGCTCATGCCGTCGGATTCCACACAGCGGACATTCACGCCGTTGTGCCGGGCGTTTTCCTCCGCCAGGGACAGGGCCCGGCGGTTCACGTCCGCCATGGTGATATGCGCATCCGGGTTGACCCGGGCCAGGGCCACGCCGATGGCCCCCCACCCGCAGCCCAGATCCAGCACCTCGCCGGAAAGCGGGGGCAGCGCGTCCAGCAGCAGCCGGGTGCCCTGATCCAGTTCGCCCTTGGAAAAGACCCCCGCGTCCGTCATGCAGTTCAACTGCGCCCCGCGATAGTCGTAGCGGCAGGGCACAGGTTTGGACGCGCAGGAGGGATCCTGGGCATAATACTGTTCCGTCACGGTTGTTCCTCCATCCCCGCAGCCAGGCGAAGGCTGCGCAGTTCCTCTTCCGTCAGTTCCCGCCATGCGCCGGGGGACAGCGTTTCGTCCAGCACAAGCGGCCCGAAGCGCAGCCGGTGCAGCTGCGTGACCTCCCTGCCCACCGCCTGGAACATGCGCTTCACCTGGTGGAACTTGCCCTCCCGCACGGTGACCAGCGCCTCCGCCGCTTCCGGCGAGGAGGTCACAATCTCCAGCTTCGCGGGCAGCGCGTCGAAGTCCGACAAATGCAGCCCTGCCGCGAAGGCCTCCGCGTCCCGCGCCGTCAGCGGGCCATCCACCGTAGCGCGGTACACCTTGTCCACATGACGCCCCGGGGCCAGAAGGCGGTGGTTCATTTCCCCGTCGGTGGTCAGGAGCAAAAGGCCCGTGGTGTCCTTGTCCAGCCGCCCCACCGGCATGCAGCCGACGGCCCCGTAGGCCGGGGGCAGCAGATCCATGATGGCGGGCTGCTTCCTGTCCCTGGCGGCGGTGAGCAGCCCGGCGGGCTTGCAGAGCATCACATGCCGCTCGAGCCGCCCGTCCACCGTCTGCCCGTTCACCGTCAGCGCGGCGGAGGGATCGCAGGCGCAGCCGGGATCGGTGATCACCCGGCCGTCCACCGTGACCCGCCCCTGGCGGATCAGCTTCTGCAGCTGGCTGCGGCTCCCCTCGCCCAGGGTCACCAGCCAGCGATCCAGCCGCAGCGTCATGCGGCCCTCTCCCGCCCCACGGTCAGCTGCTCCACATAGGCCGCGGACAGCAGCTGCTTGAAGGGAATCGCCGGGATCAGCAGCAGCACCGCCGCGATGCCCACGGCCCAGATGTTCCCGCTCACGGAGGGCAGGCTGATGGAGCCGCTGCCCAGGTTCGCCAGGGCGGAGGCCAGTGCGGACACAAAGCCCGTGCCGATCCATGCCGCCACCGCCAGGAAGGGCAGCAGCATCACGCAGCCCGCCAGCCAGGTCAGCAGCACACCGCCCCGGTGACCCCGGATCAGCTGCCGCCCGCCCCGGGCGATGGCATGCCGGGTGCCGCTGTGGAAGGCCAGGCCGAACAGCAGCGGCAGCAGCGTCAGCCCATAGAGCTCCACCACGATGGTCGCGCCCTTGATGGAAGAGCCGCCGCCCAGGGCCATCAGCGTCTTGAGGATGGTAAACACGTCCGTCACGCCCTCAATGGTCTTGCCGGCATAGATGAAAATTGCCAGCCCCGTGGCCCCCAGGAACAGCGCGCCCCAGGCCATCAGCAGCAGCGCCTGCTTCACCCCCCGCCAGACCTTCCGGCCATAGCCCTCCAGGGAGATCAGCCGCAGGGTGAACAGGTGGCCTCCCGCCAGCGCGTCCCGCATGGCCTCGGCCACGTTCTGCCGCGCGGGCAGCACGATCAGGATGTACAGCGGAATGCTCAGAAGGGCAAGCGGCTTTGTCTCCTTCGCGCACAGGAAAAGCAGCGGCGCAAAGGCCATCAGCCGCAGTACCAGCTGCACCAGCAGCGTCAGCAGCATTTCCGGGAAACGGGTGCGGTATGTATGCCAGGTAGCCTTGACGGCAGCACAGAATTTCATGAATGCATACTCCTTTCATGGTACCTATGTATTATACAGGACGGCGGCTGTAATTGCAAACACTTCTCCGGGTATGGTAGAATGTTTCATCATCCCTTCACAGACTGGAGGCTTTCCCCATGCGCCTGACCCTGACCGCCCTGTCCAGCCAGTACATTCACATGCCCCTGGCCCCCTTCTGCCTGAAAAAGGCCGTGGAGCCGCTGCCCTTCGTGACCGCCGCCATCTGCGACGCCAACATCAATGAGACGCCCGCGGCCATCCTCCGCCGCCTGATGGCCACAAAGCCAGACATGCTGGCCTTCGCCCTGTACATCTGGAACCGGGACATGACCCTGCGGCTGATCCGCATGGCGAAGGCGCTCGATCCCACTCTGCCGGTGGTAGTGGGCGGGCCGGAGGCCACCTACGCCGTGGAGACGGTCTTCCGGGACGCGCCCTGCGACTACATCATCCGCGGCGCAGGGGAGGACGCGCTGCCCGCGCTGCTTACGGCCCTGCACGAGAACCGCGACCCTGCGGGGATCCCGGGACTGTGCCTGCGCAGGGAGGGCGTCATCACCGACGGGGGCATTGCTCCGGCGCCCGCGCCCCGGGCGGATCTGTACGACGAGGACTGGCATACGATGCTGGCAGGGCGTATGGCGTATGTGGAGACCAGCCGGGGGTGCCCGTTCTCCTGCGCGTTCTGCCTGTCGGGGCAGCGGGAAGCGGTACAGTTCATGCCCCAGGAGGAAGCGCTTGCGCTGCTGATCCGCCTGGGAAAAAGCGGCGCGGACACGGTGAAGCTCATCGACCGGACGTTCAACTGCAGCCGCAGCCGGACGAAATATCTGCTGTCAGGCATCATCGCCGCCAAGGCCCGTGGGGAGATCGGCGAGGTGTGCTACCATCTGGAGGTGGCGGCCGACCTGTTCGACGACGAGACGCTCGACCTGCTTTCCCGCGCACCGGCGGGGCTGTTTCAGATGGAGGCGGGGTTGCAGTCCTTTCACCCGGCGACGCTGGACGCCTGCCGTCGGCACACGGACATGGCCCTGCTGACGGATCGGCTGACGCGGATTCTTCAACCTGGCAACGTGCATTTGCACATCGACCTGATCACGGGCCTGCCGGAGGAGGACTTCGCCACCTTCGGGGAATCCTTCGACCGGGCGTACCGCTTGTCACCGCACCAGCTGCAGCTGGGCTTTCTGAAGCTGATACACGGGAGTGCGCTGCGGAAAACGGACTGGGGGCAGCGTTTTGCGCCGGATCCGCCCTACGAGGTGCTGTCAACGCCATGGATCAGCTACGGTGAGCTGCAGCGTTTGCACGACTGTGCGGAGGCGGTGGATCGGCTGCACAACAGCGGGCGGTTCGCGCGGACGCTGCCGCTGGCTCTGGCACACACGGGGCTTCGGCCCTTCGCGCTGTTCCTGCATCTGGGGGAAGCGATGGCTGCCCGGGCGGGGCGGTGGAGTCTGGATGCCCTGACGCGTCTGGTGTATGACGAGCTGCTCTCCCTGGGCGTACCGGAGTCCGCGCTGCACGATGCGCTGGTTGTGGATCGTCTTGCGACGGACAACACAGGCTACATGCCGCCCTTCCTGCAGGGTGACCCTGCCGCGCTGAAGGCCGCCGCGCGGCGTTACCGCGAGGAACACCCGGCGTCGCATCATCCCCGCTGCGCGCTGAGCCACGACGGAAAAGTGCTGTTTGTCGCTGACTGGGCGGCACGGCATCCCGTGACGCAGCGGGGAGAGGTGGGAGAGTTCGGGCTGTGAAGCAGAGGGGGACGCTGGGGCTCCTCGGTGGGCAGTGCCCACACCCGGCTCGGCAGGCAGGGCCTGCACCCAACACGCGATTGGGTTGTGCGCCTTCGGTCATGCTGAACACGCGTGAGGATTGAGGGGGACGCTGGGGCTCCTCGCCCCAGACCCTCGCCAAAGAGCCTTCGGCTCTCTGGACTCTCATTCGGGGGATTGTTGCAGGGGCGAAGGCCCGGCGCACGGAGGGTGCGCCGGGCTTGCGGGGGTCTCGGCGCGCGACAG
>JAXEEE010000170.1:0-18462 GCA_034104265.1 Eubacteriales bacterium | reverse complement strand
TTAGCCCCTGGCCGCCGGAGGCCCCGCGCCCGCAGGCGCAAACCCCCACGCGCCTTTCGTGAATCCAGCGGATTCACGAAACAGCTCACCCATCCCCAAGGGCTCGCGCCAGCGAAAACGGGTCAAGGGGCGATGCCCCTTGCGCAGGTCCAGGGGCGGCGTTAGCCCCTGGCCGCCGGAGGCCCCGCGCCCGCAGGCGCAAACCCCCACGCGCCTTTCGTGAATCTCCGATTCACGAAACAGCTCACACTTGCCCCGTGGAACCGCGCGTCCCCCTGCCAAACTTATCCGGCGCACCGGAATGCGACCTCATCCGACCTCGCTGCGCTCGGCCACCTTCCCCATAGGGGAAGGCTTTGTCTGTTCTGTCCGCCAGCGTCGGAAACGGCTGGTTCGCACATCCCAGCAAAGAATCCCCCGCATCAACAGCTGACGCGGAGCCTTCCACCCTGGAAAGCTCCGCGCCAGCTATTTTTTTATTTCCGCGCCCAGAACCGCCGCAGGGCATCCGCCGGATCGCCCCGGCCAATGTCCCAGTGGGCCGGACACAGCCGCCGGTAGGCCGCCTGACTGTAGCGGTCGTCCAGCAGCAGCGCCACCCCCCTGTCCGTCTCCGTGCGGATCACCCGGCCCACCGCCTGCGCCACCTTCTGCATGCCCGGTATCATGTACGCGTACAGGAATCCGTCCCCCAGCATCTGCTGATAGTGCTCCCGCAGCGTCTCCTGGAAAAGATTCAACTGGGGCAGCCCCACGCCCACCACCGCCACGCCGTCCAGCGCTTCGCCGGGCAGGTCAATGCCCTCCGCAAACACGCCCCCCAGCACGCACAGCGACAATACCGGCGCACCCCCCGGCACGTAGGGCGCAAGGAAAATGCGCCGCTCCTCGTCGTTCATGCGGGTCTTCTGTACCTGGCAGGGAACGTCAAGCGCCTCCGCCACCCGGTTCATGAAGGCAAAGCTGGGGAAGAAGGCGATGTACCGCCCCGGCCGGGCCGCCGTCAGCACCCGCAGGGCTGCGGCGATCTGCCCCACCGCCGCCTCCCGCTGCTGATAGCGGGTGTTGATGCGGATCTGCTGCAGCAGCAGGTTCTCCCGGGGAAAGGGCGAGGGCATGGCGAAGCATGCGTCCTCCTCTGTGCCGCCCAGAAGGGTCTTCATGTCCTCCAGGGGATCCATCGTGGCCGAGAAGCACACCACGCCCCGCAGACGCGCCGTGGCCTGGGCAAAGTACGGCCCCACCTCCAGGGCGAAGGCCGTGGCCGTCCTGTCCCGCCTCCCCTGCCAGATCCAGGCGTAGTCCGCCTTGTCCCCCCGCCGGGCCCGCAGGAACCCCAGCAGCGCCGAGGTGGTGTCCACCAGCCGCTCCCCTGCCTCGTCCCAGGGAAAGTGCTCCATGGTCGCGTCCATGAAGGCGTCCGCCAGCTCCGCCGCAGCCCGGTCAAGGCTCTGGGGTAAGTCCGGCAGCAGGCCCTCCTCCGCATCCTCCGGCACGTCCAGATCCTCCAGCGCGTGCAGCACACCCGTCATGGCCTTGTACAGCGGGTGCTTCCGCCCCGCCGCCTTGCCCACCACCGTCCGCAGCTTCCGGATGCGTCCACCCTCCACCGCGCCGGAAAGCATCTCCCGCAGGCGGCCGAGGAGGTTGTGGGCCTCGTCAATCAGCAGGGTCACGTTGGCCGTCCGGTCGAAGATCCGCTGAATGTGCACCGCCGGATCCAGCGCGTAGTTGTAGTCGCAGATGGTCAGGTCAGCCACCTCCGCCAGGGACAGACTGAACTCGAAGGGGCACAGGCCATGCTTGTCCGCCATGGCGCGGATGGCCTCCGGCGACCAGTCCTCGAGGGTCATCATTTCCTCAATGGCCGCGCTGTCCCGCAGGAAATGGCCCTTCGCCCGGGGACACCAGTCCGGGTGGCAGACCGTCCTGTCCGGGCACTGCTTGTCCTTGGCGTCCAGGGTCAACGCCCACAGGTGCAGGGGCTGGCAGCGCATCCGGGCCAGAGCCTCCCTGGCCCCCTGACGCTGGGTGGTGCGGGCGGTCAGGTAATACACCTGCCCGGTCAGGCCCTCGCCCAGGGCCTTGAGCGCCGGGAACAGCGCCGCCGCCGACTTGCCCGTGCCCGTGGGCATGGACGCGAACAGCCGCCGCCCCAGCCGGATGGCCGTGTACACCTGCACCGCCATGTCCCGCTGCCCCGCCCGGTAGCTTTCATAGGGGAAGGTCAAGCGACGCAGGGACGCATCCCGCTCCCGCCGGTGCCGCCGAACCATCCGCCACCGGCGCAGATACGGCTCCAGCAGGGACAGGAAGGCCTCCCGGCACTCTGCGGCGGACATGTCCCGCTCAAACTGTCCCCGGGGCTTGCCCTTCCGATCCACATAGCACACGCGGATGATCACCCGCGCCGCGCCCTGGCAGCAGAGCATATGCCCGTAGCACACCGCCTGCATCTCATGGGCGGGGATGGGGGCAGCGGGAGGCTCCTTGCCCTGCCACAGCTTGATTTCCTCTACCTGGGGGATTTCGCCGGGAAGGTACGCGTCCATCCGCCCGGCAATGAGCAGCTCGGCGTCCTCGTCCTCCACGGGGATGGTCAGCTCCAGCGGAACCTCCGCCTGCCAGCCCTCCCCCAGCTGCCCCTGACGGCCCTTGTGGCCCAGCATACCCTCCTGCATGTCCCGCAGGGAGCCGCCGGAGGGGTAGATGTCCTCCCCATGAAGGGTGAACTCCACCAGCCCCCGCACCGACACCCGCACCTGCTCCGCGCACCGCTCCTCCGGCGAAAGCAACTCCCGCAGGCCCCGGTTATGCGGCTGCTCCGGCATGGTCGTTCACCCCCCTTCCCTGCAAAAAAAGCCAGCGAAAGACACCCTTTCGATGCCTTCCGCTGGCTAACGATGCTAAAATCAGAACAGATCCGCAGCCTTCTCCATGGCTTCCTGCTGGGCCTGGAGCAGCGCCTCGAACTTCGCACGGTACTCGGAGGCGGCAGCCTTCAGCGCGGCAACCTCGCGGGTCAGGGCGTCCTTTTCCTTCTCCAGGCTGGACAGGCGGGCGCTGGCCTGAGCGTTGGCCTCATCCACGATGGCGTCAGCCTTGCGCTGGGCCTCGGCGATGGTCTCGTCCTTCACCTTCTGGGCCATCTCCAGGATCTCACGGAAGGAGTCGCTGGCGGGGGCGGAGGCAGGAGCGGGCTTGGGCTGCACGGGCTTGAGCACCTGGGTGGGCGCCTCGGGCTGGGGCTGGGGACGGGCGGCCTTGGCCTGCTGCAGCTGCTGCTGCAGGGACTGGATGGTATCCAGCTGGCGGACCATCTCGTCGCCGATGGCATCCAGGAAATCGTCAACTTCCTGCTGGTCATAGCCGCGCGGCTTGATTTTGAATTCCTTGGTGTCGATCATTTCCACGGTAATCTGCATGGTGCATGCTCCTTTCTGAAATCCGCGCCCCTGCGCAGGTTATGTCTTGGTGAATATCTCCAGGGCAATGGGCAGCCGGTCCTTCCTGGTAGGCTGTCCAACCTCCTTGAGGCGTACGCGGCCGAAGCCCCGGATCGACAAGGTTTGTCCCGCTTCCAGCAGGCGATCCGTCCGATCCTCCATCTGATGATTGACGGACACCACACCCTGGCGGATCATTTCCGCCGCCCTGGCCCGGGAAATCTTCATGCCGCTGGCCAGCACGCTGTCCAGCCGCAGCGACGCCACGGTGTCCCGCAGCATGGCCCCTTTGGGCGGCTCGATGGCGGGGGCTTCCTCCAGCTCCCTCACGCGGATGGGGGCGTTCCCGGCCTTCTCCCACTCCATGGGCAGGCGGCAGGCCATTTCCGGCAGCGCGCACAGGTACGCGTGATCCTCCCCGGCGATCAGATCCCCCAGGAAGGAACGGTCCATGCCCAGGGCCATCAGGCTGCCCAGCAGATCCCGGTGATCCACCCGGGCAAATTTGCCGTTCCAGCGCACCTCCAGCCAGCACAGGCTGAACTGGGGCTCCTCCCAGGAGGGATGGAAGCAGGGCTGCACCCGTTCCGCCTCCGGCCAGCCGCCGGAGAAGGATACCGCCACGCCGCAGCGCGCGGCCTCCTGACGGGCGAGGCTCTGCTCCTCCACAGTCAGGAACCGGCCTGTCACCGGTATGCCCAGCCTGTCCGCTCGCTCCGCCTGCTGATGCAGCCGCAGCTGCGTCTGCCGGGCCTCGTCATTTCTATCCATGCCGTCACCAGAAGATCAGCGCGCTGAAGATCATCATCAGCACCCGGCGGGCAATCCCGATGAGAATCCACAATACCAGCACCGACCAGTCCATGATCTGCCAGCGGACGGGCAGATGCTGCCGCAGCAGCCGGCGGATGGGCGCCAGCACCGGCTCCACCAGGGAGCGCACCAGCTCCGTCCATTTGTTGGCGGCGGGGTGAATCCAGCTGAGCACCACGTAGATGAACAGCACCACCTCGTAGAGCGACAGCAGCATGCTGAGCAGGGAATAGATCAGCCTCATGTGGGCCCCCTTTTACCTGGCGTAGGCAGACTGATAGCTGCCGTAGCCCTCGTCATACCTGCCGGCATAGCCGCGGCGGCCATAATTGCCGCTCCGCTCCTGATAGCCGCCCTGCTGGCTCCGGCCGTAGCCGTAGCGGTCGTTCATCGCGTCGGGATCGGGCCAGCGGGCGTTGATCTCCTGGTCGCTCATGCGGCGGATGCCGTCGTAGGGCACCACCATCACCGTCTCGGGCGAGAGGAGGTAGATTTCCTTCTGGGAGGAAATGCGGGTCAGCGTGCAGCCCAGGGCGCAGGCCGCGCCGTAGAGCATGTCCAGGCAGCGGTCGGTTTCCGCAGGGTCGTTGATCATCTCGGTATTGACAATGACGCTCTCCCCGTTGCGCATGAACTCAATGATGCGGTAGCAGGAGGGCACCTGGGTCACCTGTGCCACCCGCTCCACATGGCTGTAGGCGCGGCCGTCCTTGCCCACGAAGGCCCCGGGGAAGTAGGAAATGTTGTTGGGCGTGGCCTGGCCGTTCTGCCAGTTGTTCTGGCTGCTGCCCCAGGAAGCATCCTGGCCCCAGGCGCTCTGATCCTGCCAGCCGCCCTGCTGCGGAGGCTGCTGCCATCCGCCCTGCCAGCCGGCCTGGTAGCCCGTGCCCTGCTGATAGGGCGGGTTCTGCTGATAACCGTCCATGGACGGCTGATACCCCGTGCCCTGCTGGTACCCCGTGGGCTGCTGGGGCTGCTGATACCCGGTGCCCTGCTGGGGCTGCTGCCAGGTGGTCTGCGCCGTGCCGGTGAAGGCGCCCTGCTGAGCGCCCATGTCGTAGCCCGTGGCCTGCTCCGGCACGGTTTGACGGCCGGTCTCCCGGGTGACGCGGTGCTTGGCCGTTGCGGGACGGTAGCCGCTGAAGCCACCGTTGGCCATGTTGGAGGTATGCTGCTCCTCCTCGCCCCCGGTGCGCTGCCTGACCTTATCCAGCAATGCCTGCATCGAATCCACAAATGACATTCGTTTTCCCCCTAAGCTTTTTACCGATAGATCCTCTGGCCCAGCAGCGCGCTGCCAATGCGCACCATCGTCGCGCCGTGGCGCGCGGCCAGCATATAGTCACCCGACATGCCCATGGAGAGCTCCTCCATGTTCACGCCGTCCACCGCCTCATCCCGGAGGCGCTCGAACAGCTGCCGCATGCCGGAAAACAGTCCCGACAGATAAGCTTCATCCTGCGTCAGGGGCATCACGGCCATCAGGCCCCGCACCTGGAGCCCGGGCATCTCCCGGACCTTGCGCAGAAAGGGAAGAACCTGCTCCGGCGGCATGCCGCCCTTCTGTTCCTCCCCCGCCGGGCTGACCTGCACCAGCACCGGCATCACCCGCCCGGCCTTCTGCGCCTGACGGTCAATTTCCTGCGCCAATGAAAGCCTGTCCAGCGAATGGATCAAGCATACATCCTCTATTATATATTTAACCTTGTTACTTTGCAACCTGCCAATGAGGTGAATATCAAAATTTCTTTCCAGCGCGGGCAGCTTTTCCTCCAGCTCCTGCACGCGGTTCTCGCCGATGTCCGTAACCCCCAGCTCCCTGAGGGGCAGAATGTCCTCTGCGGGATGGGTTTTCGTCACCGCGATGAGCTTCGGCACGGGGTAGCGGCCCTCCGAGGCCCTCGTCAGGTTGTCGCGGATCACCGCCAGCCGCGCGGCCAGCTCGCTTTCCTTTTCCATCATGCTCATCCCCCTTTGCGCTGTCAGAACAGCAGCACCGTCTGGCCCTCGTAGAGCAGGCCCTGCTGGATGGCAGTGATGTACACGTTGTCGCCGTCCCGCAGGAGGATGTTGACGGGAATCAGGGACTGGTTCGCGCCGTCCACCACCACCACGCAGTCCATGTCGTCCTTTCGGATCAGCGCCCGGGAGGGCACGCACAGGCTGGACACGTAGTCGCCCAGCTCCGCCTGGCAGGTGCGCATGTACAATACCGGCTTCACCGACCCGGACACCGACAGCCGCACCAGCAATTCGCCCCCCGAACGGGTGCTGGATTCCACCGTCGCCATGACCGTGGTGTTTTCAAACCGCTCCAGCTTCAGCTCGTAGGTCTGGCCGTCCACGGGGGTCCAGGTGCTGTCGTCGGAAAGGAACAGCACGTACCACATGCCGTCCCGCACGGTGCGGTAGATGGTGGTCTTGCCCTTGTCGGTGGTGGATTTCTCCGGCTTGTAGCCGTTGTACATGCGGCGCACGTCGGAGGGAATGAAGGTATCGTAGTTGGCGGCGGTGAGGCTGTACTCATACCCGTCGGAGTAGAAGCTGACCAGCCCCTCCTGGGTGGCGGCGTAGGCCTTGGTCCAGCTCTGGATGCGCTGCTCCTGACTCAGCTCGTCATCGTAGAGCCGGGTAAGCCGCTGGTCGGAGGAATACTTCTGCTTGAGGTACTGCTGGCGGGCATCGATGGCAGCGTCCAGCAGTTTCTCCTGATTGATCAGGCTACCGCGGGCCCCGGCGATCATTTCCCGAACCTCCCGCGCCCGGGACAGCACGTCGCTCTCCACCCGGGCCATCTTGGCGTCGTAGGTGGTTTCGGCGGACAGCAGCTGCAGCTGATAGTCGCGGATCTGGTCGCGGTAGTCCTGCAGGGCGGTGACCTCCTTGGTGGACAGGCTGGAGGAATACACGTTGCAGATGGTGTCGCCCCGCTGCACCAGGCTGCCCTCCTCCGCCTTGTAGTCCACGGAGGTAACACCCTCGGCGTCAAAGGGGGTCTCGTTGCGCACGATCAGGCAGTCGCCGGAATAGCGCGCACCCAGGGTGCCCGCGGTGATGGTGGCATAGGGCGATGCCGCCGGAGCCAGGGTCTTCACCAGATACCAGATGGCAAAGCCGAAGGCCGCCAGCAGAATCAGCAGCTGAAGGATATTCAGTTTCTTCTTGGGCGGCTTGGGCGGCTGGGGAGGCGTCATCTGATACATGGATTGATCTCCTTCAATAACATGGTCGATTTGCTTGTCAGTTCACGGCCCCGGACATATCCCGGAGCCTGGCCAGGATGCGCCGCTCCATGCGGCTGACCTGCATCTGGCTCACGCCCAGCTCCCGGGCGGTTTCCCGTTGGCCCATGCGGTGGATGAAGCGCATTTCCAGCAGGCGCTTCTCCGTGGGCGTCACCTGACGGAACACCCACTCCATCCAGGCCTGCTGCTCCACCCGGTCATAGCCCGGATCCAGCGCGCCCAGGCGCTCCTCCAGCTCCTGCGCGTCCTCGTCATCGGCGGAGGCGCCATTGCCGCTCAGGGACATCATTGTGCTGCTCTCGCGCTGATCCAGCAGATTCAGCAGCGCCTCAGGGGTCATGGCCATGGCCTGCGCCAGCTCCTTCAGGGAGGGCTCCCGCTGCAGCTGCTGGGTCAGGCGATCCTGCTCCTTCTGCAGGCGGTAGAGCTGGGAGCGGCTGTCGCGGCTGATGCGCATGGCTGCGCCCTTGTCGCGGATATAGTTGCGCACCTCACCGGCGATGGTGGGGGTGGCGTAGGTGGTGAATTTCAGCCCGCGCTCCGGCTCGAAGCGCTGGATGGCCTTCATCAGCGCCATGGCCGCCACCTGCTCCAGGTCCTCCGTCTCCACGCCCTGGCCGGAAAACCGCCGGGCAATGTGGCGGCACAGGGGCAGGCACATTTCCACCAGCTGCGCCATCACGTCTTTGGATGGCTCCCGGGCGTATTGCGCCAAAAGCGGCGTCAGAAGCGTATCATTCATCGCGCTTCACCTCACACCGCCTTGTTCAGCGTCAGGTCGATGCGCTGGACGCAGCCGCACTCGCATTGGGTCAGCTTCACATGGGGGATCAGCGTCTCCAGCACCGCGCGGGAAATGGGGGTAATGTCCTCGCAGGGCTCGGCGCAGTGATCCCCGATGAATTCCGCCGCCAGGGTCACGGTGAGGCTGTCCTTCTCGTCATACACGTCCACCGACAGCGTCCCCACCGGGCGGCCCTGATGCAGCAGGCAGTCGCAGGCCTCGTCAGCGGCGGCGCGCAGATCGTCCAGCGCGTCCACATTCAGGTCCTTGAGGACCGCCACGCCACCCAGGGCGGTACGGATCACCAGCGCGTATTCCCTCTTGCCCGGCACCCGCAGGCTGATTTCCGCTGCACTCATTGCATGAAGCCTCCCGCTCATCCAAGATGGATATTCATTTTATTGTACCACATCCAGCAGCATCTTGGCAAGCAGCAGGCACAGCACCACCACCAGCATGCCCCGGATGAACCCCGAGCCCTTGCGGATGGTCATGCTCGCGCCCAGCAGGTTCCCCAGGACGCCGCATGCAGCCGCGGGCAGCCCCAGGGCAAGCAGCACCTGCCCCGATGCCAGCAGCGTGACCAGCGATACCACGTTGCTGGTCAGGTTCACCAGCTTGGCCGTGCCGCTGGCCATCACCGCCTCCATGCCCAGCAGCATGGTGAAGAGGATGATCAGGAACGTGCCTGTCCCCGGGCCCACCAGCCCGTCATAGAAGCCCACCGCCAGGCCGATGAGGAAGCTGGTCAGGTTGACGGCCCTGTCCGGCACCCGCTGCACGCCGCCCAGCTGCCCCCGCCGCATCAGCACCACCGCCGCCACCACAGGGATGACGATCAGCATCATCACCCGCACGGTGTTCTCCGGGATGTGCTGGAGCAGCAGCGTCCCCAGCCAGCTGCCCGGGAACGCGCCGCAGGCCGCCAGCAGCGCGGCCATGCCCCGTACCTTGCCCCCCGCCAGGAACCGCGCCGAGGACGCCACCGTCCCCAGGCAGGCGGAGAGCTTGTTGGTACCTGCGGCCAGCACCGGAGGCAGCCCCGCCAGGTAATACGCGGGCAGGCTGATCAGTCCGCCGCCCCCTGCCGCCGAATCCACAAACCCCGCCAGGAACACCAGCGGACATACCGTCAGCAGCATCTGCCAGGTCACGGTCATGGCACATTACCCCGATTCTTCCGTAATTTGTCAGCATTTCCCTGAACGCAAAAGAATGAATGGAGCGGCACCCTTGCCCGCTCCATTCATTCGCAATGACGCCTGCTCAGTTGACAAAGGCGCTGTAAATCGCCTGGATGGTCTTTTCAAAGTCCTGATCGTCCACACCCACGATGATGGACAGCTCGCTGGAGCCCTGGTCGATCATACGGACGTTGATACCCGCCTGGCTCATGGCGGAGAACAGCCGCGCGGCGGTGCCGCAGTTGTGCACCATGCCCCGGCCCACCGTGGCGATGATGGACATGTGATCGTGCACGGTGAGGGTATCGGCATGGGTCAGCTCCAGGATGCGGCCCACGACCTCCTCCCGCACGGGGGCCAGCGCCTCGCCGGCCACCACCACGCACATGGTGTCAATGCCCGTGGGCAGATGCTCGAAGGACAGCCCGGCTTCCTCCACCACCTGCAGTACCTTCCGGCCGAAACCCTTCTCGCTGTTCATCATGGCCTTCTCCACGCTGATGACGGAGAAGCCCTTGCGGCCCGCCACGCCCGTGATGGTGGGCACGGAGCCGCTCACCGGAGCCTCCAGGCTGATGATGGTGCCGGGATGCTCGGGGTTGTTGGTGTTGCGGATGTTGGTGGGGATGCCCGCCGCGTGGACGGGGAACACCGCGTCCTCATGCAGGACGGAGGCGCCCATGTAGGACAGCTCCCGCAGCTCCTGGTAGGTGATCGCGCTGATCTCCCGGGGATTGGTGACAATGCGGGGATCCGCCATCAGGAAGCCGGATACGTCCGTCCAGTTCTCGTACACGTCGGCCTCAACTGCGCGGGCCACAATCGCGCCGGTGATGTCGCTGCCGCCCCGGCTGAAGGTGTGGATGCGCCCGTCCGGCAGCGCGCCGTAGAAGCCCGGCACCACCGTGGGCACCCCGTCGGCAAGCAGCTGGCCCAGCACCCGGTTGGTCTCCTCGCTGTCCAGCACGCCCTGGGCGTCGAACTTCACGGCCTGCGCCGCGTCCAGGAATCGCCAGCCCAGGTAATCCGCCAGGAGCAGACCGTTCAGGTACTCGCCCCGGGAGGCGCAGTAGTCCGCGCTGGCGCCACTGGCGATATTCTCGTTCACCTCGTCCAGGGCTGCGCCCAGGTCGCAGTGAAGCCCCAGCTCCTCGGCGATGTCCATGTACCGGGCCGCGATCAGGTCGAAGGTGTCCTGGTAGTCCTCCCCCGCGCTGCGCTGCCTGTGGCAGCGGTAGAGCAGGTCGGTTACCTTATCGTCATCCTTGAAGCGGCGGCCGGGCGCCGAGGGCACCACGTACTTGCGGGCCGGGTTCATGGCCAGGATGGCCTTGACCTTGGCAAACTGGCCTGCATCCGCCAGAGAGCTGCCGCCGAACTTTGTCACAATCTTCTTCAAAACAGCCTACCTCCACCCAAGTGGTCAAAGAAGCAGCCTCCGCCGCTCCCTTGCGTCATGCGGCCTCCCGCCCGCTGCGGAAAGCCGTTCACGATGGCCCGCCCGGGGGCTCCGGTCATCCAAAGCACCCGGAAAATGCATCGTAACCAGAAAATAATACCGCCCCGGAGCCTGTCTGTCAACGGCAGAACGCCGCTTTTCACGAAAAAACAGATTATTCGCCGCTCCGCCGGGCCAGAATGACCACGTCCCGGTAGGCGCCGTCCCGCCAGAGCTCGTCCTTCAGCAGGCCCTCCCGCTCAAAGCCGCAGCCCTCGTAGCAGCGGATGGCCGCCTCGTTGAAGGCGTAGACGCTGACCTTCAGCTTGTGCAGGTTCATCTCCCGGAAGCAGAAGTCGCACAAAAGCTCCATGGCCTCCTTGCCGTAGCCCCGGCGGCGGTAGGGCGCGCCGATCATGATGCCCAGCTCCGCCAGGCGGTTCTTCCAGTCCAGGCGGATCACCCCGCACCGGCCCACCAGGTCGCCCTCGAAGTCCTCCACGGCGAACTGGTACTCCCCGCGCGAATAGCTGGTCTGCTGCTCCAGCCAGCGGCGCTCGTCCTCGTAGGAGGCGGGGAAGGGAATCCCGCTGAGCATGTCCCGCAGCGTCCCGTAGTCGTTGACAAAGGCGTGATTCGCGTCCAGATCCCCCTGCTCAAAGGCCCGCAGACGCACCAGCCGTCCCTCAAACATGCCCGCCAACCTCCATTCTGTCGTAGTCCTCCCGAAGCAGCGCCATCACCTTCACATCCCGGAAGGCCCCGTCGTGCCAGTCCGCCTGGCGGCGCACGCCCTCCACCTGAAACCCGCAGGCCGCATAGCACCGCTCCGCCCGGATATTGTCCGCCATGACGGTCAGCTCAATCCGGTTCAGCCCCAGCGTCCTGAAGCCGTAGCGGCAGATCAGCCCGATGGCCTCCCGGCCCAGGCCCCGCCCGCGGCTCTTCTCCCGGGCCAGCAGGATGCCCAGCGTAGCCGAGCGGTTCCGCCGGTCGATGTCCATCAGGTCAATCTGCCCCAGATACCCCTCCGTCTCCGCGTCTGCAATGACGAAGGCAGCCTTGCCCGGGCTCCCGGCCATGACCATGGCCAGGTAATCGTCGGCGTTGCGCGCCGTGTAGGGCAGGTCGAAGATTCCGCTCAGGTACCGGGTGGTTTCCTCATCATTGGCCCAGGCCGCGATGTGCTCCCGGTCCTCCTGCCGGTAAGGGCGCAGCACCACATTGTGCCCGATCAGCTTCGGCATCAGTCTTCCTCCTCCGTATCCTTCGTTCCTTCAGATTGTATGCCGGGGAGAGCCGCTCATCTCCCGGCCTGGGTCGCGGTAATCACCACAACCTCCGGCGCGCCCGCCGCCTTGAGGCATGACGCGCAGCTCCGCGCCGTGGCGGAGGTGGTCATCACATCGTCCACCAGCAGCACCGGCCGGGTGAGCCTTTCCTCGCAGGCAAAGGCGCCCGTCAGGTTCTTCAGCCGCGCCTCCCGGTTCAGGCCGTGCTGCGTGTGACCCTCGCTGCGGCGGATCAGCAGCCGCTCGCAGGGCAGCCCCAGCAGCCGGGCCGTTTCCTCCGCCAGCACGCGGCCGTGATCTATGCCCCGCTCCCTCAGACGCTTTTGCGGCATGGTCACCCAGGTGACCACCGTGTCCGGCGGAAGGTTCATGGTCCGCGCCATGTCCGCCATGCCCCGGGCCAGGGGCAGCGCACAGTCCGCCACCGCCTGATACTTCAGCCGGTGGATCAGGATCATGGCTGCGTCCTCATGCCGCCACACCGCGCGCATCCGGCAGGGCGACCGTCCGCGGCAGAAGCGGCATTCCTTGTCCTCCATGGGATGCCCGCACACGGGACACAGCGTCCCCGTCAGCCGCACACCCTCCAGGCGTTCCCGGCACGCTTCGCACAGGGCTTCGCCATGGGACAGTCCCCCGCACAAAAGGCACAGCGTCCTGCGGGGATACACCGCCGCCATCAGCCAATGATCCGCCCGGCGGAGCCAGTCCCCGGGCCTCACCGGGGCAGCAGCTGCGCCATCATCTGCAGCCGCTCGCTCAGGGCAGTGTAGCGCCCCAGGATGTGGTCGTTCTCCACCATCTGCCGGATGACCTCCTCCCGGCCCACCAGCACCACCAGGCTTCTGGCACGGGTCAGCGCGGTGTAGAACAGGTTGCGGGTCAATAGCATGGGCGGGCCGCCCACCACCGGCATCACCACCGCCGGGAACTCGCTGCCCTGGCTCTTGTGCACCGACAGGCAGTAGGCCAGATCGAGGTTCTCCAGCTGCGCTGACTGGTAGACCACCTCCCGCTCCTCGTCATAGAGCACGGTGAGGCTGTGCTCCTCCGTGTCCACCGCGGTGATGAAGCCCACGTCCCCGTTGAACACGCCCGCGCCGTCCTCCCAGCCCCGGGGCGTTTCCTTCCGCCACTCGATCTGGTAATCGTTGCGGGTCTGCATCACCTTGTCCCCCAGGCGGAACACCGTCTCGCCGTAGGTCACCTGGGGCTTATCGGGGGAAGCGGGGTTCAGGGCGGACTGCAGAAGCATGTTCAGCGCCACCACGCCGCACTCGCCCTTCTTCGCCGGTGCCAGCACCTGAATGTTGCGCAGCGCAAACTCCGCCGCGTCCTCCGGCTGCGCGCCCAGGAACTTGGGCAGCCGCCCCGTCACCAGCTGAACGATGCTCTGCGCCGCGTCCCGGAAGTACTCCCTGCGCTCGAAGAAGAAGTCTGTGCCCTTCTCGTTGAGCAGGGGCATCTCGCCCCGGTTGATCCGGTGGGCGTTGACGACAATGCGGCTCTGCTCGCTCTGGCGGAAGATGTCCGTCAGGCGCACATGGGGGACAATGCCGCTCAGCAGGATATCCCCCAGCACGTTGCCCGCCCCCACCGAGGGCAGCTGATCCGCGTCCCCCACCAGCAATAGCCGCGTCCCCGGCTCCACCGCGCGAAGCAGCGCCCGCATCAGCATCAGATCCACCATGGACGTTTCGTCCACAATGATGCAGTCGCCCTCGATGGGCTCGTCCTGGTTGCGGGAGAAATTGCCGCTGTCCCCGTCGTACTCCAGCAGGCGGTGGATGGTCTTGGCCTCGAAGCCCGTGGCCTCGGTCATGCGCTTGGCCGCCCGGCCCGTGGGCGCGCACAGCACCACGTCCCCCTCGTGGGACAGAAGGCTGATGATGCAGTTGATGATGGTGGTCTTGCCCGTGCCGGGGCCGCCGGTGATCACCAGCACCCCTGTCTCCAGGGCGGAGATGATGGCCTGGCGCTGCCGGGGGCTGAAGCGGATATCCCGGCTCTTCTCGAAGCTGTCGATGGCCCTGTTTGCGCCCTGGCTCTTCACCGGGGCCAGGGAGGCCATCAGCTCGCACAGGCGGGTGGCCACCTCCCGCTCGGCGGAATCATACTGGGGCAGATAGACCCGCTGGCCCTCCTCCGCCGCGCCCTCGTTCATCACCAGCTCCCGGGTCAGGCCCAGCTGGTCAATCTGCCGCTGGCACATGTCCTCGGGCACCTTCAGCAGCTGGGCGCTCTTGCGGGCCAGCTCCGCCCGGGGCAGGTATACATGCCCCATGGCCGCCGCCGCGTCCTTGAGCACATACTTCATGGCGGCCTGGATGCGGCCCTCGCTGTCCGGGGGAACGCCCAGGGCCGCGCCGATCCTGTCCGCGGTGAGGAAGCCCACGCCCTCCAGATCCTCGCACAGCCGGTAGGGGTTCTGCCGGATCACCGCCGGGGTGCGCTCGCCGTAGAGCTTGCTGATCTTCACCGCCAGGGTGGCGGGCACGCCGTAGGTCTGCAGGAACACCATGGCCTCCCGGGCGGTCTGCTGCTCGCGGAAGGCCTCGGCAATCTGAACCCAGCGCTTCTTGCCCATCTTGGGGATCTCCTGCAGCCGCTCGGGATGCTCGCTGAGGACGGTGAGGGTCTCCTCGCCGAAGTGGTGCACGATCAGCTTGGCCGTGGAGGGGCCCACGCCCTTGATCAGCCCGCTGCCCAGGTACCGCTCGATGCCCAGGAGGGTGGTGGGCTGCATGAGGGTACAGCCGGTGCACTTCAGCTGCCGGCCGTATTGCGGATGCTCCACCCATTCCCCGGTGAACACCGCCTGCTCGCCCTGGGTCAGCTCGGGCAGGGTGCCCACCACGGTGATCTCGCTCCGCCCCATGCGGGCCATGACCACGCTGTAGCCATTGTCCGCATTGCGGTACACCGTCCCCAGGATGCTGGCCTCCACCTGCTCCATGCCCGTATCAGCTCCTTGCCCGCAGGCTCTGCGTCTTTTGCGTCAAGATCCAGTATACCACACCGCGCGGCTAAAATCCACCCGCTGCGCGCTCTCCCACCACCATTTCCGCGTCCGCCACACATGAATTTTACCATCCCGCTCCTGGGATTCGCTTGCTATTTCCCGCAGAAAATGGTATACTATATTGGTACCAATGCGATATGGAGGTGCGTCAAGCATGAAGTCCGTCAATATCAAGCTGAGCCTGGCCGAGAACGTCAAGACCTTTGTCAACATGGTCAACCGTTATCCCTATGACATGGATCTGCGCGCCGGCCGCCATGTGGTGGACGCCAAGTCCATCCTGGGCATCTTCTCCCTGGATCTGAGCAAGCCCATCACCCTGGAAATCTACGCCGACGACTGTGACGACCTGATGAGCGACATCAAGCCCTTCCTGGCCTGAGCATCCGCCTGCCCTCCGAAGGCTCCCCCGCCCCTGCCATGGCTGACCCCCTGCAGAGGGCTTTTGGCATGGCCTTATTGCCCGTGGAGAGCCTTCACCCCGTTGTTTTCAAGCCCCTCAAGCGCAAGTTTGAGGGGATTTGTGCACCCTGTGCGAAAGGAGCCGCCATGGAGCGCCGACGCATTCCCGAAATGGAAAACAAGCTGGTCATCCTCTACGCCCTGCGCGCCCTGGGGCCAGTGACCGGCATGCAGCTGAGCCAGTTCCTGACGCAGCTGGACCTGATGAACTACTTCACCATGCACCTGAGCCTGCGCGACATGGAGGAGCAGGGGCAGATTGCCGGCAGCGCCCATCCCCTGGGCAGCCTGCTGGAGACCACCCCGGAGGGCGCCTTTACTCTGGAGAGCTTCACCCGGCGCATCCCCGGCAGCCGCCGCAGCCTCATCGACCGGGAGGCCCCCGCCTGGCGGGAGCGCTTCCGCACCGAGCAGATGACCCCCGCCGAGGCCTGCAGCGGCCCGGACGGCCGCAGCGGCGTGCGCCTGCGCCTGCTGGAGGGCGCTGCGGTGCTGCTGGACGTGACCATGCTGGGGGATGATCTGCCTGACAATTATCTGGAGCAGCGCTGGCAGTACGCCGCCCAGCAGGTCTACCAGCAGGTGACCTCCGCGCTGATGGAGGGCTTCTCCCCCGACGCGCCCGTTCCCGGGGGCGACGCTCCCGCCCTGCAGCAGGCCAGCCGGGCCGAGTGGCTGCTGACCCTGCAGGACGCGCCCGAGCAGCCCTCCATCCTGCTGCTGCTGACCCTCCCGGACGAGCGGCTGGCGAGATGGTGCCTGAGCCGCTGGAGCATCTGCTGCCATCCTCTGCGCGACATGATCGCCTCTGCCCTGAAGCACGCGCCAGTCTAACGTTCGGATTTTTCGCTGCGAAATGAATTGTAAAAATACAGTGAAAAGACGAACTTTTCTTCTCCGGGTGGCTTTATTCATTCGCGGAGTTGTGCTATAATGCTCTGGATTCTCTCTTGGAATCTGACTATCTGGGTAAGGAGCGACTTTCCGTGGAAAAAATCCGCCGCAACGAGCGCATGAGCGCCATGATGAAAATTCTTTCTGATGCGCCCAACCGTATTTTCACCCTCTCCTACTTCTGCGACCTGTTCGGCGCAGCCAAGTCCACCATGAGCGAGGACATCGACATCCTCCGGGACGTGGTGAAGCAGTTCGGCCTGGGCGAATTGGAGACGGTGACCGGCGCGGCCGGCGGCGTACGCTATCGCTGCGGCGTGACCCGGGAGAGCGCCCGGAGCTTCATCTCCGATCTGTGCGATTCCCTCTCCGGCACGGAGCGGGTGCTGCCCGGCGGCTTCCTGTACTATTCCGATATTCTCTCCACCCCGGACATCGTCCGCCGCATGGGCGACATCCTCGCCACGGAGTACACCGCAGCCGCGCCGGACTTCGTCCTCACCATGGAGACCAAGGGCATCCCGGTGGCCTTCTCCACCGCCACGTCCCTGGGGGTGCCGCTGGTCATCGCCCGCCGCTCCTCCAAGGTGTACGAGGGCCCCGCGGTGAACATCAACTACGTCTCCGGCTCCAAGGGCAGCATTGAGACCATGTCCCTGTCCCGCCGGGCCGTCCGGGAGGGTCAGCGCGCGCTGATCGTGGACGATTTTCTCAAGGGCGGCGGCACCGCCAAGGGCATGTGCGACCTGATGCACGAGTTCGGCGTGACCGTGGTGGGCATGGGCTTTGTCATGGCCACCTCCGCACCGGAAAAGAAGCGCGTCGCCGGGGAGAAGAGCCTGATGATCCTGGACATCTCCCACGACGAGCCGGAAACCGCCACCGTCACCCCCGCCCCCTGGCTCCTGGGCTAAGGCGCGGAGGAATCCATTTCACCCGTACCATCGCGGAGGGGCCCCTGCAGGGCTTCTCCGCATAGCCGCGTTTTTGGGAGGAACCATGCCCGTCACCCTGCATGACAGCCTGCTGCGGAAGCTGCTCCGCCGGGTATATTTCATCAACGGCACCGCCTACGCCGGGAAATCCACCATGGTGCGGATGCTTTCCGAAAAGCATGGCGGAATCTTCTGTGGTGAAAACTACCATATGGCCCTGCAGGAGGATCTGTCACCGGAGGAATACCCCAACCTGTGCTATTTCCGAACCATGAGCGGGTGGAACGAGTTCCTGCGCCGCACGCCGGAAGCATACGCCGCGTGGATCGAGGGCAGCGCCCGGGAAGCGGCGGAGCTGGAGATCGCGCTGCTCATCCGTCTGACGGCGGAGGACGACCGCCCGGTGTTCGTGGACACCAACATCCCCATCGACATCCTGCGGCGCATTGCCGAGCCGGATCATGTGGCCATCATGCTCAGCCCGCCGGAAACCTCGGTAAGCCGCTTCTTCGATCGCAGCGACCCGGAGAAGCAGTTTCTCCTGCGCACCATGGAACAGATGCCCGGCGCGCCAGCGGTGCTGGCCAACTTCCGGGCCTGCCTGGAGAAAATCAACAGCCCTGAGGTGATGGAAGCCTTCCTGCGCAGCGGCTTTTTCACCCTCATGCGGGACGAGCGCCGCACCCCCGAGGATACCCTCCGGCTGCTGGAGCAGCATTTTCAACTGAATTGAGGCTGAACGCAATGGACAAGGAAACCTATCTGGTAGTTGGCCTGGGTAACCCGGGCACGCAGTACGCTCACACCCGGCACAACGCCGGCTTCGAGGTGACGGACATTCTCTCCGCCCGATGGAACGCCCCAGTGAACAAAAAGAAGCTGGACGGCCTGCTGGCGGAGGTTCCCATGGGGGACGCGCGGGTGGTATTGTGCCAGCCCCAGACCTA
>JAXEEE010000169.1:0-39415 GCA_034104265.1 Eubacteriales bacterium | reverse complement strand
GTTTAATCCTTTATCGTCTCACCGGTCTCCCGGCTCGATCTCTACTCATTCGGAATTACTGTCTTTCCTTTGCGTTGTTGTTTCTGTATCGTTTTCAAGGTTCGGTGCTGGCCGCTCTCGCGAGTCAGCTTAGATATAATACCACCGTTTGCCGGAATTGTCAAGCGTTTTTTTAATTTTTTCTCAACATTTTTTGCTTCTTCGCAATAGACGAACGCATATATTACGAATCTGTGACGTGTTCGGGTTTAAGATCGGACTTTAGCCCGCATTCCTTCCGTCAATGTTCGTGTTTATACTGCATATGCGCTTGACCAGGCATGCTTTCCTTCGGCATCGGTCACCTGGACACGGACGAAATGATCCCCCGGCTGGATGTCGTAGACAGATTCCGTCATGCCCTTGCCCATGCGGGTACGGCCCTCCACCCAGACCTGATTGGAGTAGAAGATGATCCTGTCCGCCGGGGAGCACGTCACCCGCATCTGCCCATCCTCGATTTCCAGCTGGTGAATGGCTGGCCCCTGGGTGGCGTAGAAGCTGCCCCGGTCCAGGGCGTCCAGCACGGCGGGGACGGTCAGCGCGTCCGCCTGGATCATCGTCCAGCCCAGGGCCACCTCCGCGCCATAGACATGCGTATCGTCATTGGCGACGAAGGGCAGCGGGCGGCCCAGGGCGGCGGTCACATCCAGCAGGGAGGAGGAGTCCGCCCGGCCGGCATTCAGGGGCGGGGCGGAAACACTGTTCCACACCTCCACAGCGGACAGGCCCGTCATGGCGGCCATGGTTTCCGGCGTGTTCAGCGACCAGGCAGGATGAGCCAGGATCACCCGGCCGCCGCAGGCGCGGATATCGTCGATGGCCTGCTGGGGCGTGCCCATGGGCTGCCAGCGGTGGATGATCCGCCCGTCCACGCCGATGCCCAGCAGATGCACGGCCTGGGTTTTCAGCATGAAGTCCAGCTCGATGCCGGGCACCAGCAGCAAGCCCTCCGGCGCGGCAATCTCCGTGACCTTCCGGTGGTCGGTGATGGCCAGGATGTCATAGCCCATGCGCCGGTACAGTGCGGCAGCCTCCTCCGGGGTGCGGCGGCCGTCGCTGCGGGTGGTGTGCAGGTGGAAATTCGCCCGGTAAACCGGCTTGCCCTCTTGGAACAGCTTCATCTTGTTCTCTCCTTACTCAATGCTCAGCCGCTGAATCCGCCTGACCTCCGACTCGGTTTCCCCCGCCCGCAGCCGGCGGCAGACCAGCAGCAGCCGGTCGTCGCCCAGGCAGGTGGAGAGCGTCAGCAGCGCATCGGTGGATTTCACGTCCAGGTAGATATTGTACAGCGCGCCTGCACGCACCTTGTCCATATAATAGGAAAGGGCCGCCTCGCTGCTGAAGGTGGTCATGCCGATATAGGGGATGGCGTTCGGGCGGGTCATGTCCTCCGGTGTGATCGCCACGGCAACCACCGCGTAGGTTTCCTTCTCGTACAGGGTGCTGAAGGTGACAACGCCGTGCTCCAGCACGTAGGCTTTGTCCCTGTAATGGGGCAGCAGGCCAAACATGCTGCCGTCGGTCATGTTGTGCCCGTGGATCACCAGATGTTGGGTGGTGTTCTTCAGCGGATGATGCTCATCCAGAAAGAGCGTGCCGCTTTTGCTGTCCTTCCTGTAGAAATCACGATAGAGATAGTAGCTGTTGTCCCGGTAGACCACGGGGAGATCCACCACGCCGGGAATGGTCAGCCAGCCGACGAGATCCTTGTTCTTCTGATAGAGGGTCTGCATCTCGGGGAGCATTTCACCCGCCTGCTGGTGGAAGATCCTGTCCGCAGGCAGGGGTGTGACGGTCACCAGCTGCACAGGGGTACGCTGGGGTGCGGCGGTTCCCACGGGCGTGGCGGTGGCTTCCGACTGGGCGTAGGGGGTCATGAAGGGCGCCTGCGTCACGGCGGAAGCCTGCCGGGCGGATTCATCCCGCATGGCCTGGAGTTCCCGGTTGGTCTGCCAGGTGGAAACGGCCCGCCCGGCCCAGCCGATCAGCTGCACCAGCGCCACCACGCCCACCGCCACGCAGACCAGCATGAGGAGCAGCCGCGGATTCAGGCGGGGCTTTTTCTTCCGGCGGGAGGAGCGGTAGGTGCGGTGCACCTGGCCCGGCACCTCCAGGCCGTCGGACTCGTCCCAGTCATCCCTGTTGCGCATGGGCAAACCTCCTTTGCATGGGAATGGATTCGACGTCAGGTGCATGAACTCTTGCTGCCTGCGAAAATAAAGAGGGCCACAGCGCGGTATGGCGGCGCTGCGGCCCTGGGAATTCACCGTGGAGATTATGCGCGGCGCTTGCGGCTGAACCGCAGCACGGTCAGGCACGCAGCGCAGGCCAGCAGCACGCACAGCCAGGCCAGAGGCGTGCTGTTGTCGCCGGTCTGGGGAGGCGTGACAGGCTCGACGGGCACTTCAGGCTCTTCAGGCACGACGGGCTCGGGGATCACGTCGTGCGCAGCCTTCAGGGCAAGGGTGCCCTGATAGGTGCCGCAATCATACCAGTGGATATAGCGGTCGGCTGCATCCTCGGCGTCGGCGTTCCAGCGGAGGCCCTTGTTGTTCAGGCCGTCCTCGTACCAGCCATCGATGGCGTGGATCGCGCCGTAGCAGTCAGGACCGCCGTCCAGCTTCCAGTTCTCGCCGGTCTTGCCGAAGGTGATGGTACCGCCATCTTCAACATAGATGTCATCACCCATCAGCTTCGCGTGGTTATTGTACAGCTTCGTGGACACGGACAGCACGGCCTCAGCACCGCTCCGCACAACGATGCCGCCTCCCTTGCGGGCAAGCTCCTTCTCCGTCGTGCAATTTGCCTGCTCGGCATAATTGCAGGTAATGAGAACGTCCGCGCCTTCCTCAACAGTGAACTGAGCACCCGCATCCAGGAACAGACCCGTCACGGGATTATCGCGAATGGTCAGCCTGGTCTTCTTGTCAACGAAGCCCGTCGCAGACGAAGAGGACAGGCGCATACCTGCGCACCAGTAGCTTTTTCCCTTTGTACCGGTAATTGTCACCTGCGAATTCAGGAATTCGCCCTTCCCGTAGAAGATGATGCCGCGCAGGCCATTGTTGTTGCAGGTCAGGGTGGAATTGGAAATGGTAATATGGCGTGCAGACATGCCGTTGGAGCCATTACCGCTGATATCAACAACAGAACCGTTGCTGATATAGTAGTCAGCACCGTTGGAAGCGTTCCCGCGCTGGTTGCTGTTGATCAGGGTAGAAGCGTCAACCGTAATCTGCAGAGCAGCCGTCAACCCCGCATAGCAGCCCGAGGTTTCCAGACGGGAACCATTCAGTACATTCAGTTCAGATGTATAAACCTTACCTTCATCTTTTACATCTGCACTGAACGCATTGCTCTTCATGTTCTTGACAACCATGCTGGACTGATCCAGGTTCACCTTGGAGCCTTCATGATAGTACACACCGGTACCCGGCAGACCGTCCCCACCTTCCATTTGGAACGTGGACTTCTTCAGGTTCAGCACGCAATCAAAATTGATGACAATCTCTGCCCAGGAATACCTTTCACCCCAGACCGTAGGCGTACCTTGAACAGGATTCATCACTATATCGCAGTTCTCGAAAGTCAACACTGCAGGAACTGTTCCTTTGGCAAGATAAATACCATAAGTGTTGAAATCAAGCTTATGGCCCTTGCCATCGATGGTCAGTGTCTTTCCTCCGATGCCAATACCATTCACCGTCGTGGTATCCGCCAGCAGCTCGATGGTATCGCCATCGGCCGCAGCCGCCACGGCCTCGTCGAAGGTCGCATATTCTGTCGTCCCGATCTTCGCCTGGTTCTCCGCCAGCGCCGCAGACACGCCCAGCGTCAGCGCCAGCACCAGACCCAGCGCCAGCAGAATCTTCCTCTTCATCCCGGTTTCCCCCTGTACTCCCGGCCGCCATTCCCGGTCGGCCTGTATTCGGCGTCCAGCCTGCGACGGACGCCTTCTTTCCTATTACATTTACATATTCTACAATTCCCCATTTCGCCTGTCAATGTACTCAGAGAACAATTTTATCCAGCAATCGCGCGTGTTGTCACCATATGCTTCCAGCAGGCGTATATCTCCCCCGCTTGTGAAGTTTTTTGCAAAAGGAGCCGAATATCAGCCGTACCCCCTTGCAAAACAGGACGAAATTGGGTACAATATTGGATGGGAAACCCCGTGTAGTGAAATTGAAGGAGGTATCATCCAATGTCCGTCAAGGTTGCTATCAATGGTTTTGGCCGCATTGGCCGTCTGGCTTTCCGGCAGATGTTCGGCGCTGAGGGCTACGAAGTGGTCGCCATCAACGACCTGACCTCTCCCGCCATGCTGGCCCACCTGCTGAAGTACGACACCGCTCAGGGCGCTTACTGCGGCCACATCGGTGAGAACCTGCACACCGTGGAGTCCACCGAGGATTCCATCATCGTCGACGGCAAGGAGATCAAGATCTACGCCGAGAAGAACGCTGCTGACGCTCCCTGGGGCCAGCTGGGCGTTGACGTTGTGCTGGAGTGCACCGGCTTCTACTGCTCCAAGGACAAGGCCATGGCGCACATCACCGCCGGCGCCAAGAAGGTCGTCATCTCTGCCCCCGCCGGCAAGGATCTGAAGACCATCGTTTACAACGTGAACAACGAGACCCTGACCGCGGAAGACCAGATCATCTCCGCCGCCAGCTGCACCACCAACTGCCTGGCTCCCATGGCCAAGGCGCTGAACGACGCCTTCCCCATCCAGAGCGGCATCATGACCACCGTGCATGCTTACACCGGTGACCAGATGATCCTGGACGGCCCCCATCGCAAGGGCGACCTGCGCCGTGCCCGCGCTGGCGCGCAGAACATCGTTCCCAACTCCACCGGCGCTGCCAAGGCCATCGGCCTGGTCATCCCCGAGCTGAACGGCAAGCTGATCGGCTCCGCCCAGCGCGTGCCCGTGTGCACCGGCTCCACCACCATCCTGGTGGCTGTGGTCAAGGGCAAGGACGTGACCGTGGACGCTGTGAACGCCGCCATGAAGGCCCAGGCTTCCGAGTCCTTCGGCTACAACGTGGAGCCCATCGTCTCCTCCGACGTGATCGGCATGAAGTTCGGCTCCCTGTTCGACGCCACCCAGACCATGGTTGCCAAGCTGGATGACGAGACCTACCAGGTGCAGGTTGTGTCCTGGTACGACAACGAGAACAGCTACACCTCCCAGATGGTTCGCACCATCAAGTACTTCGCTGAGCTGTAATTCAGGAATTACAAGGCTTTGCGGGGGCTGGGCTGATGAGGCGCGGTTCTCCGGGTACGAAAAATGTTGAAGCAGACCCGTAGGCATACCTGGTTATGCCTGACGCTGGTACGATAAACATTTCCCCCTTTTTCCAACTGTTCGCAGGCGGAAGAAGGGGGTTTTTGTATGCACTTTTCGGATGCCATCACCGAGTACAGCTTTGACTGCAAGGTAAGGAAGCTGTCAGCCAAGACCATCGGTAATTATCAGAAGCAGCTCAGGTATCTGCAGAGGTATCTGGAACAGGACTTCCAGGTCAGGGAAGTCGAGGAAGTCAGGAGCTTTCACATCAAGCAGTTTCTCTCCATGATGGATGATAAAGGGAGAAAGGCGAGGTATATCAACGACTTGCTGAAAGTCTTCAAGACATTTTTCAACTATCTGAAAAAGGAAGGCCACATCAAGGAAAGACCAACAGCCAATGTGAAGAATATGAAGCAACCCAAGGTCAAGATCATCACCTTCACAGAGGCAGAGATTCGCAAGCTGCTGAATCACTTCTCCGGGCGAACCTTTCTGAGCATTCGCAACAGAGCCATCCTCGCCATGTTCTTTGACACAGGCATGCGGCTGTCTGAAGTCACAACGCTCTGTCCCCATCAGGTTCGCGAGGATCACATCATTGTTCATGGGAAGGGCAACAAGGAACGGTTGGTTCCTGTCTCGCCCTACCTCGCCAAGACTTTGATGCAGTACCAGATGGTCAGGGAGAGCTATTTTGAGGGCAAGCTGCCTGAAAAGTATTTGTTCGTCTCCCATCGCGGCAGGCAGCTGACGCAAGAAGGCATAACCAAGTTCATGAAGAAAGCCGCTCAGGAAACAGGCGTCAACTGCAACATCAGAATCTCCCCTCACACATGCAGGCACACCTTTGCCCATCTTCAGCTCAAAAACGGGCTTGATCTTTACAGCTTATCGAGGCTGATGGGGCATGAGAGCGTGTCCATCACCCAGCGATACCTTGAAGGAATCAGGGACGATCAGGTGCTGATGAAGGCGCAGAAGACAGGCGTGCTGTCCAACCTGTGAAGAACCAACCAAACTCCATGCCCCCTGTTTGGCTCAAATGGTTGAAATGGACTCCTGCATGTGCTATATACATATTAACCGACGACAGTTGAAGGAGGCAGGCACGTTGAGTGAGCAGAAGCAGGGACGGTACCTCTCTGAGGTGATTGATTACGATCATGACATTGAACCCTATTCGTTTATCAAAATCTATGCAGGCGTTGGAAGCGGAAAGAACACCCTGATTGATCGTCTTGTTCAGAACGGATTCATCGCGAACCAGGGCAATGCATCTGAAACAACCTGTGTGAAGCCAAAGAACATCCTGCTGATCTCCTCCAGGCGGGCCAAGGTGGAAGAGCAGCTTGAACGGGCAGATGTTGTTTATGATCCGCTCATTCTGATGAGCACGTTTTTGCCCGACTGGATGGCCAATGACCCCAAATATGAGAACCGGTATGATGCTCCCGTCATTAGCCTGCCCTCCCTCAGCGGGTGGGGAGAGCCGCAGGTGTACGAACAGTCTGCTGTGCTGACGAATGCCAAGGTCGAGCATTCCATCATGAAGAACTATATGCCCGGAGAGGCGGCGACACATCCATGGCGTCGGTTTGACATGATCGTCATCGATGAAGTCCATTCGCTGCTGGCGGATGCATCCTATCAAAGCGCCCCGTTTTATGTGCGCCGTCTGATCGAGAAAACGCTGGAAGAGAACAAGGCGTGCAAGGTGATCGTCATGACGGGATCGCCGCAGATTCTGGAGGGCATTCCGCTATTTGAAGAAGCACACAAAGTCGATCTGATGGAGCGATGCGAGAATGTTACGCCCGCGAGCATCTGCTTTATTACGGCGGAAGAGGCAGAGGGCATGCAGAAAGCGATGCTGCAGAAAGGCGAGAAGTTCATCGCTTTTTACAATCATATCAACCCGATGCTCAGGATGCTGGATGTGATGCCGGACAAGGTGGTTGTGTCCTTTTCGGATGCTGAAAAGCAGAACAATCTGAAAGAAACCAAGCCCACAGCCTACCGTCGCATGATGGAGGTGAAGAACAAGCTTGCCGTCGAACAGAGGCTCCCGGATGATGTGACGGCCTTCCTGACAACGTCCCGCAACAAGGAAGGCATCAACATCCGAAACGATGATATTGAGGCCATGTTCGTGGAAACCCGGGTTGACATTGACATTGTGCAGATGGCAGGCAGAGTCAGGCGTGGTGTGAAGACGCTGTATGTTGTCGTGGACGGTGTGCAGTATCCGGAGAAGGAGAGCCGGTACGAGGCTGAGCTGGCCAGGCGCGACGATTTTCTTGAAGCCATCAATCGGAAATTCAGGGAGATCTGCAGGGCGACGGACTTTGATCCTGACGAGGCGGATCGCTGTGAGACAGTACTGAAGCATCAGGATCGGAAGGAGTATATCGAGTATATCCATGAGAAGTTCCCGTATGTCCGATATGATTATTTCACAGACCGCTTTGTGTTTTATCCTGAAAGAGAGCTGAGCAAGCGCTACTATGCGCAGCAGAATGAGCGCTTTGAGCGAGCAAGGCAGGAAGTGGGGGGACTCATCAGGCTGGCCCAGGAATGGTATCCTGGCATCCCGTGCACAGTGTCCCGTCAAGCGCAGCCCATGGCAGACAAGCGGAAGATCGTGGAGGATTACCTGCGTGAAAAGGGCTACTTGGGCGCCGAGAAGATATCCGGGCTGGAGCGTGCTGTGATCCTGAAGGAGCTCAACGCACTGCTGGGTGAAAACCGCAAAAACCTTCAAACGCTGCTCAAATGCTATGGTTATGAAATGGCAACCACATCACACTCCAAAAAGAAGGAAACCAACTTTATTATCGTGCAGACGAATGAATGAGGGGGGATTTGAATTTGTTTATAAAGGATGTGCAAAATCCCCCCTGGCTGCCACCAAGAGGATCGTTCGATCGTCTGCGCTCCGGCAGAGCAGACGAGAAGTTCCTTGTCATGTGCCGGTCATGCATCATAATTCAAAGCAGCGATTTATGCAGCCAATCCGGCAATAAGAAAACAGCAGGGATTCGCAGATGGATCACGATCATGAGGCAAAGCGCTGCATTGATAGGCGGGATGAAGCCCACGGTGGAGTATGCCCAAAGGAACGGATGCCGCCAAGTAATCCAATGAATCCTTTTTAGCCCCCCGAATATAATCTTCGGCATATGCAGAGCGCTTTCGTCATGAAGGCGCTTTTCATTTTTTCCATCAATATCATTCAATATCATGAAAAGGCTGGTAGATATTGAAAAAATAACAGCATATATACTATAATGGGGGGAGAAATTTGGTTCCTATTGGAGGAGGCGTCGATATGTCTGAACAGACCCCCGAAAACTATATTGGTATTGAAGAGGCAGCGTCATTCCTCAACGTGAGTGTGATCACCCTGCGTAGCTGGCTGAAAAAAGAGGCCGTCAAAATCCCGGCACACAAGATTGGTCGGCTTTGGAAATTTCAAAAAACAGAGCTGGATCAATGGGTCAAGAGCGGAAAAAGCGCCAATATCTGATCTGTTATGACCTGCGTGTCTGCAATGGTCAAACAGGTTCTCGGAAGAAGGCCACCGTGTCTATCGAACGCAACTGGAAGGAAGTATCAACACATGAGTCATGACAGGTTTACCGCAGTCGGTGTCAATATTGCAGAAAAGGCAACCGTGATCTGGAACGTAGCCGACCTGCTGCGCGGCCCCTTCAAGCCGCATGAATACGGTCTGGTCATTTTGCCGATGACCGTTGTGAAGCGTTTCCACGACTGCCTTCTGCCCACGCATCAGGCGGTGCTGGAGCAGTACGAAAAGGTCAGGAAGCTGGCTGTGATTGACGGCTTTCTTCGCCGTGCATCCGGTTATCAGTTTTACAACACCAGCAAATTCACCTTTGAACGCCTGCTGGCCGATCCGGAAAATATCGAAAGCAATTTCCGCGATTATCTGAACGGCTTCTCTGCCAACGTGCAGGACGTTCTGGCCAAGTTTGATTTTGACAACATCATCAAGCGCATGGTGGAGAGCAACACCCTCTATCTGGTCATCAAGGAGTTTGCCTCCCAGAAGGGTTATCTTGGCCCGGACAAGATCAGTGCGGTTGATTGCGGCTACATCTTTGAGGATCTGGTTCGCCGCTTCTCCGAATCCTTTGGCGAGGAAGCCGGAGCGCACTTCACCAGCCGCGATATTATCTACCTGATGACCGACCTGCTCCTTTCCGGCGCTGACCTGAGCAAGCAGGAAAACATCACAGTCTACGATATGACCATGGGCACCAGTCAGATGCTCAGCTGTATGGAAGAACGCATTCACGATGTCAATCCGGAAATGGAGGTCACCTGCTTCGGCCAGGAGTTCAACCCGTCCACCTTCGCCATTGCCAAGGCAGACATGATGATCCGCGGCGGCAACCCGGACAACATGCGGTTTGGCGATACCCTCAGCGAAGACAAATTCCCGAACTATACCTTCCGCTATATCATTTCCAACCCGCCCTTCGGTATTGACTGGAAGCGTGAGCAGAAGGCCGTGGAGGCTGAAGCCGCCAGGGGTGAGGACGGCCGCTTTGCCCCCGGTCTGCCCAAGATTTCCGACGGGCAGCAGCTGTTTGTGCTCAACGGCCTGAAGAAGCTGGACGCCAAGGGCAAGATGGCGATCATTCAGAACGGCTCGCCCCTGTTCTCCGGCGACGCGGGCTCCGGCCCGTCCGAAATCCGCCGCTACATTCTGGAGAACGACTGGCTGGACTGTATCATTCAGCTGTCCACCGATATGTTCATGAACACGGGCATCAGCACCTACATATGGATTCTCAACAAGAACAAGCCTGCCAGCCGGGTCGGCAGGGTGCAGCTGATTGACGCATCCCACTGCTTTACGCCCCGGCGCAAGTCCATCGGCACCAAGCGCAATGACATCGCTGATGCCGACCGCGCACTGATTGTGCAGGCCTATGCTGCCTTTGAGGACGGCGGCATCTACGGGGACAAGAACGGCGTGTACTGTGAGAGCAAGATTTTCGACACAGCCGAATTTGGCTACAGCAAAATCGTGGTGGAGCGCCCGCTGCTGGGCGAGGACGGCAAGCCTGTGCTGAAGAAGGGCAAGCCCGTCCCCGACGCCGCCCGCCGGGACACGGAGAACGTGCCCCTGACCGAGGACATTGACGCCTACTTCGCCCGGGAGGTGCTGCCCTACGCGCCGGACGCGTGGATTGACCGCATCAAGACGAAGGTGGGCTACGAGATTCCCATGACGCGGTACTTCTATGAGTACCAGGCGCCGGAAGCCTCGGACGCCATCTTGACGCGCATCATTGGGCTGGAGAACGAGATTGCTGCGTCCCTGCAGAACCTGTTCCACAAGGAGGGCTGAGCATGGCACGGCAGATGAAGGACTCCGGAATTGCGTGGATTGGGGAGATTCCAAGTCATTGGCAAAGAGTTAAAACGCTATATGCATTAGAAATGCCCATAACTGACGGGCCTCACGAAACGCCAGAATTATTCGATGACGGAATTCCTTTCGTTTCGGCTGAAGCGGTTTCTTGCGGTAATGGTAGCATTGACTTTGACCATATTAGGGGATTTATTTCGGAAGAGTACTATAATGAATGCTGTAAAAAGTATGTTCCTGCCATGCATGACATTTTGATGATTAAGTCCGGTGCAACAACTGGCAAAGTAGCGGTAGTCGATACCGCTAGAACATTCACCATTTGGTCTCCTTTGGCAGTTTTTCGCTTTAACTCAACAGTAAGTGATTACCAATACATGTTCTACTACCTTCAATCCGATGCCTATCAAAAGCAGATTGAAAACAAATGGACCTTCGGAACTCAACAGAATATTGGCATGAGAACTCTTGAACAACTATTACTTTGCTTGCCACCTATCGATGAGCAGCATCGCATCGCCGCCTTCCTTGACCGCCGCTGTGCCGAGATTGACGCTGTGATGGAGCGCACCAAGGCCACCATTGAGGAATACAAGAAGCTCAAACAGGCGGTCATCACCGAGGCTGTCACCAAGGGCGTGCGCGGCCCAAGGCCCATGAAGGATTCCGGGATTGAGTGGATTGGGGAGATTCCGGAGGGGTGGGAGGTTTTGCCTCATAAGTATGTAATGCATAAGGAAAAGAGCATCTGTGAGCATTACGCTGGTGAGGACATCATCTCATTAACTATGAATGGTGTCATTGTCCGCGACCTGACTGCTGGCGGGAAAATGCCTACAACCTTTGATGGCTACCAATATGTCGAGCCTGACGATATGTTGCTGTGTCTGTTCGATATTGATGTTACACCTCGCTGCGTAGGCATTGTACGAAACCACGGTGTCACAAGCCCTGCATATAGCCGTTTCAAAGTGCATGTTGGTTACTACAATGCCTACTATGATTATCTTCTGCGCTTTATTGATGATGAGAAAGTGTTCATTCACCTGTCGAAAAACCTGCGTAGTTCTCTGACGGAAACAGATTTTGGTGCTATTAAGACCATTTCTCCATCTTACGATGAGCAGGTTGAAATAGCGGCGTATCTTGACGAAAAGTGCGCCGCCCTCGACACCCTCATCGCCAAGAAATCCGCCCTGCTCACCGAGCTGGAAGCCTACAAAAAGTCCCTCATTTACGAGTACGTTACCGGCAAAAAGGAGGTACCCGCATGCCCGTAACCGATACGTCCGAAAAGCGATTTGAGAGCGATATTGAGTCCTTCTTCCTGTCGTCCGCGGGCGGCTACACCCATGGCGACGATGCTTACGACCCGAAGCTGGGCCTGTACCCCGCCACCCTGATCCGCTTTGTGCAGGCTACCCAGCCCCGGGCCTGGCAGCGCTTTGTCAGCATGAATGCGGTCGACCCGGAGCGCAAGTTCTGCGTCGCGTTCAACAATGCCTGCGATATGGTGGGCGTGCTGGATGTGCTGCGCCACGGCTTCAAGCACAGGGGCATTGCCTTCCGGGTGTGCTACTTCATGCCGGAATCCTCCCTGAATGCAACCGATGCCGCCAACTATCGGCAGAACATCCTCCATTGCATCCGCCAGTGGCATTACAGCGCGGTGAACAATAATTCGGTGGATATGCTGCTGGCGGTCAACGGTATTCCCGTGTTTGCCTTTGAGCTGAAGAACCAGTTCACCGGCCAGAATGTGGAAAACGCCAAGCAGCAATGGAAGACCGACCGCGACCCGCGTGAAATCTGTTTCCAGTTCAACAAGCGCATTCTGGCGTTCTTCTGTGTTGACCTGAACCAGGCGTGGATGACCACGAAGCTCGCCGGAGATAAGACCTTCTTCCTGCCCTTCAACCAGGGCAGCAACGGCGCCGGTAACGATGGCGGCAAGGGCAACCCTGCCAACCCGGATGGGTATCCCACGGATTACCTGTGGAAGCAGGTTTTCCAGGCGGACAGCATGATGGACATCATTCAAAAGTTCATCAGCCTGCAGGGTAATAAGCTGATCTTCCCCCGCTACCACCAGCTGGACGTGGTGCGCAAGCTGGTCGCGGATGTCAAGGCAAATGGCGCGGGCCGAAACTATCTGATTCAGCATTCAGCCGGTTCCGGCAAGTCCAATTCCATTGCCTGGACGGCCTATCGTCTGGCCTCCCTGCACAACAGTGAGAACAAGGCGATCTTCAGCAGTGTCATCGTCGTCACCGACCGTACCGTGCTGGACGCACAGCTGCAGGCGACCATCTCCGGCTTTGACCACACGCTGGGCACCGTGGAGACCATCGGCGAAGGGAAAAACTCGCAGGATCTCAAGAACGCCATCAACAACGGTGCGCGCATCATCGTGACCACGCTGCAGAAGTTTCCTGTCATTTACGAAGAGGTCGATGCTGCCAACGGGCGGAACTTTGCGATCATCTGCGACGAAGCCCATTCCTCCCAGACCGGCAGCAGTGCGCTGAAGCTCAAGACGGCGCTGGCTGATATCGGCCCTGCGCTTAAGGAGTATGCGGAAATCGAGGGCATTGCCGAGGACAGGATTGACCCGCAGGACAAGCTGGTCAGGGAGCTCGTTGCCCATGGCAAGCACCGCAATCTTTCGTTCTTTGCCTTCACGGCAACCCCGAAGGACACCACGCTGGAGATGTTTGGCGTGCCCATGCCGGATGGCAGCTTTAGGCCGTTCCATATCTACAGCATGCACCAGGCCATTGAGGAAGGCTTCATCCTTGATGTTCTGCAAAACTATATGACCTACAAGACCTGCTTCAAGATTGCGAAGAACGCACCGGACAATCCTGAGGTTCCGGCATCCAGCGCAAGCAAGGTCATCAAGAAATACGAGCAGCTCCACCCGGAGAATATCCGTCAGAAGTCCGAAATCATCGTGGAAACCTTCCGCAGCACGACCCGCCAGAAGATCAACGGCAAAGGAAAGATGATGGTTGTCACAGCTTCCCGTCCTGCTGCGGTGCTGTATTTCAAGGAAGTCAAGCGCTATGCGGAGGAACACGGCTATACGGATGTAAAGCCCATGGTCGCCTTCTCCGGTGAGGTTACCCTGGGCGATGAAACCTATACGGAACCCGGCCTCAATGTGCGCCCGGACGGAAGCCACATTCAGGAGCATCAGACCAAGCAGGAATTCCATGACAATTTCAACATCCTGATTGTCGCCGAGAAGTATCAGACGGGTTTTGATGAACCCCTCCTGCACACGATGATTGTGGATAAGAAGCTGCGTAATGTGAAGACCGTGCAGACACTCAGCCGTCTGAACCGCACCTGCCCTGGCAAAAACGATACCTTCGTGCTGGATTTTGCCAACGAAAAGGAGGACGTGCAAGCCGATTTCCAGGTATTCTACCATGAAACGCTGTTGGAGGAAGAAGTCAACACTGACCTCCTCTACAAGGTAGAGAAAGACCTGCGTGCCTATCGGATCTACGATGATACCGATATTCAGGCGTTCTGCGATGTGTACTTCACAAGGGGCGTGCAGAGCGCCGATGCACAGGGCCTCCTTGTCAGCAAAGTGCTTCCTGCCGTCCAGCGCTATCAGGAAAAGACCAGGGACGATCAGTACCAGATTCGCCGAACCATGCGCAATTTTTGCAAGTGGTATCAATATGTTTCGCAGATTGTGCGTATGTTCGACAAGGAACTGCATCGTGAGTTTGTGTACTGCTCTTTCCTCGTCGGCCTGCTGTCGGTGGAGATAGTCGTGATGGATAATATTGCGGAGCTGCTGACACTGGAGATGTACAAGCTGGAGAAAACTTTCGACGGTGATATCAGCCTTGGTGAAGAGTGCGGCATCTATGAACCCGCAACCCCCAGCAGCGGTGGCACGCCCGAACAAAAAAACCCGCTTGATGAGATCATTGAACGGATCAACGAGAAGTACAAAGGCGAATTTACCGATGGCGACCGGGTCTTGATCGGTTCCCTGGCTGATAAGCTGCTTGGCGATACCAAACTGACGAACATGGCATTGTCTTCTGATCCGCAGATTTTCGCAGAAAGTATCTTCCCTCAGGCATTCAATATTGCAGCCCAGGACAGCTACATGGAGTCGCAGGAAACCTATACCACCCTCTTCGAGGATCAGAGCAAGTACAATGCAATTATGACAACGCTTGCTGACTTCCTTTATCGAGAAATGCGTCATCCCGCAAAAAAGAAATAACATATTCTGGGGGTCTGTATAGAAAACTGTTAATCGTTTTCCTAATAGGAGGATTGGTTGTTAACTACCGCGACAAGCTGCTGACCTTTGAGTCACTTGCTTGAGAAAAGGAGTATTAGCATGTTCAAATGGTTCCAAAAGAAAAATGATTCAGATACTCAGAATAGCACGAAGACTGCTCCGCTGACTGAAACGCAAATACGTCTCAGGGCAGGATTCTATGAGGAACCCAAAGAAGATCCAAATGCATCAGAGTTTGCTCGAATGCTCACTCCAAAGTGCCGCGCTCATCAGCTGTATAAAGAACTCGCAGCTTTCGGTCAGCAGCAGGGATGGATTAGCGATTGTGAGAAGTATCCACTGATGTATGAGCTTCTCTATTCCGCTGAAGATACCGCGCTTGCAGTAGATTGGCGTATGCAGAAGCTTGTCGACAATGATGACGAGAATCACAGCAAGTCGTTCTATCTCGCCCTTGCGTGGTGTGCGTACGTTGCCATGGCAGACGCGTATTTGTGCCATAAGGACTGGGAAGCGCTTCGCTCACGTGGCCTTATCTATATGATCGAAGACGTTTGCGGGTTTAATTATGTTGATGAGTATGTTGTTAAGCAGCTGCATTTCAACGATGATAAGGCACTGCGCCAACATCTTCAAAAAGTAGCTGACCTCGCCAAGCAGCCATTTGTGGAATCTGCTTCATCGGCTGCTCCCATTCAACGCCAAGAATCATTAACTGCCATGTACTACTATGGCATGACACTGGCAATGCAAAAACTGAACCTTCTGTAAACCAGCAAGGATACAGATTATGGTTCAGCCGGTTCAACCGCTTTTCGTGGCCGGTGCTATGGATAAGCTCGTGAAAGGCTGTGCTGTAATAGGCGGTGGTGGAGGTGAACTGCTCCATGCGGGGCAGGGTGATGCTGTCGGTGGAGGGTTGATAGAAAGCCTGGTCACCGTCCTGGTGGTGGATCGTCACGCCGCTGCGCTGCACATAACTGGCCATCACGGCTTCTGCCTGCTGATCGGCATGCGCGGCATTGGGAAGCCGTGGCGTGTACCTGGCTGTCAGGCTTTCGCACTGGGAGAGGTGGAAAACGCTGTAATACCGCAGGAAGGGAATCTGTTTCGTTTCGCCGGTGGTTTCATCCTCCTGCTCGATAAACTTCCAGAAGACTACTATGCTGGCCTTTTCGCCCTTCCTGACGTGGCCGCCCTCGGCCATGCACTGATGGAAGGTGACGTATTCCCCGGGCTGCCCCAGGAGCATCTGATTCAGCAGGGAATAGGGCCTGCCTGTGACGTGGCTGACAGCCTGCCCCGCTGCAACCCAGGGCTTCTGCCAGGGGATCTGTCCGGCTTCCAGCTGGGCCATGATCCTTTCTGTGACGGCTGCGTAAATATCCATGACTTGCTCCTTTCCTGATTGTCGGGGAGCAAATCCTGTGGTAGAATAGATTTGCTCCCCTGTTCGTGGTGGTTCAGGGTGGCTTGCCGGAATGCTGTGGTAGGTGTTCCGGCGCTTCAGTTGATGGAGAAACGGCGGGTCGTGGTCTGCTTCATGAAACGGGCGGCGATCTCCGGCATGGCCTTTTTGAGGGCGATGCTGTCCAGGCGGCTGCTGGTGACGGCCTTCCAGCTGACCTTGAACGCTCCGGCGGTGAGGGTTTCATCTTCGCCCATGATAGCCTTGATGGCATCCTCGGCAGCGGTGATTTCAGCGTCCAGTTCCTCGCGCATACGCCTGAGCTCCAGCAGCTCCCTGACCTTCGGCTCCAGATTCGGGTTCGACATCGTGTTTGTCCTCCTTGTTTGATGTGGGACGGAGAAGTTCGGGGCTCTCTCAACCCTGTAATGAAATAATATCATACTTATATCAGTATGTAAATTGACGAAATCGACAAAAATACTGATATAAGTATGTCCAATATGCATACTTGTATCAGTATGACTGGTGAGATAGAATATTGAAATGAGAGGGGAGGCCATTTGAATGAGTAAAACGTCAAGCGCTGTCAAGAACCGTTATAATGCAAAAGCATATGATCAGATTCCGGTACGAGTCCCCAAGGGAAGAAAGGCCGACATTGAAGCCTATGCAAAGGCCCATGGTGAATCTGTCAACGGCATGGTCAATCGCTTTTTCCGGGATGCTTTGGGCATTGCCGAGGAGGAATGGAAAAAGACCGGCGATGACGACGGGGGTATATAAAACCGATGACGGTGGAGGCTTCTCCTGGCTGACCACAGGGTAGCACGCATGTAGACTCGCAGCTGCCGGGGGGAAGTGCTGATTCTTATATAAGAAAATGTAAAATCCCCCTGTTTGAATTCGGATGCACCTTGACAACCTCATGCCGGAAGCCATGGACATGCCGAAAGGTACGAAGAAAGATTTACAGGGGCTTCCATTGACATCTTTCCGAAATCGCTTGTATCCAAATGCCAGGTGTGATAAACTGTGGATGCAGTCCTGTAAACTGTTTGGATTCAGGTACGGAAACTGTTTGGAAAAACGCTTCAATATTTCGCCTGCCGGAAGGGCCGGAAAGTCAGTCGCCAGGCCGCTTTGTGGCCTGGCAGCAGGTCGTTTCCTGGTACGACAACGAGAACAGCTACACCTCCCAGATGGTCCGCACCATCAAGTACTTCGCGGAGCTGTAATCAACCGGCGGCCCGAGGCCGCTGCCATGATCAGCTGATGCAAAGCGCCCGGCAGGTTTTTCCCCCGCGGAAAGGTCTGCCGGGTTTTTCTTGTGAAGGCTTCCGCCGCACGCAGGTGCAGCGGAGGTCTTCTTTTTTTTGCCGAAGGCTTCGGACATACGATATTTTCTCCCTGCCATTCGTCTTGTTATACGATTCTCAAATGAAAATGGCACAAGATACGAAGCGAATTTTTCGTTCTGGCTAACGGGAATGGAACGAGGCGTAGCAGCGCTACGGTGAGTGGAATGAGCGGACGCCAGAATGGAAAAGGCGCGAGTAGATGTGTCAGTTGAATTTGAGAAGCGTATTAGATGAAGGGAGGCGATCAGGCGCATGGGGGCTGACAGCACGCAGGATCAGGCATTCGAACAGCTGGTTCGCCGCTACCAGGGCGCGCTGCTGAAAATCTGCTACCTCTATCTGAAGGATCGATCCCTGGCGGAGGATGCGGTGCAGGAGACCTTCATCAAGGTGTACCGGGGCATGGCGCAGTTCCGCGGGGATTGCCCGGAAAAGAACTGGATCATCCGCATTGCCATCCACACCTGCTATGACATGAACCGCTCCGGCTGGCATCGGCTGATGGACAGGCGCTTTACGCCCGATATGCTCCCGGAGGCCGCTGCGCCCTTCGCTCCTTATGAGGAGGAGCTGGTCACAGCGATCCTGCGGCTGCCGGTGAAGCTGCGGGAGGTGGTCATCCTGTATTACTACCAGGGCATGAACACGGTGGAGATCGCCGGACTGCTGGGGCTGTCCCAGTCCTCGGTATCGGGACGGCTGAAGCGCGCCCGGGACAGGCTGCGCAGGGCCATGGAAGGGAGGGAGATTCGTGGGTGAGGACGCGTTGAAGCGGCTTGTTCAGGAGGCTGTCGACCACCGGCTGTCCGGCCTTGCGGAGAACCCCTGGCTGGCGCGGCAGATCATCGCCAGCATGAAAGGAGAACAACCCCGAATGAAAAGAAAGCTGTCCGTTTCGCTGATTGTCGTGCTTGTGCTCCTGCTGCTGACGCTGAGCGCCGCGCTGGCGCTGACGCGCTCCCCGCTGCTGGAGCGGCTGTTCGCCCCGGAGGAGGCCGTGCCCCGGGAGGTGATTGACCAGATCATTGCGCCGGAGGAATCCGCCGTCTCGCCGCTGGGCGTGCTGTCGGTGGATGAGCTGCTCTATGACGGCAGCCATCTGCATGTGATGTGGACGGTCTCGAACCCCACGGACGAAACGCTCCTGTACACCATGGAGGGCTTCATGCTCAACGGCCAGGCCCTGCGCATGGAGCAGAGCAACGCCTTTGCCAGGGGCGCAGGCAGCGCAGGCTACGTTCTGGGCGGAGGAATCGTCAGCACGGCGCTGCCCTCCAGCGTAACATCCTATCTGGAAGCCAGCGTCCCGGAGGGCACGGACGGCGAGGTCACCCTGACGGCAGGCGCAGCGGTGTGGCGAATGGTGAATCCGCCGGAAATCGTCGATTACAAAGCCTATGAAGGGGTGAACATCGACCCGGACAAGGCCGCCGTCCGCAGCCTGCAGGTGGATGAAAGCGGCTACTGCAATCTGCGGCTGTTCAGGCCGGAGCAGTACCAGGCGGCATCGGGCAGGGCGGAGGCCTGGGCCGGGGCGTACAGGGCGCTGGGCTGGGCGGAGCTTGTGGGCACGGTGGAAGTATCCGTTGTGCTGGAGCTCAGCACGGATCAGCTGACCTCCGTTGTCCCGGTGCAGACGGAATACGACCTGGGGGACTGCACCCTGGTAATCAGCCAGTTTGACTGCTCCCACGCAGGCGGGCGGTGCCAGCTGTGGATCAGCGGCAGCCCCGCAGCCCTGGCCAAATGGCGGAAATCCGGCCTCTACCTGGTGGACTGGGAGGGCCATCGTGTGCTGAACCAGGGCTGCATCTGGGACGATCAGACCGGCGACACGTCCATCCATTTCACCATGAACCTGCAGCCCATCCCGGGCGAGCTGCCGGGCCGTATCCTCATCTGCCCGGAAAAGGACTACAATGATCGCTGGAACGAGGCGTCCCCCTTCTATGACCCCGGTCTGCCCAGGCCCGAGGGCGTGATCGGCAGCCAGCAGTTTGACCTTGCCCGGGCTGTGGAGGTTGTGCTGGAAGGAAAAAACTAACGCGCCGCAGCCGTGTTCCCCCGCACACCCTTCCCCCTCCGTGCCGTTGGCCGGAGGGTTTTTCCCTTGCCGGGCGAAAAAATTTTTCTGTTTTGACAAGCAGCGCGCCCGTTCCCCGTCCGGCGTTTTCCTTCCATCTGCATGCGCTGCGGCGAATTGCGTTCCTTTTCCGTCATGTTGCGCGATTTTGCTTCCGTTTCCTTCCGTTTCAACATTTTACATGCATTTTACATTCCGCCTCCCCCGGCTTGCAGAACACGGCGCAAATATGGTATCATATTTTCTATCATATTATATACAGAAAGCAGGGATCTCCCTTATGCCGTCCTTGAATCAAAGCATCGCCGATGCGCGCCGGGCTCTTGGCATGACCCAGGAGCAGGTCGCCGCGGCCATGAATGTCTCCCGGCAGACTGTCTCCCATTGGGAAAACGGTCGCGTCGTCCCTGACGAGGCCACCCGGAAGCAGCTTTTCGCCCTCCTGCAGATTCAGGAGGAGGAGCAGCAGCCTGCCCCTGATCCCGCCCCCGCCCCTGCCCCTGTCCGGCGCCGCCTGTGGCCCCTGGCGGCAGCATTCCTGTGCGGCGTGGCGCTGACCCTGGCGGTGGTGTACGGGCTGATTCCCGCCCTGACCCCCGAACCCCAGCCTGCTGTCGCGCCCGTGGTCACGGAAGCCCCCACGCCTGAGGCCACCGCCCTGACGGATGAGACCCCCCTCCCTGACGAGACGGAGGACAGCGCCCTGCTCCCGGCGGAATTCCCGGCGGAATGGTACCGTGAGCCCGCCGAGAACATCGAGGGCCAGGCCTATCTGCATATCAGCCCCTGGCAGTCCCCCGTGCTGCTGACCCCCGTGGAGGACGCTCCCTTCCCCTATGTCTGGAACGTGGTCTTCTCCGTGGAGGAAACCAACGGCGTGCCCTTCACCATCAAGCGCATGACGGAGGTCTTCTTCGACGAAAACGGCGAGATTGGCGACGTCTATGTCATGGGACAGGCGGAGGCGGCGGACTTCTTCCAGGATGAGGTGCTGCAGCCCCACAATGTCTACTCCTACAACATTGGCCGGCCTGTCTGCGGCGATACGGGCTATGGTCTGGCCCTGGAAGGCCTGGACGAAAGCGGCCACGAGCGGGCCTTCTCCCTGTACGTCCCCCTCTCCCAGGAGATTGAGAAGCAGCTGACCCCCGAGGACTTCGCCCCTGCCGCGCAGGAGGAGGGGAAAGCCTTCATCGCCATGATACCGGAGAGCAATCCCTTCCCCCTGGTGAAGGACGACTTCTTCGACGGCGGGCAGGGCTGGTACTTCCCCCTGGAGATCCAGAACGAGACGGACATTCCCTTCACCCCGGATCAGCTGACCTACGCGCTGTTCAGCGAGGGCAAGATGTACAGCGTCATCAACGTGCCCGGCAGCCTGGTGCAGGAATGGATGGGCGCGGAGAGCTTCGTCAAGGGCGAGAGCAGCCTGTCCTACCGTGACGCTGCCTGCCTGCAGCCCGTCGACCAGATGGGCCTGCGGCTCACCGGCACGGACGCTCAGGGCAACGAGCTGACCTTCGCCGTACTGGTCGATCTGGCGCAGGAGCCTGAGCAATGAACGACCTGGGGCAGAAGATCAGGCAGGCCCGCCGGGTCAAGGGCCTGACCCAGGAGCAGCTGGCCGACGCGATGCACGTATCCCGCCAAACCATCTCCCACTGGGAGAACAACCGCACCCTGCCGGACTATCTGCTCCTGTGCGAGCTGGCGAAAACCCTGGAGACGGACGTGGTCGCTTTCCTGCAGGAGCTGCCCGCCGGGCCGGAGGCGGAGGAAGCTGAAGCCGTGGAAGCTCTGCCCGCCGAGGCTGCGGAGGAGACGGCGCTGCCCGATCCCGCGCCCGTGAAGCGGCGGCCCTCCCTGCGGCAGCTGCTGCTGATTGCCGCCGCGCTGCTGGTGCTGCTGGTGGGCACAGGGACAGTCGTGTGCCTGCGCTCCCAGCCGGAGCCCTCCGGCTACACGGCGGCATGGTTCATGGAGCAGCCCCCGGCGGCGGAGAACGCTGCCTTCCTGCACACCTACTGCCTGGAATCCCCCATCCAGGCCCGGCAGCGCCGCCCGGACGCCACGCCCATGTACCAGTTTTCCATCTACATCCGGGAGGAAAACGGCGTGGGCTGCACCATGGACAGCATCACCCTGGTGTACTTCTGCGGCGACAAGGTGCTGCTGGTGGACGCGCTGGCCCAGGAGGACTTCATCAACCTGGGGCTGGTCACGCCCTACCTGGCCGGGAACCACATGCGCCGCATCAACATGGGCATGCCCGCGGGGGAGGACACGGGCATCGGCATCCACATCACCGGCACGGACGACAACGGCAACCCCATGGAATCCCGCTGCTATCTCCCGCTGGAAAAGCCCTCCTGACCCTCCCCCCATGCTTCGGACGCTCTCCATTGCCGGGAGCGTCTTTTTCGTGGAAAAGAACGAAATCCGACGAAAAAAAGCATCTGAGCAGTCATGAGCGCGCATGTCAAACGATATGAGCGTGATTTTTCCGACATTTTCGCGTATGATCATAGCATCGGAAGGAAAACGAAGGAGGACGCGCCCGTGAAGATTATTCTGGACACCGACAGCAAGACCATCACCGTACCCTGGAACTACGCCGAGAAGCTGGAAGCCATGAACCGCGTGATCCAGGACGCCATGGGCGAGGACGCCAGGGCGCTGGATCCCCGGCAGTACCTGCAGGACTGCTGGCAGTACGCCATGGCCCATGCCGACACCCACATGCTGACCGCCGCCAAGCCCGTCAAGCCTCCCCGGAAGGGCTGATGCTTTGCATGTCAAAGAAGTGGCCAAGGCCACTTCTTTGAGTCTGGCACTCACTCGCTGGTCGGAGGGCATAGCCCTCCTCCCGGCCGCTCGCTTCATTCGGCCTTACGGCCTCCCTCAGTGGAAGGATGCGATTTTGCAGAGCAAAATCGCACGAAGGCTGACGCGCATGTCGTCAGCCTTCGATTTCAGTCTGCCGACGGCAGATTACTGATACGAATAGGTAGCATGTTCATATTCTGAAGCCCCTCTCTCCGCCTGTGCGGAAAGAGGGGCTTTATTGTGTCCATTGTCAGGATCGGTCATGCCTTCACGTCGGGGATATGCACCTCGGGCATCAGCTCGTGGCTGACGATCTCCAGCATTGCCTCCAGCCTGCCGCATTCCTCCGGGGTGAAGCGGCGGGCAATGCGTTCCATGACCTCCTCCAGGTAGCTGACGGAAATGTTGTAGTGGTCGATGTACTTCTGCGTGACCTCCAGGTGGTACTCCCGGTGATCCGCCTCGGACTGCACCTTGCGCAGGTAGCCCTTGCGGATCAGGCTGTTGACCTTGTAGGCCGCGTTGGGCGAGGAGATGCACATGAAGCTGGCAAACTCGTTCACCGTGGGCTTGCCCAGGGCCATGATGGTCTCCATGGAGAAGGTTTCCACGGTGGTCAGGCTGGCCTCACGGCTCTGGAAGCACTGAAAGATCTCCTTATAGAAGCGGAGCTTGAACTTGGTATACACCGTAAAGAACGCGTCCCTCAGCACATGCGCCGCCTGCCTTCCGCTGCATTTCCGTCATTTTATCAGCTTTGGGGGTATACTTCAATCACGATCCTCCTCCACCACGAAAAGAAGCTCCGCCGCGCAGGCGGTCTCATCCCCCACCTTCGCCTCGCACTGGCCCACGCCCATGGGGCCCCGGCGGCCCGTCAGGGTGCAGGTCATGTCCAGCACGTCCCCGAGGGTCACCTTGCGGCGGAAGCGGGCGTTCTTCACCCCGCCGAAGAGCACGATCTTTCCCCGGTTCTGTGCCTCGGACAGGAGCGCCACCGCCCCCACCTGCGCCATGGCCTCCAGGATCAGCACCCCCGGCATCACATGCTCCTGGGGGAAATGCCCGCAGAAGAACTGCTCGTTCACGCTGACGCACTTGATCCCCCGGGCCCATTTGCCCGCCTCGCCCTCCGTGATGCGGTTCACCAGCGCGAAGGGATAGCGGTGGGGCAGAATCTCCGCGATCTGATTGCTGCTCAGCTGCATGGTCAATCCTCCCATTGCTTCATCAGCAGGCTGACGTTGTGCCCGCCGAAGCCCAGCGAGTTGGACATGGCGGGGTGGATAGCTGCCCGGCGGCCCTCGCCCGGCACCACGTCCAGGTCGCAGCGTTCATCCGGCACCCGGTAGTGGATGGTGGCCGGGACAAAGCCCTCCCGCAGGGACAGCGCGGTGATGGCCGCCTCCACCGCCCCCGCCGCGCCCAGCATGTGCCCCGTCATGGCCTTGGTGGAGGACATCATCAGCTTATAGGCATGGTCGCCGAAGGCCGCTTTGACGGCGGCGGTCTCCCCCGCGTCGTTGAGGACGGTGGATGTGCCGTGGGCGTTGATATAGTCCACAGCCTCCGGCAGGGTGTCGCCGTCCCGCAGAGCCATCAGCATGGTCTTCGCACCACCGGAGCCGTCCGGGGCGGGGGCGGTCATGTGGTAGGCGTCGCAGGTGGCGCCGTAGCCGGTGATCTCCGCGTAGATATGCGCGCCCCGCCCCAGGGCGTGGGTCAGCTCCTCCAGCGCCAGCACCGCCGCGCCCTCGCCCATGACGAAGCCGGAGCGCTCCCCGTCGAAGGGGATGGAGGCCCGTGCGGGATCCTCGGCGGTGGTCAGGGCCTTCATGGCGGTGAAGCCGCCGATGGCCAGGGGGGTGATGCTGGCCTCCGTGCCGCCGCAGAGCATACCCCACCCGCTCCGCCGCGGCCAGGGCTTCCTCCACGGTGGCCACCACCCCGTCGGAGCCCGGGGTGACGGGTACCCCGGCCCTGCGCATCAGCGCCCGGGCGGCGGATTTCGCGCCAGCCCTGCGGATGGTCTCCCCCCGGGGGCCGATGAAGGTCAGCCCCTCCCGGGCGCAGGCGTCGGCAAAATCGGCGTTCTCCGACAGGAAGCCGTAACCCGGATGCACGCCGTCGCAGCCCGTGGCCTTTGCCACGGCCAGCAGGGCGTTCTGGTTCAGGTAGCTCTCCGAGGCCGGGGCCGGGCCGATGCACACCGCCCTTGTGGCCAGCTGGACGTGCAGCGCCTCCGCGTCCGCCTGGGAGTACACCGCCACCGTCTCAATGCCCATCTCCCGGCATGCCCGCAGAATCCGCAGGGCAATCTCGCCCCGGTTTGCGATCAGCACCCGCTTCAGCATGGCCGGTACCGCATCAGCGGCTCGCCATAGGCGGCAAGCGCGCTGTTTTCCTTGAGGATTTCGGTGACGATCAGGTCGCAGGGTGCGGCGATCTCGCTGATCATCTTCATGGTCTCCATCAGGCAGAGGGTATCGCCCTTGCGCACCCGGTCGCCCACGGCGGCGAAGGGCTTGCCCCCGGGCTCGGCGGCGGCGTAGAACACCCCCGCCAGGGGCGCGGTGACCGCAGGCTCCTCCTGCTTTTCAGGAGCAGGCGCGGTAGGGGCAGCGGAGAACTGCGGCGCGGGGGCGGCGGCGCCCCGCTCCAGCTCCAGGGTGTAATCGCCACGGGTCACCTTCATGGCCCGGAGGCTGCTGCCCTCAAAGCGGCTCATCAGCTCGAAAATCTCCTGGTTTGTCATGGTGCGTTCTTTCCCCTCCATGGGCAAGCCCCCGCCGCGATTCCTTCCCATGCGGCAGGGGCCTGGCAGGTCAGTTGGCGCTGAGGTAGCTCATCACGTCGCCCACGGTCTTCAGGCCGGGCATGGCGTCGTCGGCAATGGCCACGCCGGAGGCCTCCTCCAGGGCCATCATCAGCTCCATGGCCGCCAGGGAGTCCGCCCCCAGGTTCTCCTGCAGCTTCGCCTCCAGCGTCACGGCCTCCACATCGCAGCCGAGGGTCTCCGCAATCACATTGCGCACGTTGTCAAAATTCATGATGATCATGCTCCTTCTCTTCCATCTCAATCATTTTATCTAAAATAATTTAAGCATGATGATTGAGCCATATGATGCGCAGGGGGCTGGGGCATGTCAAGGGATGGGGCGGAAAGAATTCCTCCGGCGGCGAGCATTGGTGGGCAATGGTCAAAAGCGGGCCATATTGTACCGTTTTTTCAACGTTTTCACCACTTTTTTCAATTCAACCAACCTGCGCGTCCTGCTATAATGAACGCAAAGAGCGACCGGCACAGCCCGAAGTGCATACCGGCAGGGATTCCTGCCGCCCGGCGCTGCCCGGTCGGAAGAACGAAGGAGGATAACCGTATGAAGAAACTGTTGTCGTTGCTGCTTGTGTGCGTGCTGGCGCTGGGCTGCGCCGCATCCGCCCTGGCGGAGGGCGAAAGCATCCGCGTGGCCTGGTGGGGCGGCCAGGAACGCCACAACATGACCATTGAAGCCCTGGACGCCTATGCGGCGGCCAACGGCGTGACCATGGCCTACGAGTACACCAGCTGGGGCAGCTACTTCGAGAACCTGGCCACCCAGGCCGTGGGCGCGAACCTGCCCGACGTGCTGCAGATGTCCACCACCGACATCATCAACTACGCCACCAACGGCCAGGTGGTTGACCTGACCCCCTTTGTGGACGCGGGCATCATCGACCTGAGCAACATTGAGCGCAGCAGCCTTAGCGGCGGCACGGTCAACGGCAAGCTGGCGGGCTTCACCACCGGCACCAACACCGTCACCGTCATGTACAACAAGGCCATCTTCGACCAGGCGGGCGTTGCCTATCCTTCCAATGACTGGACCTGGAGCGAGTACATCGCCACCGTCAAGGCCATCTACGACGCCACCGGCATCCCCTCCGACATCCCCTTCCTGACCGAGTTCCGCTGGACTGCCGAGGCCATCGTCCGCTGCTACGGCGTGAGCTTCTTCTCCGAGGACGGCCAGTCCCTGCCCTGGGCTGAGAACGAGCAGGTTATCGCGGGCCTGGTGGGCGCCATCAACGACATCGCCGAGGGCGTGAAGGCCGGTTACTTTGTGGATCCCGAGGTGCAGCTGGCCTGGGCCACCACCGAGGAGAACTACATCGTGCAGGGCAAGTCCGCCATGGCCTTCCTGCTGAGCAACTTCTATCCCGTGTACTGCAACGCCGCGAACACCGACTTCGGCATGGCCATGCTGCCCAGGATGGACGATGGCGTGCAGAGCGGCATGTACCTGAACTCCAACATGTACTGGTGCATCTCCGCCAACAGTGCCAATCCTGAGGCCGCTGCGGCTGTGCTGAACTACCTGATCAACGACACCTCCGCCGCCAAGGTCATCGGCACCGACCGCGGCATCTCCCTGTCCAGCGCCGTGCGCGACGCCCTGGCCAACGACCCCAACACCGGCGTGTACAGCTCCAACGTGCTGAACTACGTGGGCGAGGTTTCCGCCGTGGTGCCCTCCGTCAACCCCGCTGACCCCGCCAACTCCGCCGAGCTGATCGCCGTGCTGAAGAACGACTTCATCGCTGTGACCTATGGCGAAATGTCCGCCGAGGACTGCGTGGCTGACTTCATCGAGCAGTCCACCGCCATCCTGCCCCAGTAATCCATACCAGCCCGGGCTGATGGGCTGCGCGGTCTGACCGCCGGCCCGGCCCTTTCCCGGAGGGGTGGAGCGATCCTCCACCCCTCGCGTTGGCAAAAAGCAGCGCCGCTTTTTGCCGTCGGCAGACTGAATTCGTGTCCGACGGGTTCCCCGGCGGCGCGGGTCGGTTTCGGCATCAGCCGAAACCATACCTTGCATTTTTCACTGTCAGCCCTGGCTGACAGTGAAAAATGCCTGCCTCCGCAGAGGCAGGAGTCCCTCCCCGCTCGCCAAAGCTGCCGCAGCCGCTTTGGCGACTGCCTGTGGGGTGGAGCGATCCTCCACCCCTCCAAAGCTGCATCCCCACCACCATCACAGAAGGGAGCTGCCGGCATGAAAAGTCGCGCTGCTGTCAACCATGCGCTTCTCGTCCAGCGCCGCAAGGACGATCTGATCGGCTACTTTTTCATCGGCCCGTGGCTGATCTGTTTCCTGGCCTTCACGCTGATCCCGTTCGTGATCTCCTTCCTGCTCTCCTTTACGGAGTACAACATGCTCTCCTCCCCCGTGTTCGTGGGGCTGGCCAACTACGTGCGCATGTTCACCAAGGACGCCCTGTTCAAGAAGTCCCTGGGCGTCACCTTCAAGTTCGTCTTTATCGCGATCCCGCTGCGGCTGATCTTCGCGCTGGTGGTGGCCCTGATCCTCAAGCGCGAATCGAAGGCCGTGCCGCTGTATCGCGTGGTATATTATCTGCCCTCCATCCTGGGCGGCAGCGTGGCCGTGTCCGTCATGTGGCGGTACTGCTTCTCCAAGACCGGCGTGCTCAACACCGCCCTGCAGTCCATCGGCGTCAACTGCGCCATCAGCTGGATCTCCAACAAGGATACCGCCCTGTGGTGCCTGATCCTGCTGTTCATCTGGCAGTTCGGCTCCCCCATGCTGATCTTCCTCTCCGGCCTCAAGCAGATCCCCAAGAGCTACTACGAGGCCGCCGAGTGCGACGGCGCGGGCCCGGTGCGGCGGTTCTTCAAGATCACCCTGCCCCTGCTCAGCCCCATCATCTTCTTCAACACTGTCATGCAGATGATCGGCGGCTTCATGGTGTTCTCCCAGGCGATGATCATCACCGACGGCGGCCCCATGAACAACACCCTGGTCTACGCCCTGCATCTGTACCGGCAGAGCTTCGCCTACTACAAGATGGGCTACGGCTGCGCCCTGGCCTGGGTGCTGATGCTGATCATCGGCGTGTTCACGCTCCTGGTGTTCAAATCCTCGTCGGCCTGGGTGTTCTATGAGAACGAGATCAAGTGAGCGCTGCGGGAGGGAATCGCTGTGAATTACAGACTCAAGCAAAAGGTCGGTACGTTCTGCTTCCATTTCTTCGTGTGCGCCCTGGGCTTTATCATGATCTATCCGCTGATCTGGATGGTCTTCTCCTCCTTCAAGGAGAGCAGCCTGGTGCTGTCCACGGTGGATGAGCTGTTCCCCCGTCAGTGGCGGGTGGACAACTACGTCACCGGCTGGAGCGGCTTTGGCGGCACGACCTTCGCCACCTTCTTCAAGAACTCCTTCATCGTCACCATCCTGACGGTCATCGGCAACGTGGCGGCCTCCGCCATGGCGGCCTACGGCTTTTCCCGGCTGCGGTTCAGGGGGCGGGGCCTGTGGTTCGTGTGCATGATGATCACCATGATGGTGCCCAGCCAGGTGCTGGTGGTGCCCCAGTACGTCATCTTCCACAAGCTGGGCTGGCTGGACACCTTCCTGCCGCTGATCGTGCCTGAGTGGGGCGGCAGAGCCTTCTTCATCTTCATGATCATGCAGTTCATCGCGGGCATCCCCAGGGAGCTGGACGAGGCCGCCCTCATCGACGGCTGCGGCAAAATTCGCCTGTTCGCCAACGTGATCGTCCCGCTGATCGTCCCGTCCATGGCCACCTCCGCCATCTTCTCCTTCTACTGGAAGTGGGATGACTTCATGGGCTCCCTTTTGTACCTGAACGCGCCGAAGAACTACACCGTGTCCATCGCCCTGAAGCTCTTCTGCGATCCCACCGCCGTCTCCGACTACGGCGCCATGTTCGCCATGTGCGTGCTGTCGCTTTTGCCGGTCATCGTGCTGTTCCTGTTCACCCAGCGCTACATTGTGGACGGCATCGCCACCTCCGGCCTGAAGGCCTGACGGCAGGGAATCCGACCCCCTCTGACGAAAGTTCTATCCACGCGCTTCCTGAGGCGCCCATGGACAGGACTTTCGTTTCTTTATCATCAAAGGCTGAAGGCGGTGGATCGAATGCGTTCCCATCTGAGCCTTGTGCAGCAGATCGTCGGCATCCTGGTGATCATCATGCTGCTGGTGTTCATCACCGGCTACTCCATGATGCACACCATCGAATACGCCAACCTGGACCACATCTACGCCCAGACCCAGGAGCTTGTCAGCGCCAGCATCCGCGGCGCGGAGGATGAAATCGCCGGCGTGCAGGATGTGCTGTACAGCATCATCGTCTCCGACACGGTGCAGACCGCCGGCAGCGACTACCTGCGCTGCCTGAAGGAAAACAACCGCGCCGGCAGCCGCGTCAGCCTGGACGCCATCGTCAACCATGTCCAGCAGATCATCCAGCCCTCGGGGCTTGTTTCCTGCGCCAACCTGCTGTGCGGCGACGGCAGCATCCGTGTGATTGCCTCCCGCAGCTACCACCGCATGCCGGACGCGCTGGCAGCGCAGGTGGATCAGGCGGCCCGGGAGGCCGGGGGCGCGGCGGTGTGCCTGCCCTCCGGGGAGCCGGACACCTTCATCCTGGCCCGGGCCCTGCGGGAGAAGCAGGGGCTGTCCATGCGGCACATTGCCGTGGTGGCCCTGTATGTGGACATGGGGCAGATCGGCGCGGCGCTGTCCGCCCAGCATGAGGGCGTGTACATCCTCAGCCAGGAAAGCACGGGCCTGCGCTATGTGCTGGGGGACGCCGCGGGAGCGGTGGATCCGGAGTCCCTGTCCGCCCTGGAGATGGGCGAGCGGGGCTATTGCCTGCGGGACGTGGGGCAGGTGCGGTACTTCGTCACCCGCTTCGCCCAGCCGGGGCAGACCTTCGCCTACACGGTGCTGCTGCCCTACGACGAGGCCTTCGCCCAGGTGGAGCGCTCCTTCGCCCACTATGTGCGCATCTACGTCCTCTGCTGCCTGGCGGTGATCATTCTTGCCACCTGCCTGACCCGCTTCGCCACCCGGGACTTCTCCCGGCTGATGACCTACCTCCGCGGGGTCAGCGATTCCTCCTTCCGCAACATCGCCCTGCCGGAGAACCTCCACCTGACCAGCCGGGACGCCTCCGACCTGTACGCCGCCTTCAGCGCCATGGCCCGCCAGGTCAACAAGCTGATCTATGACAACTACCACAAGCAGCTGCTGCTCAAGGAGACCCAATTGGCCTCCCTCCAGGCGCAGATGAACCCCCACTTCCTCTACAACACCCTCAACTCCATCTACTGGATGGCCAAGCAGTCCGGGGACAACCGCATCGCCGAGATGAGCGACAGCCTCAGCCGCCTGCTGCGGGAGGCCGTGAACATCTCCGAGCCCCTCATCGAGGTGGACAGGGAGCTGGACATTGTGTTCCACTACGTGCGCATCCAGCGCCAGCGCTACGCCGACCGGCTGCAGCTGACCTTCGACGTGTCGGAGAAGTGCAACAATTTCATGATCCCCAAGTTCACCATCCAGCCCCTGCTGGGCAACGCCATCAACTACGGTGTGGACAGGATGCTGGGGCCCTGCGCCATCAGCGTGCGGATCTTCGAGGAGGACGGCGACTGCGTCTGCCAGGTGAAGAACCAGGGCCCGCCCCCGGAGGACAACCTGATGGAGAAGCTGCGCAGCGGCGAATTGACCCCCCACGGCACCGGCGTGGGGCTGATGAACATCGACCAGCGGATCCGCTCGGTGTTCGGCCCGGGGTACGGCGTGAGCATCCACCGGGACGAGCAGGCGGAGGAAACCATCGCCCAGGCCCGGTTCCGGGGCATGACAGCAGCGGAAATGGAGGCGAAGCATCATGAGTAACACCTACCGCGTCATGGTGGTGGATGACGAGCCCATCGTCCGGGAAGCCATCGCGTCGCTGATCCCCTGGGAGAAGCATCAGATCAGCATCGTCAAGACCGCCGCCCACGCCGTGGAGGCCCTCGACTACCTGCGGGACAACGATGTGGAGCTGATGCTGGTGGACGTGCGCCTGCCGGTGATGGACGGGCTGGAGCTGATCCGCCAGGTGCAGCAGATGAACCGGGGCATCGAGTTCGTGGTCATCAGCGGGTACTCGGACTTCACCTACGCCCAGCAGGCGGTGCGGCTGGGGGTGCGGGACTACATCCTCAAGCCGGTGGACGAGGCGTCGCTTCTCTCGGTGCTCAAGGCCGGGCGGGACGCCTGGGAGCAGAAGCGGCTCATGCGCCAGCTGCAGGCGGGCGGCATGCAGCTTCCCCTGCCGGAAAGCGCCGGAGGCCAGCACTATTCCCCCACCGTCACCCGGCTGCTGAGCATCGTGGAGGAGGAAATCGCCAACGAGGAGCTGTCGCTGAAGTGGATTTCCGCCGAGAAGATGTACCTGAACGAAAACTACCTCAGCAAGCTGTTCCAGAAGGAAATGCATCAGCGCTTCTCCGCCTACCTGCTGGAGCGGCGGATGCTCCTGGCCATGCGGCTGATGCTCCACGACCCGGACATCCTCATCCAGACCGTGGCCCGGGAGACAGGCTTCGGCAGCAACGCCCAGTACTTCTCCATCGCCTTCAAGAAGTACACCGGCTACACCCCCACGGATTACCGGCGCATGCTGGCCAGCCGCCAGGGCGAATAGCCTCATCCCATCGGCACACAAAAACGGCAGCCCGTCTTTTCCGACCGGGCCGCCGTTCTTTTGTTCACATCAGTGCATGCCTTACGGCTTCGCCTGCTTCATCCGGGCCTTGTCCGCATGGAAGGTCAGGTAGCTTGCATCCGGGTAGGCGTATTCCCCCCGGTAGTTGGAGGCGTTGTATGCCGGGAATTTCAGGGGATGGTAGGTCTGAGGCGCGGGGTTGTCCGCCTGGGTGTAGATGTACAGGCTGTGGTAGTCCCACACGATCAGCTCATCCCGCTCGTCGCCGGTGAGATCCATGGTCTCGCAGCACAGGGTGGGATGCCCGTCCTCCGGGAAGCTGACCGCCCGCACACCGTCGCCGTTCAGCAGCCCGCCCCGCAGGGGATCCGGGTTGGTCAGGATCAGCTCCACGCCATTGCCGTCCCAGTTCACCGGGGCAATGATGTTGCCGTTCATCTCGTTCTCCATCTCCCAGATGGGCCGCCCATGGGCGTCGTAGAGGAAGACGCACCCCTGATGCCCCCAGAAGTTGGTTACGGCGATTTCCAGGCCCTCCCGCTCCGGGCAGTAGTTGGCCACGGACACCCGCTGGGCATGGCCGATCATGTCCCGGGCCACAATGTTCCCGTAGAAATCCCCGATGAAGAACCCCTGCGTCCCCGACACGCAGGCGAAGTAGCCGTTGTCGTCCCCGGGCATCCACCGCCCGGCGACGATCTCGTCCGTGTGATCCTCCGTGATGGGATAATGCCACAGCTCCGTGCCGTCGCTGTCCAGCAGGCGGTAGCCCACCAGCACCTCGTCCTTGCCGTCGCCGTCCACGTCCACAGGCAGGGGGCAGTGCCCGGTGTTGGTGGGGCTGATATACGACCACATAACGTTCAGCTGATCGTCCAGCGCCCAGACCCGGCAGTAGCGGTCCTTGATGAGGATATCCGAAGGCCGCGAAAGCCCGCGGAAGTTGCAGATGCGGATGCCGTCGGGGTTCAGGCGGGTGAAGGCATAGGTATTGAAGGGCGCGCCGATGAGCACGTCGTCGTCCTCGTCGGCGATGGGGGTCTTGGCGGCGCGCTTGATGCGCCCGGTGCGGCCGTCCAGGATGCGGATCTCGAACTCCCAGCCCACGATCACCTCGTCCGCGCCGTCCCCGTCAATATCGTAGACCTGCAGGGGCATGTCCGCCGATACCTTGCCCAGCACCTCCGTCTGGTCGGAGGGCTCGCCCAGCTGCCACAGCACGTTGCCCTCCAGATCGATGGCCGTCAGGCAGCTGATGAAGCCGTAGGCGTCCCGGCTGACCCGCTTCTGCATCTGCGCCAGGACGATCTGCCAGCTGCCGTCCCCCGTCAGGTGGCCGAAGCGGATCTGTCGGCTGGTGCCGAAGTTGCCAAGGTCGATCTTCTTCCACAGCTTCATGGCGGGATGGCGGGCCATTTCCGCCTGCTCCCGGGTAAGGGCCTCCTCCTCCCGGCTGCGGATGGCCTCCGCCTCCTCCGCCGTGACCCGCGCCTCCACAGCGCAGAAGCGGGTGGGGCAGTCCGCCGTCAGGGCCACCTTGCCGCCCCGCTCCGCCAGGGGAACCTCCATGTCGATCAGCACCTGCCCGTCCACCGAGCAGCGCACACGTCTGCCGTCCACGTCCGCCTGGAGCCGGTAGTCCTTATCGCTGTCGGAGTCAAAGAGAACCTCCGCCAGCACCAGCACCTCCTCCTTGTACCGCCAGGCAAGCCGCGCACGATCCCGGCCCTCCAGGCTGAACACCAGGGTGTCGATGGAGTGGTTCATGCAGAAGCACAGCCCCGCCATCCCCCTCAGGGACAGCCGCCGCACCGTGGCGGAAAAGGCCACGTTCCGCCAGGAAAGCCGCCCGGTCTGCAATGTGGGGAACATGCGGTGGGGGCGGTTCTTTTCAAGGCGCATGCATTCCACTGCGTGACGGCCCTCCTGCGCGGTGATGAGCCAGGTGGGGCCGGTGCCGTTCCAGGTGTAGTTGCACACCTGATCCACCCAGATACCGTGGTCGCCCGCCTCCGTCACATACTGGTACTCGCCCATGGCGGAGTGATCCCTGTCGTAGGGGAACTCCCCGATGGGAAAGCCACTGAAATCCTCCGTGAACAGCACATGGTTCTTCATGCTTGCGCCGCCTTTCCCCGATGATGGTCCGCAGGTTCGCTTCTGCCGCCGCGACCCGCTTCCGGATACCACCATGATAAACCCTCCGCCGCCGCTTGTCAAACGGTATGACGGCCCCGCGGCGCAGGAATTCGACCGCCTGCTTCGTTTTTCCCAGAGAGGAAAGGAGGCATCCCCATGAAAAAGCACGCCGCATGGGCGCTGGCCCTGCTGGCAGCCCTCGTCCTGGGCAGCGCCGTCGCCGATACCATCACCCCCATGCCCCCCACGCTGACTATGGACAGCCTGGCCTGTCAGGCCGTGTTGGCTGTCCTGACGGACGCCGACCCTGCCGCACGCACCGTGACCTTTGCCCTGTACGAGCCGGAGGTGTTCGCAGCTGAGGATATCCGTGCCCTGCAGCCCGGGGACGTGCTGCTTTCCGGCGGCCGGGAGATTGCCGTCACCAGCGTTGACATCACCTCCTGGGGTGAAGTATTCCTGAACGAGGGCACCGACGCCTGGTATGAAACGCTCCCCTGGCTGGAGCAGGATGCCAGCGGCAACTACCGCACCGTCCTCTACGGCAGCCTGCCTGGCTGGACACCGTTCGGGCAGATGACCTTCACCCTGCCGGACACCCTGCTGCTGCTGGACGGCATCGACCCTGCCACGGGGGAAGCGCTTGAGCTGCCCACGGTGCATACGGCGGATCAGTGGCTGGCCATGATCGCGGAGGAGGCCGAAAGCGAAGGCGTGGGCTTCTCCATGGAGAACATGTACCTCGTCTTTGACGAAAACGGCGCGCCCGCTGTGGCCTGCCGCTATCACGTCCCCTGGCAGTAACGCCGCCTCCCCGCCCGATATTCCCCGCATCCGCCCGTCTGCCTGTTGCGGCCGGGCGGTTTTTGTGCTATGATAAGGGGACTGGGAACATGAATACGCAGGCGGCGCGTCAAAGGCGACGCATCGCCCGGGAGGAGATACAGCCATGAACGTCATCACCACCAGAGAGCTGAAGGAACGCTTGGCCAAGCTGCAGGGTCAGCGGGTCTGCCTGCAGGGCTGGATCCGCAACCACCGCAAGCAGAAGAGCATGGGCTTCATCGACTTCTTCGACGGCACCTGCTTCAAGAACCCGCAGGTGGTTTACGACAGCAATATCAAGGACTTCGCCCAGGTGCAAGCCTTCCGCGTGGGCGCGGCCATCACCGTGTGCGGCACCGTCGTGCCCTCCTACAAGGATCCCACCACCCCCGAGGTGCAGGCGGACGAGATCATCCTGGAGGGCGACTGCCCTGAGGATTACCCCCTGCAGCCCAAGCGCCACAGCGTGGAGTACCTGCGGGAGATCGCCTACCTGCGCCCCCGCACCCGGCTGTTCCAGGCGGTGTTCCGCGTACGGTCGGTGGCCAGCATGGCCATTCATACCTATTTCCAGGATCGGGGCTACCTGTATGTTCACACGCCCCTGATCACCTCCAACGACGCCGAGGGCGCGGGCAACACCTTCACCGTCACCACCCTTGACCCCAAGGAGGGCAAGAAGCCCGAGGAGGACTTCTTCGGCAAGCCCACGGCCCTGGCGGTCACCGGCCAGCTGGAGGCGGAGACCTTCGCCATGGCCTTCTCCAAGGTGTACACCTTCGGCCCCACCTTCCGCGCGGAGAACAGCAACACCAAGACCCACGCCGCCGAGTTCTGGATGATCGAGCCGGAGATTGCCTTCTGCGACATTCACCAGCTGATGGACATTGAGGAGGACTTCCTCAAGTACCTGGTGAAGACCGTGCTGGAGAAGTGCCCGGACGAGCTGCAGTTCCTGGACCAGTTCACCAAGTCCGGCCTGCTGGAGAAGCTGAGCGCCCTGGCGGACAGCAAGTGCGCCCGCATCACCCACGAGGAAGCCATCACCATCCTCCGCAACTCCGGCAAGGAGTTCCAGTTCGAGCCGAAGTACGGCGAGGACACCGCCAAGGAGCATGAGAAGTACCTGACCGAGGAATACTTCCATTCGCCGGTGTTTGTCTACGACTGGCCCAAGGACATCAAGGCCTTCTACATGTACCAGAATGACGACGGCAAGACCGTGGCGGCCGTCGACCTGCTGGTGCCCGGCGCGGGCGAATTGATGGGCGGCTCCCAGCGCGAGACCCGCTATGATCTGCTGACGAAGCGCATGGACGATCTGAACATCTCCAAGGAGGCCATGTACTGGTACGTGAACCTGCGGCGTTTCGGCGGCTGCACCCACGCCGGCTTCGGCATGGGCTTCGAGCGGCTGCTGATCTACCTCACCGGCGTGGACAACATCCGCGACGTGATCCCCTACGCCCGCACGCCCATGAACTGCGAGTTCTGATTTCCTTCCCCCCTGATTTCCGGCGCACGCAGGGTTTTCCCGCCCGCGTGCGTCTTTTTGAAGGCGGAGCATTGTCCCCATGAAAGGAGCTGACCCCTATGGCTGACCGGAAGCCCTCCCTGCCCCGGAAGATCCTCCGCAAGGCGCTGACCCTGCTGGCGGCGCTTTTGCTGCTGGGCGCGTTCTATCTGGCGGTGGTGCTGGGCCAGCCCCAGGAGGGCGAAGCCCATGTGCAGGCGGACAAAAATCAGCCGCTGCTCAGCGCCTCCCCCGCCGTGACCATCACCGAGGACAGCCGCCTGGGCGATCTGACCGGGCCCTTCCCGGTGCCGGTGCTGTACGCCGTCAGCGGCGGGAACCTGACGCTGGTGTCCGGCGTCAGCTGCGACCTGGCCTACGAGGGCGGCTTTGCCCGGAAAATCACCCTCACCTACCAGACGCCCGCCGGCCAGCAGCTGCTGGTGGAGAGCCTCTACCCCGCCCGGGCCCTTGAATTGATGGGCAAGGGCGATTACCACATGGCGGGCGTGGCAGGGCAATCCCTGGCGGGGATGCAGTCCGTCCGCATGGAGAACGACGCCACCATCCGCCTGCATGCCCAGAGTGAGACGGGCCTGTACATCGTCACCGCGCCCAGGATGGATTCCTCCGACCTGGCCGCGCTGACCCGCTCCCTGCAGCTGACGGGGAAGGAGAAGTGACCATGGCCATCACCAAGAACACACAGACCCCGGCGCAGCTGGAAGCCATCGTGGCGGAGGCCTTCCCCGGTCTTACCCTGACCGCTGCCCGGGAGCTGACCGAGGGCATGTGCAACGCCGCCTACCGCCTGACGCTTTCCGACGGGCGGGAGGTCATCCTCAAGATCGCCCCGGCGGAGAGCGCGGGCCTTTTGCGCAACGAAATCCGCATGATGTGCGCGGAGGTAGCCGCCATGGGGCTGGTGCGCAGCCACGGCGCGGCCCGGGTGGCGGAGGTTTACCGGCACGACGACAGCTGCCGGGTGTGCAGCAGCGAGTACTTCCTCATGGAGGCCCTGCCGGGGCAGAGCCTGTTTGCCCTGCGGGACAGCCTGCCCAAGGCGCAGCTGGCCGAATTGCACCGGGAGATCGGGCAGCTGTCGCGACGGGTGGGCAGCATCCGGGGGGAAGCCTTCGGCATGCTGGGCGACAGTTCACACCGCTTCGCCCGGCTGTATGATTTCTTCGCCTACCTGCTGGGCAACGTGCTTTCCGACGCGGCCGCGAAGCAGGTGGACACCGCCGTTCCCGCCGAAACGATCCTGCAGGCCCTGGCGCGGGACGCCGCCTGCTTTGACGAGGTGACGGCGCCCTCGCTGATCCACTGGGACATGTGGGAGGGGAACATCTTTGTGCAGGACGGGCATGTGTCGGGGATCATCGACTGGGAGCGTGCCATGTGGGCCGAGCCCTTCCTGGACGACCGGTTCCGCCGCCACACCCGCAGCGCGGCGTTCCTGGAGGGCTTCGGGCAGACGACCTTCACCCCGGCGGAAACCCGGCGGATCCTGTGGTACGATCTCTTCCTGTACCTGACCATGATGACCGAGCCCGTCTACCGCCAGTACCCCGACGACAGCCAGTACCGCTGGACGCGCCCGCTGATGGAGCAATCCTGGGCCGCGCTGCAGTCCGGTACGCCGAGCCTGTGACAGGGAGGAAACCATCATGAACCGACTGGATCAGCTGACCCTTCTGACCATGGACTTTTTCCGCGGGGACGCCCGGCGGATTCAGCACCTGACGAAGGTGCATGCATACGCCGCGCTGATCGGCCGCATGGAGGCCCTGGACGATGCCACGCAGGCCATTCTGGAGGCCGCGGCCGTGGTGCACGACGTGGGCATCAAGCCTGCGGAGGCGCAGTATGGCTCCTGCGGCGGCAAGCTGCAGGAGGAGCTTGGCCCGGCGGAGGCGCGGACGCTGCTGACCGCCGCGGGCTACACGCCCGGTGAGACGGAACGGGTGGCCTGGCTGGTGGGGCACCATCACACCTATGATCCCATCGAGGGGATGGATCATCAGATCCTGGTGGAAGCGGACTTCCTGGTGAACCTGCACGAGGACGGCAGCAGCCCGGAGGCCATCCAGCGCACCCGCGACACAATCTTCCGCACGGAATCGGGAAAGCGACTCCTTGATGCCATGTTCTGACCTCTGCAAGGGATCGCGCCAGCGTCGAAAGGGTCAAGGGGTGAAACCCCTTGCGCGGGTGCAGGGGCGGCGTTAGCCCCTGCGCAGGTCTGGGCGGCAGCCCAGCGCAACACAACCGAACAACATAAAAGGAAACGAAAAAGCGCGAGTTTCCGAGCGGATGCTCCGCATCCGCAATGGAAACGGCAGCAAAGCCCACTCCCATGGAACCGCGCCAGCGAAAACAGCACGCCCCCCCAACACGCAGAGAACAACCTCATCCGACCTCGCTGCGCTCAGCCACCTTCCCCAAAGGGGAAGGCTGTGCTGCCCGCCTGCATCCCTGCCGCTCCAGAACACAGCCCATCCGTCCGGACAGCGTTTCCCCACCTTGTCCGGACGGCTTTCTTCTGCCTGCATAAGAAAAGAGCCGCCGACGGTTTGAACTGTTCTAAGTAAAACGGACAGTGAAAAAAGCCCCTAATCGTAGAATATCTCAGCCGGACGCAAGATTTCGCGTTCGGCTATTTTAGTCTCATTCTTTCGTTGTTATAGTAGTCGATGTAATCGTGGACAAGCATG
>JAXEEE010000168.1:0-55053 GCA_034104265.1 Eubacteriales bacterium | reverse complement strand
GATATCCATGCCGTTTTTGACGGGCTGCAACATTGAATTGGAAAATCCTTACTGATTTGAGACAGCCCCTTTTCTTTGTTTCCAAAAAAACAAAAAGGCGCAGCGTGTATCTGCTACCAATTTCCGAAACTGCTACCAATTTCCGAAACTGCTACCAATTCTGCTACCAATTTTCTGTCCGCATATTGCTTGTATTCAACACGCCACCTTGATTTCGCAGATGACCTCGTCCGCCCGGGGAGCCATCATATCCACCATCATGCGGATGATGTGCCGCGGCGTGCGGAACTGACCGTTCACCCCGGCGGTGGACAGCTTGCTCAGTAGGTATTCGTACACGTCGCCCCGGGTGTCGGCCTGCTGCAGATGCGCCATCTGCTCATAGATGGCATCCATGGCGTTCACGATCTTGTCCAGCATCAGCGGCGTGGGCACCTTGAAGATGGCGTCGTCCATGTACCTGGAATAGGCGCTGTTCTTGTCGCCGTGCAGACTCTTGATGAACGGGAACACCCACTCCTGTACGGTGGCGTACATCTTGCCGGCAGGGAAGTCGTGGAACACGCTCCACTTCAGCTGACTGCCGTCGATGGTGCGCTCGCCGATCTGCACCTCCTTGGCGAAGATGCTCTGGTACGGCAGACCCAGCATGGCGCTTTCCTTGGCCTTGGTGTTGTCGGCATCGTCCAGATCGTGGATGAACATGAGGTAGGTCATCTGCTCAATCACGTCCAGCGGGTTGACCAGGCCGCCCGTCCAGAAAATCTCCCAAAGGCTGTCGATCTTGTTTTTCAGTTCACCGGTAATCATCGTTGGTAATCTCCTTCCCGCAGGTTATTCGTTTTCTCTGTTCCAGACGTAGGCGGTATACCGTCCGCCGCTCAGCTTGATTATCTCATGATTTTGCAGCAGCTCTGCCAATGTTCGCTGCACGGTGATCTGGCTGATGTCCGGGCACTTTGCCTTGATTTCCGCCTTGGTGATCTTCCCGAGGGAGCTGCGGATGATCTCGCGCACACGGTCAGGCTTGGAAAGTCCGCGATTTGTCAGCAGCTCGACACGGGAAGAGAATTCACGGTAGCTGGCAACGATAATGCCGAGCATATACCGCAAGAATGGTATCGGGTCATTCTTTCCCTCATGCCAGCCAACAGAGCTGTCATGCAGTGCTTCGTAGTAGGTTTCCTTGCTGTCGGCAATGGCCTTTTCTATGCTGATGTACTTGCCCACAATATACCCGCTGCGATAGAGCAGCAGCAGTGTCAACAGACGGCTCATGCGACCGTTGCCGTCGGCGAATGGATGAATGCAGAGAAAGTCCAGAATGAACAGGGGAATGATCAGCAGCGGATCGATCTGCGGATCGCTCAGCGCGTCGTTCATCGCATGGCAGATCTGTTCAATCGCCTCCGGTGTCTGCCAGGCTTCCACCGGGACAAAGCGAACATACCGCTGATCCCCGCGTTCTTCAGCAATGACGTTGTCCGTAACCTTGTATGTACCGCCAGCGTTCATACCTGAGAACTTATACAGATCCCGATGCAGCTGAAGCATCATGCCCGGACGCGGCGGAATGAAATCATGGCTTTCGTGAATCGTCGCCAGCACATCGCGGTAACCGGCGATTTCACGCTCGTTTTGCGTCCTGGGCATGGTTTTCGATTGCACGAGCTTTTTCAAACGATCATCGGAGGTACAGATACCCTCAATCCGGTTGGAAGCCTCCGTGCTCTGGATTCTGGCGATGTCCAGCAGCTCCGACAGCGCATCCGGCTTCGCTTCAATGAAGAGGTTCTGCTGCCCTTTGTATTCGTGAATCTGTGCGAGATAACCGACGATCTCCGGGGACAGCAGACTTGGATAAACCGCTCTATAATCAAAAGTGCGCATCATGACCTCCGAACTTTCAGGATCAAGTGATCCTCTTATGCTATGATAACGCTAAAGCCTTCATTCGTCAATCAATTTCATCATTTTGAAGAAAATGAATAAATTGATTGATGAAAAAGTATCTTGCGCCTGGTTCTTCACTTGTCCCGTAGGATCATTTTCCTGTGGAAGCCATCTACAGCTGCTTTCTGCTGATGAATTTCTTCTCTGCAAATATAATTTTTTTTCATAATAGTTTTTAAACAGGCAGCATGTTTGCATATTTGGGTGATAGGCTTGGCATGCGGACTGAAAAAAGCGTGATCATCACCACCCACGGACGCTTTACAGCCGCAGGCCCATTGCACCTTGACAAACAGGCTGCTATCCACACAGTCTCACAGCAAGCACAGGACAGATCTCCGCATGGCGGGAGCGGACAGCAGGGCGGCGCGAGGATGGCACAGCCTGAGCGACACACGCATCCTGCAAACTCTGCCGTGGCAGGCAGGGCGCGACGATCCCATGCGGAACAATGAGACTTCCACCACGGCCCTCCACTGACTGGAGAGGGAGTTCCTGCGGTGCGCGCCAGTCCGGGGGACAGCGGTACCGGCAGGGCTATGACGCGGCAGCCAGCCGCGACCTGTTGCTTGCGGAAGCATACTGGGATACCAAGCATGGGATAATAGAGATACCATCGTGAACCCCGTTCCTGAAAGGAGGCTGCCATGTCCAGCATCGACGAGCTTTTCTTCCGTTACTATGCCAACCGGCTGCTGCGGGAGGGCTACATCAGCAAGGAGGAATACTGCGGCCTCCTGAGTGCCAACCGGCTGGAGCCCGATGCTCCCGGGACTGCGCGTGCTGGGAATGCTTGCCGACAGCGTTGCCGCACCTTGAACGCCCACTTACAATGGAAAGGACCCGATTCGGGTTGTCAGGGTATTGCCCTTTCATCAATGGCTGCCCACCGTGTGGGAGAGCCGGAAGGAGATTATCATGGAAACCCGCAAGATCAGAGAACAGCTGAAGTACGGCACGATCTACGATCTTCCGCTGCGCGTGACCTACTATGCCCGTGTATCCACCGATAAGGACGAGCAGCTGAACTCGCTGGAGAATCAGGAGGCGTACTTCACCGGGAAGATCAAGGCTGTCCGCAAGTGGACGTTTGTTCCCGGGTATATCGACGAAGGCATTACCGGCACCAGCGTTGCCAAGCGAGAACGCTTTCTGGAGATGATCCGGGGCGGCAAGGACGGCAGGTTCGATCTGATTCTCACCAAGGAGGTCAGCCGTTTCGCCCGAAACACCGTGGACAGCCTGACCTATGTCAGAGGTTTGGCAGCAAGGATACACGCAGTAAGCAGTGACGGTCGGCATTGAACACACTTTAGGCATTACAAGCTGAATATCTCTTTATCGGGCACACTCTGAAAAACGAGACCTCCTGCAGGGTACACCAAAGCCGCCCTGCCGTTAACGGTTAGGGGCGGCTTTGTAATTATATGTATTAGAAGCGAGTTTAATCTATTTGATCCAGCTGAATGGATATATGTTTGCAGCGGTGCATCTTAACTTCGGCATTGCGGGTGACGGTGCAGTCCCTGAAGGTAACATCCTCCACCTCATAACCCGACATATCAAAGCCCTCCAGCTCAATGGCCGGATACTTGGACGCGATGTTCTCATGGCTCGGGTATTTGCCAAGGATGCGCACATTTTCAAATGTGCATCCGCTGAATGAAGGCGGCATAGGCACGCCAATACCGTCATCGTTGCAGTCGACAGCATGCATCAATACCCATGCAACGGTGCAGTCCCGGATGCGCACATCCTCCACGCCGCCGGACATTTCGCTGCCAATGGTGATGCCGTGTCCGAAATAACTCATGCAGTCGAAGATGCGTATGCACCACATGGGTTGTTTGATCACATTGCCCTCCGGATTCTTACTGGACTTGATGGCCACTGCGTCGTCACCGATATGGAACTGTCAAGCAAAGAGTGCGCAGTCTTCACTCGAGTCCGGATCCCAGCCGTCGCCGTTCCACACGCCCTGAGAACAAAAAGTGCAGCGGCCGGTGGTGATGTGGTCAGAGCAGATCATATGGACGTTCCGGCAGGGGTCGTCCGCAAGGTCAGGCCGGTAATGTGGATGCTGCGGCAGTTGCTCATGCTGATGAGTCACCCGCGCACCCGCCCGGGAATGGTGTCCAGGTTCTCACACGCCAGCACCTTGTCGCCCGGCTCCTCCAGATAAGATCTGAGCCGAATATGCTCATCCTCAATGATGGCGCGGGCCAAAGTACGTCCGTCACCTGCAATGGTGCCCTTGCCGTAGATCAGCACGTCCTCGATGCTCTGGGTGCCTTGGTCAGGGTACCATGTGTGCGATCAGCAGGAACCGATGATTCGCCGTTGAGCAGGACGGTATATTTCTCTGGTGGCATTTCGGGGTTATCCCACCACAGGGTGAGGCTCCGGTCAGTTGCCAACACAGGCATGCTCTTATTCTTTCACTTGGCAAACCGAAGACTGAAGTACAGCCCCCAGTCCTGGTCATTCGCGTAGGGGTCATAGAACCCGCCCCGCGTGCCGTTGCTGGACATCGGGTAGACATACGCACAGGAGGCACGACCATCCGGGAACACCAGCGGCAGCACACCGCGGCGGCTGTTTTCGGCACGGCGGGCATAGTCCGCATGGCCGGTCAGGTCGGCATAGCGCTGGAAGACATTGGCCGTGATGCCACTCCAATAATGTGGGAAGGTGTCCCCGAAAACCTTGTACTTGCCGAACCAGTAGCCATCCCAGTTGCGCAGGGCAACCTCATGGCAGTGATAATCCGGCTGATGCCCGTTGAACAGCTCCAGCAGCCGCAGGTGCACCTCTGCGCCCCGAAGGTAGCGCTCCTCCCCAGTCAGCTGGTATACCTGAAGCAGCACATCCGCCGCGGGGCCGATGATGCTTTGCTCAAAGGCCACTTCAAAGGGCGGATAATGGATATCCGTTTCCAGCAGACGCTCCGCATGACGGATTTCCCATGCCCGCAGCGCATCCCGCTCCTGCAGAAGGTCTGCGCGAGTCAGGGCCTCGTCCAGCTCGACGATGGGCAGCTCAATGGGATAGAATGCGACGCCGTTTTCCTGCTCGTAGAAACGCATGGCGATACGCCAGGAAAGCTTCAGCGCATCCATGTCCCCGGTCAGCCGGTGATACTCCAGGAAGAACTCGGCAAACCAGGGGTAATTGTATGTGCGCAGATAGCTCAGATCACGCCCGATATCGTTGAACACCTGTCCGGTCTGCTCGTCCACCAGCTCGCGCAGCACATAGGCGCGGTAGGCTTCCAGGCTGCGGCGGAGGCTTCCGTCCGCATCCAGCCCGCCACCCGACAGGTATCGCGCCATGAGAATGCCCATCGCCACCCGCTCACGGCCGCCGTTGTAATCGTTCTCCGGCGTGTAGAGGATATGCTCCTCCTTGTTGTCGTAGGCGAGGTAAGCGCCATCCAGCGCAGCGAGATCGCCGTGGTACTGCTGGTGATCCCGGAGGAACCGGACGCGCGCTTCTGCCAGCACCGCCGGGCTGGGATGGGTCAGCACCCGGCACCAGGTGCGCACACCGTCCGCCTCCACCTGGAAGATGTGCTCGCCCAGTTCACGGGCTGTCCAGCGCAGGGTGTACACGCCATCAGAGTTTTCCAGCACCTGCCCGTCCACCGTCACCTGACGCGCCTCAAACGCCGGCTGCACGGTCAGCACACCTTCCTCACCGGGATACAGCACATAGCGGTTGGCTTCCACATGCACATAGCGGCAAAATTCCGGCAGACGGTGGAAGAAATCTGCTTCCCCCTGGTGCGGGAAGATCGTCCACGCCAAGACCTTGACCTCCCCTGGCTGCCATGCCGCCGATGCAGGATGCAGGATCAGCTTGCCCCGGTCATGGGCCAGAGGGCCGTTGTGCTCTATGCTGTACCCTGCCAGGCTACCCTGGGTGAGTACCATACCCATGTGGGGTGCGTCGCCGCCCATGCGCATGGCCATGACCCAGCTGATGTCGCCGCCGCAGAACAGATGGACATGGGCGCGGCTGGTCAGGCAGCACTCCGTTTCGTTGTAGCGGGTATCGATCGGCAGGGAAATACCGATGTCGCTTGCTTTGGTGATGTATGGCTTGTCCGATGGATTGGAGATGCGTATTTCCGTGTGCAGGATATCGCCTTCCATCTCATGGGCGACGGTGCTTTCCAAACCTTGCGGGCACCTCACCTGGGCGTAGGGCATATCCTCCCGCAGCCAGTTCATGCCATGGGGATCGGCAGAAAAGCGGATGGCGTCAACAGTTTTCAGCTTCATGGTTCTCTCCTGTGAAGATGGTGTGTGTTTCATACTACCAGATATTATATGCTTATTTTGATGCAAAGCAAGCAGATCGCATCGAAAAAATGTCAGCCCCGATCACTGGAAGATATGCCTATCATACAAATGATCGGGGCTGAGGTATCAGTCCTTTGACATCTGCGCTGCAGTCCGATAAGCCGATGGCGTCTGACCCACAATGGTCTTGAACAACCGCAGGAAGTAATTGTAATTGGACAGTCCAACCTGAATGGCGATGTCCTTGGTGGTTTCGTTGGTTTCACGCAGGAGGTCCTTGGCCAGCTCGATGCGCTTGGCGTTGATGTACTCCGTAAAGCCGACGCCCATTTGCGTTTTGAACATCCTGCTCAGCGCATAGGTGGAGATTTGAAAGGCCTCCGCCACCTGTCCCTGACTCAGGTCAGCTTCACAATAGTGCTGCTCCAGATACGTCAGTACATCGTCCTCCAGCTGCTTGCGGCGATCCTCCTTGCTTTCGATAGACTGCAAGTCCTTCTTGGCAGTGGAAAGATCCGCCAGATCGTTTTCTTTGCGGTAGCAGGAGATGAAGCTGCTGCGAATATCGTCCAGGGTGGATACCGTCTTGCCGGTGGCGATGGCGTAGTCTGCACTGTAGTTGTCCCGCAGCCAGCGCTGGATCCAGGCGGCGATCTCCGCGGTGTTGTCCTCGCGAAGGAAGGCGATGGCCACGTTCTTCGGTTCATCCTCCATGTTGGTGATAAAAAGACGGATGCCGAAGCGCTGCTCAGCAGCCTTGGACAGCTGCTCGGTTTCGCCGGTCAGGAAGATTTCACCTTCGATCAGAAAGACGCAGCTAAGCTGGTCGGATGCCACATCCAGTCCCATATCACGCAGACGATGGTGGGAGATATGCCCGCCATAGAGCAGATGATCCACCAGCAGGCTGATGACCATGATGCGCTGATCCCGGATCTTCGTATCCCGGATGTGTAGCTCGTTGCGGATGGTTTCCAGCTCGCCCTCCTGATGGGCATCCATCTCCTTCATCAGCAGATGAAGCGGACGATAGGACAGATACAGGCCCAGGCAGGTGACCGGGAACAGGATGACAATGGACAAAAACCATATCAGCTGCATGCGGCTGTAATAGGTATTCATGCGTTCCTGCTGGGAATCTGCCAATACACGCACCGCAAAGGATAGCGGATAGCCCGAGGCCTGCTGGCAATAGCGCGTCAACTCATTCCGGGCAGGAAGGCTGTCATCATGCTCACGCAGCGCCATGAGGATACGGTCGTTGCCACTGTCCAGCACATAGAACTCGACGCCCGTATTGTAGGTCAGAAAAGCCATCGGCAGATCGCTGCTGGCGGTCGACAGGCGATAGAAGATCAATGCCTTGTCATTGTAGTGTCCCAGCGAGACGCAGAAGCCAACCAGCAGATCCCCATCTATGGCGTCGTCTGTGTTGGTCGTGCTGAACAGCATGCCGCCGGTGTGCCAGCTGCTCTCGTCAAAGAAGCCGTATTCATCGACCGTGATCATCAGCGAATGATGCAGATAGCTGTCCCGGCTCTGGCGGCAGTTCTTGGTAAACACGCTGTCATCGGCATAATAGTAGATGCCAAAGTCCACAATGCCCCGCTCGGGAAACAGATCGTGTACCTCATTACCTGCCTCAAAATACCAGTATGGACTGGAAGCCCAGTTCTTATCACCGTTCCAGAACACGCTAGCAGGGTTCTTGGTGTGGACGATGACACTGGTGGCATGCGACTTGATCGCGGTCAGCTCATCCTGCACGGCAATCATGAAGGATTCGTTCAGCTTGCTGTAGTATGCGTCGCTGTTCTGCTGCATCTCGGTCGCAGAGCGCTGCCAGAAGATGCCCAGTACAATGGTCAGCGGCACAAACAGTACCAGCACGAACACGATCGCCAGCCGGATGAGAAACTTATACCGTTTCATGCCCCTTCTCCTGTGCCAGCATGATCAGTTCGCGGCAGATGAGCAGATAGGTACCCACTGCGTAATCGTTCGTGCCCGACTTTTCCACTGGCCCTGGCTTGAGCGCCACGCCCTGCACCCAACCAATGCGCCCGGAAGGCTCCACCGCCTCGCGGTTGAGCGCTTCAAAGCCCCGCAGGGCATACCGGTAAGCATCCTCCTGCAGCAGCCCCAGCCGATAGCCCGTCAGCAGTCCCAGCGTGATCAGCGCCGTGCCCGAGGTTTCGGGCATGGGGAAGAGCTCCGGCTCCAGCAGGTTGCTGCGCCAGAAACCGTCATCGCATTGACAGCGGCAAAGCGCCCCGGCCATATCGGTAAAGACAGCGCGGTAGGCAGGAGCGTGTACATAATCCGCAGGCAGATTCGACAGTGTGCGGGCAAGACCGGCAAAGACCCAGCCATTCCCCCGTGACCAGAAGATCTTCTTTCCGGAAGGGGAAAGCGCCTTCTCGGGCAGGAAATCCTCATCCCGCAGCCAGAGGTGTTCCTCTTCATCATATAAGCGACGTTCGGTGCGCGTATTGCAGAACAGCCGCCATGCTTTTTCAGGCAGGCGCGCATCCTGCAGCCAGAAGCCGATACGGTGGTAGAAGTTGAGCGCCATGTACATGGTGTCCACCCACCACCAGTAGTCGTTCTTCGGGTCCTCGGCGTGATAGGCCATGGTGCGCTTCATTAGCTCCCATGTGCCGGGAATCCCGTAGTTCAGCATCAGATCCATATAGACCTCGCCGCAGCTGAGATCATCGGCGTTGGTGGTATCGAAATGCTCGTTGCGGTGGAAATTCCAGTGGTTCGCATTCGCCCAGTCCACCGCGTACTGCAGATAGGCAGGCTTGCCGAGCACTTCATAGGCTGCCATACAGCCGCGGAAATAGGCGGCGCGCTCCCAGGCGCAGTCGCCCACATCGGGATGCTGTGCCATCCAGTAATCGTTGACAAGCTCCATCCGTGCCCGAACCTGCTCAACCGTCATCATTCAATATCGCTCCCCTCATCCTGTCAGCGATGACCAGTTTGTTTCTATTATATAGGAAGACTGGCAGAAAGGACAGGTTTCTTTTTTTGCATATGGCCCGAATTCCTGCTTTTGCAAAAAATTGAAGCACATCGTTCCGAACAAAACAAGGGGGTGTTGCTTCACCATTTTGCACAGGGGCCAAAAAGCAAAAAATGAAACTTGCGGCATGCCGTCTGATGTGGTTGAATGAAATCCAGAAAACACATACGCCACTTCGGTAGCCGGTTGTCTGCTCAGACGCAGCAGACAGAGAGGGAGGATCACATCATGGTAAGCCGAGCCGGAACTGCAGCCAACGCTGCCCGTACACCCAAGTCACGGCAATCCCGTTCTCATTCGCGTTTTCGTCAGTATGGTCAGCTGTACCTGCTGCTGCTCCCGGCTTTCATCTTTGTAGCGATTTTCTGCTATGGGCCGATGTATGGCCTGCAGATCGCCTTCAAGAACTACAAGATGTCTCTGGGTATCGCGGGCAGCCCGTGGATCGGCATGCGGAACTTCAAGGATTTCTTCGGCGGCTATTATTTCCCGACCCTGATGAAGAACACCTTCACCCTGTCCCTGCTGGCGCTGGTGTTCAGCTTCCCTGCACCGATCCTGGTGGCATTGATTCTCAATGAACTGAAGGATCGCCCCAAGCGGGTTGTTCAAACGGTGCTGTATGCGCCGCACTTCATCTCTACGGTTGTTCTGGTGGGTATGATCAACGTCATGTTCTCGCCCTCCATGGGGATTGTGAACACATTGCTCAAGGGTCTGGGCATGGAGCCGCGCTATTTCCTGGGCGACCCCAATTGCTTCCGCCCGCTGTACATCGGCTCGGGTATCTGGCAGGAGATGGGCTGGAATGCTATCATCTATATTGCAGCTCTGTCCGGTGTCGATCCCAGCCTGCATGAAGCTGCCGAGCTGGATGGCGCATCCCGGCTTCAAAGAGTGATCCATATCAACCTGCCCTGCATCATGCCCACCATCATCATCATGCTCATCATGAATCTTGGCAGCATTGCCACCATCAGCTATGAGAAGGTCTTCCTGATGCAGAACGATCTGAACCTGGGCGTGTCGGAGATCATCTCCACCTATGTGTACAAGCGCGGTCTGGTGAACAATAACTACAGCTTCGCTACGGCCGTGGGCCTGTTCAACAACCTCATCAATGTGGCCATGCTGCTGATCGCCAATACGGTCTCCAGCAAGGTCAGCGAGACCAGTCTGTTCTGAGGTGAGCAAGATGAGAAGAAAGCGTATTGAATTGTTCGATGTCGTGGTCTATGGCATCGCCTTCCTGCTCCTGCTTGTGGTCGCCTACCCGCTGGTGCTGGTGGTCTCCAATTCCCTGAGCAATCCGCAGCTGGTCGCCACCGGCAAGATCGTGCTCTTTCCCCGGGAGATCACCTTTGACGGCTATGCCCATATCCTGGAGGATAAGGACCTGATGACCGGTTTCCTCAACGCAGTGTTTTACATGGTGCTTGGCACGCTGCTGGATTTAGCGGTCACCGTTCCGGCGGGCTATGTGCTGTCCAAGAACCAGCTGCCCGGGCGTAAGGGGCTGATGATCTACTTCATGATCACCATGTACTTTTCCGGCGGCCTAATTCCCAGCTTTCTGCTGGTTAAAAACCTGGGGCTGTACAACAACCGGCTGGTGCTGATCATTCTGGGCGCGTTCAACATGTACAACTGCATCATCTGCCGTTCGTTCTTCCTGTCCATCCCCAAGGAGATGGAGGAATCTGCCTCCATCGACGGCTGCTCTCCCATCGGCATCTTCTTCCGGATCATCCTGCCGCTGTCCCGGGCGCTGCTGGGCGTCATGGTGCTGTACTTTGCCGTCTATCACTGGAACACCTACTTCAGCGCTATGATCTACCTGAAGGACGATGCCAAGCAGACGCTGCAGGTATTCCTGCGCCGGATTCTCGTACTGGCCCAGCTGCAGGCGCAGAACGAGGAAGCCGCAGGCTACGCAAACTCGCTGTCGCAGTACGAGGCGCTCATCCGTTATGCGGTCATTGTTGTTTCTTCCTTGCCGCTGCTGATCGTATACCCCTTTGTCCAGAAGTACTTCGACAAGGGCGTGATGATCGGCTCCGTCAAGGGATAAGCAATTGTTGATAATTTTTTGAAGGAGGTATCCCCATGAAACTGGTAACCCGTATCCTCACCCTGACCCTTGCGGCAGTCCTTGCGCTGTCTGTGATGGGCCTGAGCATCGCCTCTGCGGAGACCTATCCGCTCGTCACCGAGCCCGTGACCGTCAAGGGCCTGGTGGTGGGCCTGAGCACTGATACCCGCGCCGACCGCCTTGTGTGGAACAAGGTCAGCGAGATCACCGGCGTCAACATTGAGTGGGAGTGCATCGACGAGGACGCGCTGGCAACCTATCTGGCTGGCAGCGAGTGGCCTGATTTCATCCACTATGCGCTGAACAGTTCCCTGGTCACGGACTACGGCGTGATCGGCGGTCGCTTTGTGAACTATCTGGATCATCTGGATGAGATGCCCAATCTGGCCAAGGCGATGGAGGACTATCCCATCATGCTCAAGGCTGACACGCAGGCGAACGGCGAAATGTACAGCCTGCCCGGCTATGAGGTGTCCGCCACCACCGTGTCCGCCCGCCCCTACATGCGCACGGATGTGCTGGAGAAGGCTGGCGTAGCCATTCCCACCACGGTGACGGAGTTCCACGATGCGCTGGCGGCGCTCAAGGACTTCTACGGCACAGTCAGCTTCATTCCTTCGCTGGGCGAAGATGAATCCTACTGGGGCCCGATGCTCTTTGCCGCCTTTGGCCCGCTGACCAACATGAACTTCGATGATGACGGCAATGGCACGGTCATCTTCAACCGCACCTCCGAGCAGATGAAGGACTATCTGAGCTACATGCATCAGCTGTACGCCGAGGGCCTCATCCATCAGGAATACCTGACGCTGGACTACACTGCCCGCTATGATGCAGCCTGCAGCGGCAAGGTAGCCTTCATCGGCGGCAATGAGGGCAACAGCATCCAGGCCAGCAGCTTTGAGGACGGTCAGTTCCACCTCTCCTGCCTGGCGCCCCTGACCTCCGACAAGGACAGCACCCAGACCATTCTGGGCAAGAGCGGCTACTTCAAGGGTAACGGCTTCTTCATCAACAAGGATTCCAAGTACGTCAGCGAGCTGTGCCGGATGTTCGACATCATGTATGCGACCGAAGAAGTCGTGGAAGGCAGCGGCCTGCTGGGCCAGTCTTTCTGCTACGGCATGAAGGGCGTTGACTGGGACATCGATGACAACGGCACCACCTACTCCCTGAACGCCCCGGCAAGCTATGACGGTTCCTTCAACGTCTATCAGTATAGCGAGCTGATCTGGAACAACGCCGGCCGCTGCGATGCGCTGGCCGGCATGGTGACCTCCACACCCGGCAACGGTCAGGCCCGTCAGATCGGCTTCACGCAGAACGTGCAGCCGTACATGTCCGACCTGTACTTCCCAGTGGGCATGCTGACCTTCACCGAGGATGAGCAGTATGTGCTGGACAACCATCTGACCGACATCAAGACCTACTACAAGGAGATGGAAGGCAAGTTCATCACCGGCGTGGCTGACATCGACGCTGAGTGGGACACCTACTGCAAGACTCTTGATCAGATGGGCGTGCAGGATGTCATCGAGGTCTATCAGGCTTCCTATGACCGTCTGAACGGCAAATAATACCAATTCGCAGTTAAATGCTTCACAGAGCGCATCAGATTTTTTGTCCTGACGAAGCCAAGTGAAGTGAGGCGTACTGGAAGTACGTTGAACGGAACGAGGCAAAGTCAGAACGAAAAAGATGGTGCGCGGATGAAGCCGTTTAACAAGAATTGGGATTAGCACAAATAGCCCATGCGGACTGCCCCGACGGTGCGTTGACAAGCCCTCGGGGCAGTCCCTTTTTAGCAAGGAAGCAGGTGAATATCCTGCATCCATGGAAACGGTCGGTTTCACACGGGGTTGCTTTCATCATACAGGAGCAGTATACTTTGAAGAAGGAGATCAATCATGGATATTCTGGGACGATGGATTACTGCATCTTTTCAAAATCAGGATGCGGTGCCGGTATTTCTCAAATCATTCAAGGCGGAGAAAAGGGTTGCGCGCGCTACGCTTTCGATCACGGCGCTGGGCGTGTACGAGGCGTGGCTGAACGGGAGCCACGTCGGTCAGTTCGTGCTCGCGCCGGGCTGGACATCCTATGCGCACCGCATTCAGGTCCAGCACTATGACGTGACGGCACTGCTCACAGCGCACAACGAGCTGTCCGTGCTGGTTGGAAGCGGGTGGTTTGCCTCGCCCATAGGCTTCAACGAGGAATTGAAGCGAGCGGGCCTGAGCCGCCCGCGCGCGCTGCTGGCATGGCTGAGCGTGGAATACGAGGACGGCACAAAGGCGGTCATCGGCACGGATGAATCGTGGCTGTGCCGCGAGAGCGCCATCCGTAAGAGCGAGATCTACGATGGCGAGACGTTCGACGCGACGTTTGTTCAACCTGTACCCGTTCCTGCGCAGGTGCTCGACTATCCGTACGACACTCTGATCGAGCAGGAGGGCGAGGAGGTTCGCGAGCAGGAGCGCGTGCAGGCGCAGCGGGTCTTCATCACCCCGCAAGGGGACGTCATGGTGGACTTCGGTCAGGAGGTAACCGGCTATGTGGAGTTCTCCGTCATGGCGAAGCAGGGGGACGAGGTGCTCATCCAGCACGCCGAGGTACTCGATAGGGACGGAAATTTTTACAACGAAAACTACCGCTCAGCGAAGGCGGAAATCCGCTACACCTGCAAGGAAGGGCTCAATGTTTATCATCCGCGCCTCACGTTCTTTGGCTTCAGGATGATCCACCTGACGAAATGGCCCCAGCCCGCAGAGGAGATCCGCCCGGAACAGTTCACGGCGATTGCGGTCTACTCCGCCATCCGCCGCACGGGGCATGTCGCCTGCTCGAATCCAAAGCTGAATCAATTTTTCTCCAATGTGTTCTGGGGACAACGCGACAATTTTCTCGACCTGCCCACGGACTGCCCGCAGCGGGATGAACGTTTGGGCTGGACGGGCGATGCGCAGGTCTTCTGCAAGGCGGCCTCCTACAACTTCGACGTGTACCGGTTCCTGCGCAAGTGGCTGCACGACCTCGCTGCGGAGCAGTTCACAAAGGATGGGATGGTCCCTCACGTGATTCCGGAGACTTTTCACAATGAGAAGGGCTCCGCTGCATGGGGTGACGCAGCGACGGTTATCCCCTGGCAGCTCTACATGACCTACGGGAAAAAGGACATCCTCGCGGAACAGTACAGCTCCATGCGCGCGTGGGTGGACTACATCAGGGCGTCGACGACCACACCCGACCTGTGGACGGGGGGCGAGCATTACGGCGACTGGCTTGGGCTCGACGCACCGCAAGGCAGCTACAAGGGTTCCACGCGGGAGGACTTCATCGCTTCCGCGTTCTACGCGCATTCCACTGCGCTGGTCGTAAAGGCCGGACGCGTGCTGGGCGAGGATACGGCTGAATACGAGGCGCTGCATGCGCGCATCGTATCCGCCTTTCATCGGGCATATCCGGAGTACCTCACACAGACGGAGTGCGTACTGGCGCTGCACTTTGGCCTTGCGGAGGATGAGGAGGCCGCTGCTAATCGGCTCTGCGAGCTGATCCAGCAGGCGGGCCGCATGGAGACGGGCTTCGTCGGCACGCCGTACCTGCTGCATGTGCTCTCGGCGCATGGGCATACCGATCTGGCGTACAATTTGCTGTTGCGGGAAGCGTATCCCTCGTGGCTCTATGCCGTCGGCAAGGGCGCGACGACCGTTTGGGAGCACTGGGACGGCATCCTTGAGGACGGAACGTTCTGGTCGAAGGATATGAACAGCTTCAACCACTATGCCTATGGCTCCGTGATCGACTGGGTTTATGAGCGGGCAGCGGGCATTCGGCCTGCCGAGCCGGGCTTTGCACGCGTGATGGTCGCGCCGGAGCCGACGGATGCGCTTGATTGGCTGGAAGCGTCCATCGATACGCCGCACGGGCGCGTATCGAGCCGGTGGGCGCACGCGGACGGGCGGATTCGCTATGAGATCACGCTGCCAGTACCGGGTGAGGTTGTCATTGACGGCGAGGCGCACAGGTTTGGGCCGGGCAGCTATATCTTGTGGGGAAAGCACGAGAGTAGATGAAGCGCCATCATATCCTTGCGTGTTCTGTGATGCTGCTGCGTTTCTGGCGGAAAGAAGGATCAATCAAGCATCCGAATGAATGAGCGCTGCGTTCAATCTATTCAACATGTGACAGGGTACCTCGCGTCGGAGGCAGCAAATCTATTGGTATCAAGGTCATTGGGCGGCGCTCTGGAAAGCAAATTCCGGAGCGCCGTTTGATTAAGTGAGAACAGATCAGTCAGCCGATGCCGGATTCCTTGATGAATCGACCATACGTTCAACGCTGAAGAATGAACACAGAATGCAATCACGAGAGGGATGCATAAGGATTCCCTTCGTTTCCCATTGTGATCAGGATTCGCGTTCTGGGAAAGGCAGCATCCTGGGTATCTGCTGCGGATGGACGTGTAATCAGGACAATCGTAGAACAGTTAACCTTACAGGCTCGTTGCACCTTGACAATCGCATACACGTATGATCCAACCAATTCCTTCGTCAAAAATGCGCAAAGAGAACTTGATGGTTTCGTTGTTTCCACCTCTCTTAAGTATCGGAGAGCCACTCTTGTAAGAACTGTACTTCGTTGTCATTTCTCCACGAAAAAACCTAAACAGGAAGCATGTCTGCATGTTTAGGCGATAGGCTTGTCTTGTGGGGCACGAAAGAAGGTGAGAGGCTGTGAGCGTCCATGCGGATGCGAAAACGACAGAGCGTCAGCACGCTGTGTGGCAGGCGCTGTTGTGCAGACGCTTTGACACGGCCTCGAACCTTGCTGCGGAATTTCATGTCAGTGTAAGAACCATGCATAACGATTTGCATGAGCTCATGCTCTCTCACCCTATCGAATCGGTTCGTGGACGATATGGCGGCGGCTATCAAGTTGCGGATTGGTATTTTCCACATCGGCATACCTTATGCGCCGAACAGATTTACGTCCTTGAAAAAGTGATGCCTTTACTGTCCGCTGAGGACCAGCGCATCATCCGAACGATTCTGGAACAATTTTCTCCATAGCGCTGGCATATCTGGAAAATTGTGCCCTTCAATGAGCGCTTTATTCTGGTGAATTTCCTCTCTGACATACACAGTATTTCACCCCTTTTATCAAAATAATTTCTAAATAGGCAGCATGTTTGCATATTTGGCTGATAGGCTTGGCTTGCGGATTGAAGAAAGCGTGATCATCACCATCCACGGACGCCTTGCAGCCGCAGGCACCCTGCACCTTCACAAACAGGCGGCATGCTCTGCCTCACAGCAAGCACAGGACAGATCTCCGCATGGCGGGAGCGGCCAGCAGGGCGGCGCAAAGAAGGCACAGCCGGAGCGATCCACGCAGCCTGCAAACTCTGCTGTGGCAGGCAGGGCGCGATGATCCCATGCGGAACAATGAGACTTCCACCACGGCCCTCCACTGACTGGAGAGGGAGTCCCTGCGGTACACGCCAGTCCGGGGGACAGCGGTGCCAGCGGGGCTATGACGCGGCAGCCAGCCGCGACCTGATGCTTGCAGTAGCGTGATATCGCTTATCATCTTTGGCATACTTTGCAATCATCGACCCATACTACCGGTGCAGGTCATCCCTGCAGAAAGGATTTCCGTATGATTGCTGCTGAAATGAAAAACGAAGTGTCCACTGTCAGAATCCATGATGAATATTATGTCAGCGAGCCCCATGGCTACATCGCGCAGCTCAATCAGATTGTATCCAATTCCTACAAGCGGCGCATGTCAGCCCGGCTGATGCCCACGAATTGCCAGCCCGACAGCGTTGACAGTCTGCCGTAACGCCCTGTATCATGGTGGATGAAAGGAGGCGGCAGATGGAGCAATATGCGAAGTATCTTCGCAAATCCCGCTTCGATCGTGACTATGCGGAGCTGAGTGTGGAGGAAACACTGAAGCGCCACGAGGCCATCCTGGACAAGATGGCCGGGGAGAGAGGATACCATATTGCGAAAACCTACTACGAAGTTGTTTCCGGAGAATCCATCGCGGCGCGGCCTGAAATTCAGCGGCTGCTGGAGGAGGTCAACGCAGGCGTCTATGCCGGGGTACTGGTGGTGGATGTGGAGCGTCTGGCCCGCGGCAACGGTGCGGATCAGGCGTACATCAGCCAGGTGTTCCAGTTTTCCGGCACCAAGATCATCACCCCCACCAAGGTATATGACCCCAGCAACGAGTTTGATGAGGAGTATTTCGAGTTCGGCCTGTTTATGAGCAGGCGCGAGTACAAGACCATCAACCGCCGGCTGATCCGGGGGCGCGAAAGCTCGGCCTCGGAGGGCAAGTATCTGGGCAGCATCGCGCCCTACGGGTATAACCGGGTCAAGCTGCCCAACGACAAGGGCTACACCCTGGAGCCGCACCCGGCAGAGGCGGAGGTGGTCAGGCGCGTTTTCGCCATGTTTCTTGCTCAGGCGGGAACCAAGGCGATTGCCAACGCCCTCAATGACATGCGCATCCCCACCCGCCACGGCGACCTGTGGACCTACTCCACCATCAGCCAGATGGTGACGAACCCCGTCTATGCGGGCAAAATCCGCCGGGGCTGGAGCCAGCAGATCAAGAGCGTCGAGAACGGCATGGTCAAGAAGCGCATCAAGCGTCACAAGAACGCGGCGGCATACAAGACGTTTGAGGGCCTGCATCCGGCGCTGATATCGGAGGAGGATTTCCAGCTGGCACAGCAGATCAGGCTGGCCCGCCAGCCCTCGGCCAAGGTCAGGAAGGAGTTTGCGCTTCAAAATCCCTTTGCCGGACTGATCTTCTGCGCGAATTGCGGAAAGCGCATCGGGCGCACCACCATGTCCGCGGCGCAGCAGGGCAGGGTAAGGCTGCGGTGCGTCAATGGGCGCAACTGCCATAATGTCAGCGCGGACTTCGATGTGGTAGAGCGGGAAATCATCCAGGCCCTGCGCAGCTGGCTGGAAGGGTACCGGGTGAAGATTGATACCGTGGGCTACGCGGAGGACATCGCCAACTGCAGGCGTCAGCTGGAATACCTTGCCCAGGACGAGGACAAAATCCGGATGCAGCTGGAGAACGCCTACAATCTGGTGGAGCAGGGGATTTACACGCTGGATGTGTTCCGTATAAGGCGTGAGAAGCTCAATGATGCGCTGGATGAAATCCGCCAGCGACAGCAAGCAGCGGAGGACATGCTAGCCCGGCTGGAAGATAGCGAAGCTACCCAGTCCAGCCTGATCCCGCAAACAGAGGCGCTGCTGGACAGCTACGACGATATGACCAACCAGGAGCGCAACGCGCTGCTCAAGGCGATCCTTCACCGGATTGAGTATGCCAAGGGAGCCGACGGCAGGATCGAAATCGACCTGTATCCCCGGCTCCCGAAAATTTGACCGGCTGTGGGCATCATGGACGCACCCATGTGTTTGTCAACGACCCCACCCAGGGCTACGGGCTGTATGTGGATTGGATGCTGGGCGCGGCGGAATAGAACGTTGGACAGGGGCGGTCTGCCCTTGTCTTTTTTTGGCGGCTTATGGTATACTTCGAAAAAATGTTGCCAGCTTCGGGAAGGACACGGATATGACGTCACAGGAATTGATTCTGATTTTTCAGGATACACAGAAAATCCTCGCGGAAAATCAGGATGATCATCAGCACACCCTGCGCATGAAGGCTTCCAGTCGGCTGTATCTGGAAAACTTACATCAGCGCTTCGCCGGATCAAGGGAGACCTTCAGGTGGAAATCCTTGAAAATACGACCTTTCAGTGTGCAAGGGAATCCGCAGAGCCTGGATTGCGGACAGCGGTTTTGAACTTTGCCAATCCCCGTGAGCCCGGCGGAGGCGTTCTTCGCGGCGCCATGAATCAGGAAGAATGCCTGTGCCGATGCAGCGATTTGTACAACGCGCTTGCACAGCCGTATTTTCTGAAGCATGATTATCAGCATCTTGTCCGTTATTGCGACGATTTCTTCTCGGACCGTCTGATTGATTCGCCGGATGTGACCGTCATCAAATCCGATGACGCCATGCCGCAGGTTTTATCAGAACCGTTCTATGTGGATGTGCTGACCTGTGCTGCTCCGTACATCCATAACCCGCTGCTGCGAACGGACCAGGAACTGCTGTCGATCTATGAATCACACATCAGGAACATCCTGGAAGCTGCCATGGCCCATGATGTGGACATCCTGATTCTTGGCGCTTTCGGATGCGGTGCATTTCATCATCAGCCCCCGATCATGGCAAAAGCTTTTGCGAATATGCTGATTCGGGATCAATACGCACAGTATTTCAGAAAGGTGAAATTCGCGATCAAGCGTACGGGGGATTTCTGTCCGAATCTTTGTGCCTTTGAGGAAGCTTTTGACGGCATATCGGTTGAAGGCAACAAGAGACGGTTCTGGATGTAATGCTGTCCCAGATGGCCACTTACGGGACGTACATCCATGACGCTGCTGAAAAACGAAGCGTTCCCTTCCCCGACAGGAGTTTACGGACAAAAAGCATGCGCATCGGCAACGCTGATGCGCATGCTTTTTGGGGGGGGGGAGAAATTGCGGGAAGGGCTGCCCGCTGACCAACCCGGTGGGGAATGGCACGCGCATGGCGGCCATCAGTCCGGGAATTCCAGGTACGCGCCCTTCATGGGGGACGCGGCGTGCTCGGAGAACAGCCGCAGCGTCCCTGTCTGATACTTCCGGGGCCGGGGCGTCCAGCGACGGCGCCGCTCGGCAAGCACGGCTTCCACCTCCTCCGGGGTCATGCGTACCCCGGCGATGCCCACAATCGCCAGCACCCGGCCCGGGATGTCGATCTCGATGAGATCCCCCTCCTCCACCAGGGCGATGGGGCCGCCGGAGGCCGCCTCCGGGCTGCAGTGGCCGATGACCGGGCCCGTGGACGCCCCGGAAAACCGCCCGTCGGTGATCAGGGCGATGGCCCGGCCCAGCTCCCTGTCGGAGCTGATGGCCTCGCTGGTGTAGAACATTTCCGGCATGCCGCTGCCCTTGGGGCCTTCGTAGCGAATGAACACCGCGTCGCCCTTCTCCACCCGGTGGTGCAGCACGGCGTCCAGGCATTCCTCCTCGCTGTCGAAGGGCCGCGCCCGAAGCACGGCGTGGAACATCTCCTTCGGGCAGGCGGTGTGCTTGATCACCGCGCCCTCCGGGGCCAGGTTGCCCTTGAGGACGGCGATGCTGCCCTCTGTGCCCAGGGGATGGTCGAAGGGGCGGATAATATCCTGGCGGGTCAGGTTCAGGCTCCGCCGGGCGTTGGATGCCTGAAGCCGGCTTTCGCAGCGCTCGTAATAGCCGCTGTGCTTCAGCTCCTCTAGGTTTTCGCCCAGGGTCTTGCCCGTGACGGTCATCACATCCAGGTGCAGCACATCGCGGATTTCCTCCATGATGGCGGGTACGCCCCCGGCGTAGTAGAAGAACTCGGCGGGCCAGCGTCCGGCGGGACGGATATCCAGCAGATAATGCGCCCCGCGGTGCAGCCGGTCGAAGGTATCGCCGTCGATGGTCAGGCCCAGCTCATGGGCGATGGCCGGCAGGTGCAGCAGCGTGTTGGTGCTGCCGGAGATGGCGGCGTGCACCATAATGGCGTTCTCGATGGCGTCCATGGTGACGATGTCGCTGGGCCGCAGTCCGCGCAGGGCCAGTTCCACTGCCTTGGCGCCCGCGTCCTGGGCATAGCGGAGCAGGTCGGGGCTGTCGGCGGGCATCAGTGCGCTGCCGGGGAGGGCCAGACCCAGGGCTTCCGCCATGATCTGCATGGTGGACGCCGTACCGATAAAGCTGCACGCGCCGCAGCCGGGGCAGGCGTTTTCCTTGGCCCAGCACAGGCGGGCTTCGTCGATTTCGCCGCGCTCGTATTTGGCGGCGTACATGCCCAGCTGCTCCAGGGTCAGCAGCTCAGGCCCGGCGCTCATGGTGCCGCCGGGTACCACCACCGCCGGACGGTTCACCCGGGCCAAACCCATCAGGGCGGCGGGCATGCCCTTGTCGCAGGAAGCGATGAACACTCCGCCGTCAAAGGGCGTGGCGCTGGCGTGAATCTCGATCATGCCCGCGATCATCTCGCGGCTGGCCAGGCTGAAGTTGATGCCGTCGGTGCCCTGGCTCTCCCCGTCGCAGATGTCCGTGCAGTAGTAGCGCGCGCCGAAGCCCCCGGCCTGGGCAATGCCCTCCCGGGCGGCCTCCACCAGCTGATTGAGATGGCCGCTTCCGGGATGGCTGTCGCCGAAGGTGCTCTCGATCATGATCTGCGGCCTGGCAAGATCCTCGGGCTTCCAGCCGGTACCCAGGCGGAGGGGATCCATTTCCGGCGCAAGTCTGCGCATTTTCTGACTGATCAGTTCCATAGGCTTGTCCTCACCATCATCTGCCCATGCCCGTTGGGGCGATGGGCTTTTCTGATACCCAGTATAGTCGCCCGGGGGAGGCTTGTCAATGGCGGCGGGCCTGGCGAATCCGGCAACAGACGGGGCGCACTGGGCTGTGCGGGATTGCTGGCAGCATGAAAAAACGGCAGCGGGGAATCATCCTGCTGCCGCTGGCATGGGCAAAGCGGCCATCCTATACCGGCTGCGCAGGATTCACCGGTGCAGGCGCAGGATGGTCACGGAGTGGCCGGGGAAGGTGAAGCGCAGCCCGCCCTCCGCATCCACCCGGCTGACGGTGGGGACAACGGCCTCCGGGTCATCGAGGGTGTTGACGGCCTCCGGCGGCGCGCAGAGCATCTCCACCGCCGCGCTCCGGCAGGGCAGGCCGATATCGGCTGTGACCGCAGCAGCCTGCACATTCACCGCCTTGAGGATCACGTCGCCGGTGGCGTCCTCCACACTGGCCGCCAGGTACAGGGGCCGCAGGCGCAGGGGCTGCTCCGTCACCCGGTTGATTTCCTCGCCGTCCACGTGGGTGATGATCTCCCGGCCCCGCACCTCCAGCACCATGCGGTAGGCATGGCCGTCCTGCAGGTAGAGGTTGCTCTGGGTCAGGCAGGTGCCTCGGCCGCGAACGCGCTGGTCAATGCCCGAGTCGGAGTTCTGCCAGCCGCCCACCGTCCACTGGTAGCAGTTGTCCTCGTCCGCCTGGCCGAAGCGGACGAACACGCCCTTACGTCCGCTGAGCCGCTCCAGGGTCATTTCCAGGCGGAAGTCCTCCGCGTGGGCGGCGATGGACAGCTCGCCCCTGCCGCTGATTTCCGCATCCGGCAGGTCGGTCACGCCCTCCGGGGTGGTCAGGCGGATGCCGGAAAGCCGCACGGTGGTGTCGTCCGCCCGGATGAACAGCCTGCCTGCAATCCGCCGGGAAAGCTCCGGCCCCAGGTCGTTGTCCGTGGCCTCCACGGGAATATCGCTGTCCCCCTGATGGCGCATGAACATGCTCTGCACGTGATAGTTGGGGGTTTTCATGATCCGATGGTTGTCGAACCAGAGCATGTCCGGCTGCCAGTTGACGTAATTCACGTGGCACAGCATGGGCGCGTAGCAGGCCAGCCCCACGCCGGGAGCCTGCTGCAGCCCGGTCATGTAGGCCGCTTCCGCTAGGGCGTTTTCCATGGCGTTGCCCCAGGAGGCGTACTCGCCCAGGAACACCTTCGGCCCGTCGGCGGGGTAGTCAGCATAATGGTCGCAGTTGGCCAGGAACCATTCCGGGGCCTGGTAGTAATGCTCGTCCACCAGATCCAGCCGCTGCGCCCGGGCGTAGCGCCAGCCCATGTCATAGGGCTGACCGTGCACCACAGGGCTTGCGCTGCCGATCAGGCGAATGGTGGGGTCCTTCTCCCTTATGGCCCGGGCGAACAGCGCCATATTTTGATGGAACCGCTCGTGGATCTCCTCGTTGCCCACCGCCAGATAGTTCAGGCGGAAGGGCGCGGGATGGCCCATCTGTGCGCGGATGCTGCCCCAGGGGGTGTCCGCCGCACCCTTGGCGACCTCGATCAGATCCACCGCGTCCTGGATGTACTGCTGCAAAAGCGCCCCCTCGGCAAAGCGCAGGTGATGGGGATCCAGCCCGCCATTGACCACCGGCAGCGGCTCGCAGCCAATGTCCTCGCAAAACAGGAAGTATTCGTAGAATCCCAGCCCCATGGACTGGTGGTAGCCCCAGTTGTTGCGGCGGGCGGGGCGATTCTCCACCGGGCCCAGGGTACGCTTCCAGTTATAGATGCCGTTGCGGGCGTCGGGATCCAGCACGCCGTCATGGGTCAGGCAGCCGCCGGGGAAGCGCAGGAAGCGGGGCTTCATGTCCGCCAGGGCCTGGGCGATGTCCCGGCGCAGCATGCTGGCCTGCCCCGGCCAGGTATCGGCGGGCATCAGGGACACAAAGGCCACCGCCAGCATGCCGTCATCCTGCTTGATGATGGACAGCCGCGCGCCATGGTCGGTCTGCGCGGGGACAAGCGTGGCCTCATGGCAGGCCCAGTCCTCACTGAGCCGGATGGACGCCTCTGCGCCGCAGAGCGTCACCCGCAGGGTCATGGGGCTGTCCGCCCGGGCCCACAGCTTCAAATGGTACGCCTTGCCGGCCTCGGCGGGAATGCCCTCGCCGTAGCCCAGGTTGCAGATACCCGTGCCGGGCCGTCCGCCCAGCACGGCGTAGTGGGGATTGTTGGGGAAGGGCGGGTTCTCCGTGCGGACGGACACCTCGGCGTTGCCGATGGCCGCCCAGGCGGTCAGGGGCGTGTAGCCAGCCCGATCCACCTCGTCGAACTCGAAGTCCCGGTTGCAGATCAGCTCGGCATACAGCCCGCCGTCGGCAGCGTGGTTGAGATCCTCGAAGAACAGGCCGAACAGGTCGCCCAGCGGCTTGACCCGCTCCTCCGGGCGAAGGGTGATGCGCATGGTGGGTATCCTCCTTTGTATGATTCGTTGGGGAAGCCGCGGCCCTCCGGCCAGCGCCTGTACCGGCCTGCCGCAAAGCCTGCGCCCTGCTGAACGGAAAGGAACCGCTGCAGCCGCACTGCTCCGCGGTCAATGCCCCGTGCATGGGACTGGGCAGCGTCTCGCGCGTCCTGCGGCCCGGGCTGCTCCAACCATATGGACGCTGTTTGTACGAGGCATCCGCATGGGCGGCGCAGCTTATACCGACTGTCGCTCCACAATGGAACAATGAATGATCTCCCGCACCGGAGGGGTGGCGGGATTGTTGATTTTCTCCATAATGTGCAGCGCGGCGCTGGTGCCGATCTCCGTGGTGGGGAGCTGTACGGTGGTCAGCGGCGGCTGAAGATTGCTGGCAATCTCCCGGTTGTCGAAGCCTACCACCGCCATGTCCTCCGGGATGCGCAGCCCCGCCTCGTTCAGCACATGCATGCACCCGGCGGCCATCAGGTCGTTCATGGCGAAGACGGCGGTGGGCCGGGGCTCCGTCTCCAGCAGGGCGCGGGTTTCCGTCACGCCGGATTCATACTCCCAGTTGCCGTAGCGGATGTATTCCTCCGGGATCACCAACCCCGCCTGCTGCATAGCCATCCGGATGCCGTGCATCCGCCGCGCCGTGGGATAGGAATGGGGATGCCCTGCAATGACCGCGATGCGCTCGTGTCCCCGGGCGAGGAGGTAGCGGGTCATGTCCGCAGCAGAATCCTCATTGGAGTAGGTGACATAGGTGTCCTGCCTGGTGCCGTGGGAATAGGCAAACACCAGCGGGGTGTCCATGGGGTCGAAGAGATAATCCAGATGGCGGTCGTGCATGCCCACGTAGATGATGCCGTCCACGTTGGAGGACTGCAGCAGCGCCACGCTGCTGTTGATCCGGGGGCGGTAGGCCACGATCTGCTCATACTGGTTGTACAGCTTCTCCAGCAGGTGCAGGTCGTGCAGGATCATCCTGTAGCCGGATTTGGACAGCGTTTCGCTGATGCCGCTGACAATGCCCGCCACCGGCAGACCGCGGATATCCTCCACCAGCACGCCGATGGTGTGGGTCTGCCTGCTGCGCAGGGACTTGGCCAGGGTGTTGGGGGTGTAGTTGGCCTCAGCAATGGCCATGAGAACCCGCTCGGTGGTTTCGGGGGAGAGCTTCTTGGTGCCGTTGACCACATGGGACACCGTGGCTGTGGATACGCCGGCCAAGCGGGCCACATCGCGCATGGTTGCCATGACTGCCTCCCGGCTTTCGGGGGTAAGTTAAACGTTTGTCTGCATTGTAACTGAAATGCGCTTTTTTCGTCAAGTGGTGAGGTTATCAAATTAACCGCCGTTATCGCGCCAAAATGCACATTTTCGCTCCTGGCTTTTGGAGATACGGCTGTTATCCTTGAATCAAGAGGAAGGTTAATCGAATAACCTTTGCAAGGAACCGTTACCCATCAGAAAAAGAGAAACCATCATGAAGAAACTGCTTGCCCTGCTCCTGTGCGTCGCCATGCTGCTGCCTGCGGCCGCCATGGCTGAGGACGGACGCATCCACATCACCTATTCCTTCCGGGGCAATCAGACGGAGGCCGAAAGCGTCCAGAAGGCGCTGGATGAATTCAACGCCATGCAGGACAGGATCTTCGTCGAGCCCATGCAGATCCCCAACGAGGAGTACACGCAGACCCTGGTCAACTACGCCATTGCCAACCAGCTGCCCGACTGCGGCATGGTGAACGAGAATTCCGTGCTGTACTTTGCCCGCAACGGCGTCATGGCGGACGTCTCCGCCATGTAGGAGGGCGAGGAGCTCCAGCCCATGGATTGCATCACCTTCAAGGACGGCGAAACCCCCGTCGGCTATGCATCACCTGCCTGCCCATGATCGCATCCTTCGCCCTGAGCCTGTTCAACTGGAACGGCCTGGGCAAGATGACCTTCGTGGGGCTGGACAATTACGTCAAACTGTTTACCGGTGATTCCAAGTTCTACGGTTCCCTGTGGACCACCATGCAGTACGCGGGCATGTCGGTTGTGCTGAGCATTGTGTACTCCATGATCATCACCCTGCTGCTGAACCGGAAGATCCCTGCCCGTGGCTTCTTCCGCGCCATCTTCTACCTGCCCTACGTGCTGCCCGCCATGGCGGTGTACCTGGGCTGGAAGTGGCTGTACGACTACAATCACGGCCTTTTCAACTATGTGGTGAAGCTTCTGGGCGGCACGCCCATCAAGTTCCTGGATTCCTCCACGCTGGTGACTCCCTCGCTGACCATCATTGCGGTGTGGCTCAGCGGCAACCTGATCGTCATCTTCCTGGCGGGATTGCAGAACGTTCCCCGCACCTATCACGAGGCGGCGGAGATCGATGGCGCCAACGCATGGCAGCGGTTCTGGAAGATCACTATCCCCTGCATGACGCCCTCATTTTCTACAACCTGCTCATGAGCCTTGTCTCCAACCTGCAGGTGATCACCCCGGCGCTGTCCCTGACCAAGGGCGGCCCCGGCACCGGCAGCTACTATATGTGCTACATGCTCTATCAGCAGGCATTCAAGTCCCACAAGTACGGCTATGGCAGCGCGGTGGCGGTGGTGCTGTTCATCCTGATCGCCTTCTTCACCGCCATCCTGTTTGCCACCAGCAGAAGCTGGATTTTCTATGAGGGGGATGACAGGGAATGATCGCAACGGCAAAGAAGTCCTCCGGCCGCCTGGCCTCCCGGAGACGGCGGGAGAAAATGGCGAACATCCTCTCCACGGCGCTGCTGATCCTGCTGGGGCTGATCGTCATGTTCCCCATCTACTGGATCTTCCGCTCCTCCCTCATGTCCAACGGCGAGCTGTACGCCTATCCGCCCTCCTTTACGCCGCCGGCGTGGCGCTTCTCCAACTATGCCGAAACGCTGAAGGCCTTCGACTACTGGCGGTTCCTGGGCAACACCATGACCATCCTGGTACCCTCGGTGCTGGGGACGGTGGTGACGGCCACCATGGGCGGGTATGCCTTTGCGCGGCTGCGCTTCCGGAGCAAGAAGCTCCTGTTCACGCTGTGCGTGGGCTCCATGCTGCTGCCCTCCATGGTCACGCTGATCCCGCTGTTCCTGGTCTGGGCGAAGCTGGGGCTGGTCAATACCTACTGGCCGCTGATCCTGCCCCACTTCTGCGGGGGCGGCGCGTTCAACATTTTCCTCATCCGCCAGTTTGTCAAGACCGTGCCCCGGGAGCTGGACGAAGCCGCCACCATCGACGGCTGCGGGTACTTCCGCATCCTGCTCTACATCATCGTTCCGGCCATCAAGGCGGCCATGATCGTGGTGGGGCTGCTGAAGTTCATCGAGCTGTGGAACGATCTGCTCCAGCAGGTGACCTACATCACCCGCCGGGAGAACTACACCCTGGCCCTGGGCCTGAACATCTTCAAGGGCTCCTTCAACGACGACTGGTCGTCCATCATGTGCGCCACCTGCCTGTCCTTCATACCGGGCATCGTGTTTTACCTGATCGGACAGCGGTACTTTGTGGAAGGCATCGTCATGACCGGCATGAAGAACTAAGGAGGGTCGGGTATGAGCATCCGCGGGATCTCCTTGAACAGGGTCAGCATCACGGACGCTTTCTGGTCGCTGCGCCAGCGTCTGATGACTGACGTGACCATTCCCTACATGGAAAGAATCCTCCGGGACGAGGTGCCGGGGGCGGAGAAGTCCCACGCCATCAGCAACTTCCGCATGGCCGCGGGGGAGGAAACCGGCGAGTTCTACGGCATGGTCTTTCAGGACAGCGACGTGGTCAAGTGGCTGGAGTCCGCTGCCTACTCCCTGGCCCTGAAGCCTGATCCCGCCCTGGAGGCCCGGGTGGACGAGGTGGTGGCCCTCATCGGCCGATGTCAGCAGCCGGACGGTTACCTGAACACCTGCTTCACGGTGAAGGAGCCGCGCAACCGCTGGGCCAATCTGCTGGAGTGCCACGAGCTGTACTGCGCCGGGCACATGATCGAGGCAGGGGTCGCGCTCCATGAGGCGGCCGGCAAGGACGAGCTTTTGCACATCTGCATCCGCCTGGCGGACCACATCTGCGAAAAATTCATGCAGGAGGAGGGCATCCCCGGCCATCAGGAAATTGAAATCGGCCTGATGAGGCTCTGGCGTGCCACCGGCAATGCCCGGTACCGGGACATGGCGCTGCGCTTCCTGGATCTGCGGGGCCGGGATCCCGGCTGGTTCCTCCGCCACACGCCGAAGCACCCGGGCGTCCATTACGGCGGGTATGACATTCTGGCGGAGGACACGGTCTACAACCAGTCGGACGTGCCGGTGCGGGAGCAGACCGTGGCCCGGGGACATGCCGTACGGCAGCTGTACATGCTCACCGCCATGGCGGACGCCGCCGCCGATACCGGCGATCAAGGGCTGACAGCGGCCTGTGAGCGGCTGTTCGACAACATCACCCGGAAGCAGATGTATATCACCGGCGCGGTGGGCTCCACGGCGCATCATGAGGCCTTCACCGTGGATGATGACCTGCCGTCGGATCGCTGCTACGGCGAAACCTGCGCGTCCGTGGCCATGACCTTCTTCGCCCACAGCATGCTGGCCATCCGTCCCGACGGCCGCTATGCTGACCTGATGGAGCTGGAGCTGTACAACGCCGTGCTGGCGGGCATGTCGCTGGATGGCAGGCGGTTCTTCTACGTGAACCCGCTGAGGGTGGATACGGGCGTTTCCGGCAGCGTGCCGGGCTACGAGCATGTGCTGCCCCGGCGGCCCGCCTGGCATGCCTGCGCCTGCTGCCCGCCGAATCTCGCCCGGCTGATCGCCTCCCTGGGGAAATACCTGTGGAGCGAGGATGCCGGCGCCGTGTACAGCCATCTGCTCATCGGCAGCGAGGCGGACACCGGGCATGGGCGCATCAGCCTGGACAGCGGCTATCCCTGGGAGGGGAGGGCGCACTATACCATTCATGATGGCGGCCGGTTCACCCTGGCGATCCATGTGCCGCACCACGCTGCCGGACTGCGGGTTGCCATCAACGGCAGCGCCGCCGGCGGGACGCTCTGGGACGGATATATCCATCTGGCGCACGCATGGCAGCCCGGCGACCAGGTGACGGTGACGTTCGATATGCCCGTTCGGCGGATCCATGCCCACACCCGCCTGCGGGATGCTGCCGGGAAGGTGGCGCTGGCCCGGGGGCCGTTCATCTATTGCGTGGAGGGTGCAGATCATGCAGCCGCGCTTTCGTCGCTGATCCTTCCCGGGGATGCGCAGGTTCGGCCTGTGCTGTCCGAACAGTCCCCCCTGGGCAGGGTTGTCCTGCTGCGTGCGGAGGGACTTCATCAGCGGGCGTCCGATGCGCTGTATGCATCCGGCGCGGTCTCCTGCGAGCCTGACCGGTTGCTGTTTGTCCCTTACTACGCATGGGGAAACCGGGATGCAGGCGACATGACGGTCTGGATTCGGGAAGCATAACGGCATGATGAAGCGCCGGATTGCCGCAGGCAGCTGCGATGCAATCCGGCGCTTTTCCGTGCGGAGGCCGGCGGCAAAGCCGGTCGGCTTTTTTGCAAGGGGGATCCATTCGCACGACTTGATGCAAAGCCGCAGAGCACAGAAGATTGTTTGTTTCCATTTACTCGAATCAAAGAATGCCAAACGGAACGAGAAACAAAAAACCGTGAAACAAAGAAAATAAATTGAATCAGCAGAGCGGAAAAACCGGGAAAGCTGTTGCATTTCGACGTGATTGCCTGTATAATTCAGAAAGACGGAAATAAAGGAAAGGCATCCGGGAAGGGGAACATCCCCGGGCGGGAGACAATCCAGGCTCGGACAGGTTGAAGGGAGGCGCCGCGATGAAGCACATGGAACTGAGCTTCCACGACCCGCAGCGGCTGCAGCGGGTAGCGCGGGCGCTGGCCAGCGAGGTGCGCCTGAGCATCCTGCTGCTGCTGGACGAATGCAGCATGAACATCGTGGAGATCGCCCAGCGGCTGCATCTGCCTGTATCAACGGTCAGCAACAATGTGGCCATCCTGGAGGAGGCGGGGCTCATCCGAACCGAGCGGCAGAACGGCATTCATGGCCAGATGAAGCTGTGCAGCCGGAAAACGGACGATATCAGCATTCAGCTGCACAGGCCGCGGCGGCAGGCGCTCAGCTCCTGCTTCTATCAGATGCCCATCGGGCATTACACGGACTGCCAGGTGACGCCCACCTGCGGCCTGCTGAGCATGCAGCGGGGTATCGGCATGCAGGACGACCCAGCCGCCTTTTATGACGAGGAGCGCTTCCAGGCGCAGCTGCTGTGGTTCCGGCAGGGGTATGTGGAGTACCGCTTCAGCAATCAGCTGGCGAAGGATCATCGCATCAAGTGCATGGAGGTCAGCTTCGAGGCCTGCTCGGAGGCCCCCAATTACCGTGCGGATTATCCCAGCGACATTACCGTGTGGCTCAACGGCGTGGAGCTGGGCACATGGCGCTGCCCCGGGGATTTCGGCGGCCGGCAGGGACACTACACCCCGGACTGGTGGTCCCTGTCCGGCACGCAGTACGGGCTGCTGAAGCGCTGGCGGGTGAACGAGCATGGCTGCACGCTGGATGATGTCCCCCTTTCCACCGTGACGCTGGACCGGCTCGCCCTGGAGGACAAACCCTATATCACCCTGCGGATCGGCATCAAGGCCGACGCAGTCAACCAGGGCGGCGTCAACCTCTTCGGTGAACACTTCGGCGACTATCAGCAGGCCATCATCCTGCGTGTGGACTGCATCGACAAAGAGCAAGGAGATTGACATGAACAGTATTCTGCGCAACGAGCATCCCCGGCCCGATCGCCTTCGTTCCTCCTGGCAGACCCTCAACGGTCCCTGGCGCTTCGCCTTTGATCCGGACAAAGTGGGCAGCAGGGACAAGTGGTACCGCCAGCTGCCTGCCACCCACAGCATCAACGTGCCCTTCTGCTACCAGAGCAGCCTGTCCGGCATTGACAGCCGGGAGCATTGCGATGTGGTGTGGTATGAGCGCGCCTTCACCGTTCCGGCGGAGATGACCGCCCGCCGCCTGCTGCACTTCGGCGCGGTGGACTACAAGGCCGATGTGTGGCTGGACGGCCAGTACCTGGGCGGACATGAGGGCGGCTACACGCCCTTTACCTTCGATGTGACCGACCTGACCGAGGCTGGCGGAACCTTCACCGTGACGGTTCGCGCGGAGGACAGGCTGGAGTTTGATCAGCCCCGGGGCAAGCAGAGCTTCCGCCCGGAGCCCTTCGGGTGCTGGTATACCCCCGTCACCGGCATCTGGCAGAGCGTATGGCTGGAGGGCGTGGGGGCGTATTATCCGGTGGATTTCCGCCTGACCCCCTGCCTGGAGCGCGGCAGCCTGCAGGCGGAAATCACCCTGAACGAGCTGCCCCGGAACGCCTGCCTTCGCCTGACGGCCTCCTTTGAGGGCGATGTGGTGGCGGAGCAGAGCGTGCGCGTCCTCACCGACCGCCGGGTGCAGACGGAGCTGTTCCTGCGGCACAACGAGCAGCTGGAGGGCTTCCACATGTGGTGGCCCCATGATCCGAAGCTGTACGACCTGTCCATCGAGACCATGGTGGAGGGCAGGACGGTTGATCGGGTGGACACCTACTTCGGCATGCGCAAGGTGGAGGTTGTGAACGGCAAGGTACTGCTGAACAACCATGTGCTCTGTCAGCGCCTGGTGCTGGATCAGGGCTACTGGCCCGACGGACTGCTGACCGCGCCCAGCGATGACGCGCTGCGCAGGGATGTGGAGCTGACCCGGGCCATGGGCTACAACGGTGCGCGCAAGCATCAGAAGCTTGAGGATCCCCGCTACCTGTACTGGGCGGACAAGCTGGGGCTTATGGTGTGGGGCGAGCTTCCCAGCGCCTACTGGCTTGGGGACCGCGAGAAGCGCAGCCTGATGCGCGACCTGTCCGAGGCCATCCGGCGGGACTACAACCATCCCAGCCTGATCACCTGGGTGCCGCTCAACGAAAGCTGGGGCGTGCCTTTCATCCAGACGCAGCAGGAGGCCTGGCAGCTGGCGGACGCCCTCTACCATATGGCGCACAGCCTGGACGGCACCCGCATTGTCTCCGGCAATGACGGCTGGGAGCAGGCCTCCACCGACCTGGTGGGCATTCATGATTACACCGCCTGGCCGGAGCAGCTCTCCCCTGAATACCGGAGCACGGAGCAGACGCTCCGCGGCAACCCGGGGGCTGATCGCATCGTCAGCGCAGGCGGCTATGACCACGCGGGCAAGCCGATGCTGATGACGGAATACGGCGGCATCGCCATGGCCAAGGACGCCGGCGGCGGAAACTGGGGCTACAACGGTGCGGTCAAGGATGAGGAGAGCTTCCTGAAGCGCTTTGAGGCCATCACCCAGGCCTTCAAGCACATGCCGGGCTTCTGCGGCTACTGCTATACCCAGCTGACGGACGTGTTCCAGGAGGTCAACGGCCTGCTGGACATGAACCGCAACCCCAAGGTCAGCCTGGAGGAGATCCGGCGGATCAACCTGCAGCGGTAAGCGGAGGCTGAACGGACGGAGCAGGGCGCAAGGCTGTGCCAGCGGCTTGGCCCATGGAACCCGGCGCGGCCTCCCGGACGCAATAGAAAGACCATTGGCCTTCCTGACCAATGGTCTGACCCTGTGCGGCGCAATCCCGCACAGGGTTTTGCTTTGCCCTGCAGGGGGCCTTTCATGCGTCCGTCAGCACGCAGCCCTGCCCGCGCAGCAGCGCCTGCACCGAGGCGGCGTTCAGCCGGGAGACCGGCACGCCGTCCCGCAGGGAGGCCGCTGCCATGACACCCGCAGCCTGGCCGACGGCCATGGCGATGTTCATGACACGGTAGGAGGCATGGGCCCGGTGTGAGCCGCTGATGCACCGTCCGCTGAGAATGAGGTTCTCCACGCCCAAGGGCTGGAGCGCGCGCATGGGGATATCGTAGGGCCTGGCCTTGTGGGGGCAGCCCTCGGTTTCAGCCTGGCCGCCGCCGCTGGGGTTGTGGATGTCGATGGGGAAGTTCGCGGCATGGACGACAGCGTCGTCAAACCGGCGGCCCTCCAGCAGATCCTCCGCGCAGAGCACGTACCGCCCGGCAATGCGGCGGCTCTCCCGCACGCCCAGGGTGGAGGCGCTTGTCCGCAGACGGATGTGGGCAAAGCTCGGAATCTCTCTGCGCAGGAAGTCGTTGACCTGGGCCATCTGGCGGCGCAGCTCAACCTCCGCCCGCTCCGCATCGCCATCGTTCAGCACGCAAACGCCGTTGACCTGGGTGGCGTTGACCAGCCGTTCCCCGGGCACGCCGGTGCTGTACAGGCGGACGATGGACACGCTGGGCGGCAGACGGCCGTCCCGCGAGGCCTCCCGGCAGAGGGCAAGGTACTCCCGCCCATCGGGGAGGATGGTGCAATGCTCCTCGTGGTTGCATACCAGGTCGCTTTCCACCCCGTCAATGGTGTACATCAGCGAGCAGGGCTGCACAAGCCCGTCGCCGTCGCGGCCCACCATCACCTGCGCGCCCGCCATGGCGGAGACGAAGCCGTCGCCCGTGGCGTCAATGACCCGCTGCCCCTGGAAGAAGGCAAGCCCCTGCTGCGTCAGCGCGAACACGCCCCGGATGACCCCGTCATCCACCAGCGCATCCACCACAGGGGTCTGCAGGCGGAAGGCGACGCCCTCCCGGGCCAGCCATTGGGTCAGGATGCCCTTGGCCGCGTCGCAGTCGATGCCGCGGGCCACATCCACGCTGTGCAGCATCCGGGCCATCTCATCTCGGAGAGTTCCCGGCGAAACGCTGCCCATCACCGTGCTGACATTGCCCAGCGTCAGGCAGCCGCCCACCGCGCCGTAGCGTTCCAGCAGCATGACGCGCAGCCCCAGCCGGGCGGCGGCCACCGACGCGGCAATGCCGGACGGCCCCGCGCCGCAGACGATCACATCCCACGCACTGTGCAGGGGAACCTGACGATTGTAATCCATATGCTCCTCCTGTGGCAGAAAGGGCGCCGGATGAGCCCGGCGCCCCGTGTGTACTGATGCATTACTTGCTCTGATACCAGCCGTTGTAGGCGTCCTTCATGGCCTGACTGCCCTCGGCAAGCCACTCGCTGACGAAGGCGTCGTGATCCTCCGCCTTCTTCACACCCACGATGACCTGCAGCGCATAGTCCTTGACCATGGTGTTCAGCTTCACCTTGTTCTCGACCACCGCGTCCAGGGACGGGCACAGATCGACGGGATCGTAGCAGCCGTACTCGTCCTCGTACTGGGCCAGACCGTCGAAGATCAGGCTGGTGGCCTTCGTGCGGCGCAGACGGGCCAGCCACATGTCGCCGTAGCAGGTCATGTCAAAGCTGTTGAGGTACCACCAGGCGTTGTTGCGCAGCTCGCTGAAGATGGGCATGATGGGCTCGTAGCGGCCGTTCTCATCCACGGTGAAGGTCTCGTCCTTCGTGCCCAGGGTGATGTAGGTGAACACGTCCTCGTCCAGCTTGCGGTTCATGAAGGCCACGGCTGCCTCGGGATTGGCGGCGGTCACGGGGATGCAGGAGACGTTGTTGAGGCCCTGGGTGCGCTTGATGCCCGCGCTGCCGTTTTCATCCTTCAGGGGGGCGATGAACACCAGGTTGTCCGCAGACTCGCCGTGGTTGTTGATGTAGGACGTGACCGCGCCGTCCACCCAGGACCAGGTGTTGTAGGCGAAGGCGTTGTCGGAGGAGAACTTCTCGGTGCGGGTGGTGGAGTTGTTCACTGCCAGGTCAGCGTCCAGCAGGCCGCTGGCATACAGGTCGGTCATGTACGCCAGGTATTCCTTGTACTGGGGCATCTCGACGTAGTGGGTCAGCGTGCCGTCCACATCGTTCCAGTCGAAGTAGAAGCCGAAGCCGGAGGCGATGATCGGGATGAAATGCTCATCGTAGGTCAGCAGGGGAATCAGCTCCGGATGAGCCGCCTTGACGGCCACCAGCACGTCCTTGAGCTCAGCGGGCGTGGTGGGCACAGCCAGGTTCAGCTCGTCCAGGATGTCCTTGCGCATGACCAGGCCGTTGGAGATGCAGGCGCGCTCGGACATCATGGGGATGCCGTAGATCTTGCCGTCCGCGCCGGTGGTCATGCCATAGGCCTCAGGGAAGATTCTGGTGGTCAGGTTCGGGCCGTACGCGGCCAGCAGATCGTCCAGGGGCAGCAGCGCGTTGCGGCTGAGCAGCTCCTGGTACATGTCCTCGCCGATGCGCAGAATGTCGTAGGACTCGCCGGAGGCGATCTGCATCATCAGGTTTTCCAGGGCGTTTTCGGTCGGCAGCATGAAGTATTCCACGTGGTAGCCGGTCTTTTCCTCAATGGCCTGGGCGGTGGGGTCGTTGTTGGGGTCGTGGCCGTTGTAGGTGCCCAGCACGCGCAAGGTGGGCTTGTCCGAGGGGGCTTCAGCCATGGCATAGGGAACAGCCGTGACCAGCAGCGCCAGCGCGAGGAACAGGGAAACGAGCTTCTTCATACCAGAGACCTCCTTTTTATTCATCATCGCCGAAAATCGCCTTCGGCGTTGATTGCCGGGGGGATGGGAAATCTGCCTCAGCCCTTGACGGAGCCGACGGTCAGCCCCTTGACAAAGTACTTCTGCAGGAAGGGGTACACCAGGAGAATCGGCGCCGTGCTGACCACGATGGCCGCCGCCTGCATGCCGCTGGAGGAAAGCCCCGCCGCCAGCACGGGATCCACCTCGTAGAGATTCTGCGTGGTGGTGATGAGCTCGTACAGATACATCTGCAGGGGCTTGACCTCCGGGCGGGTGACGAAGAGCATCGCGTGGTAGTAGGCGTTCCAGTAGCCCACGGCGTAGAACAATCCGATGGTGGCCAGCGACGGCAGCGACAGGGGCAGCACGATGCTCACAAGCGTGCGCATATGCCCTGCGCCGTCGATATGGGCGGATTCCTCAATGGATTCCGGCAGCCCCTCGAAGAAGGTCTTCATCACGAACAGGTTGTACTGGGAGACCATCAGGGGGATGATCTGGCAGACCAGGGTGTTGAGCAGATTCAGCGAGCGCATGAAGACGTAGATGGACACCATGCCGCCGTAAAAGAGCATTGTGAACACATATAACAGCAGAATGACCTTGCGCCCCTTCAGGGTGGGCTTGGAGAGCGGATAGGCAGCCATCACCGTGATGGCCAGCGCCAGGAGCGTGCCGCCCACGGTGATGATCACGCTGTTGCGGAAGGAGGAGAAGAACAGCGCATCCTGCAGCACATAGCGGTAGGTGTTCAGCGTGAAATCAATGGGATAGAAGGTGACCCGCCCTGCGGAAACTGCCGCTGTGCCGGAGAAGGACTTGGCGATCATATGCACGAAGGGCAGCAGGCAGATGAGCGCCACCAGGGTGAGAAGCACCAGGTTGACGGCGCGCCCGATGCGGGCCGCACCGCGTTTTTCCATCACAGCGCTCATGTTACCACAGACTCCTTCCCAGCGCCTTGCGGCTGACGCCGTTGCAGCTCACCAGCAGGATGAACCCGACCAGGGATTCGAACAGGCCAAGGGCCGTGGCCGGGGAGAAGTCCAGCTTGCCCATGCCGGTGCGGTAGATGTAGGTGTAGAGCACGTCGGAGGTGGAATAGACCGCGGAGTTGTACATGACCAGGATCTGATCGCCGCCGGCGTTCAGGATGCCGCCCACGCGCAGCAGCAGCATCAGCGAGATGATCGGGACAATGCCGGGCAGCGTCACGTGCCACAGGCGCTTGAGCCATCCTGCGCCGTCCACATAAGCGGCGTCGTAAAGCTTCTCGTCCACGCTGGTCAGCGCCGCCAGATACACAATGGCGCTCCAACCCGTTTCCTTCCAGCCCTCGGTGAAAACCAGCAGCCAGCGGAACACCGTGGGATTCGTGTAGAAATTGACCTCCTTCATGCCGACAAACTGCAGCAGCTGGTTGACGAAGCCGTTGGAGGACAGCAGCGTCACAAAGATGCCATGGATAATGACCCAGCTGAGAAAATGGGGCATGTACACCAGCGTCTGGCAGACGCGGGAAAACACGCGGGAGCGCACCTCGTTGAGCATCAGCGCCAGGATAATGGGCAGCGGGAAGCACACCACCAGCTTCATCACGCTGATGGTCAGCGTGCTGGCCGGCAGACGGGCGAAATTGGCCGAGCTGAACAGCTTCTCAAAGTGCTTCAGCCCCACCCAGGGGCTTTTGAACATGGAATCCAGGATGCCCTTGCCCAGGAACATGTTGAAGTCCTTGAAGGCCAGCTGCAGGCCGATCAGCGGCAGGATCTTGTAGCCGATGACATAGATCAGCCCCGGGATGGACATGGCATACAGCACCCAGTTGGCCCTGAAGTATTTGAAAAAGCTTCTCCCTTTCCGAGGCTGTGCAACCATCATCTGATCCTCTTTTCCATTGCTGACGCTGATTCACTGTAACCGTCCTGGTGCTTTCATTGTAGCATCTGTTTTCGGATAAATCGTTGGACGAATCATCGAAAAATTGGATAATTTCACTGAAGTGCATCAAATTGATTGCGCCCTTCCGGCTTTTTTCATACAATAGGCTTGAAGAATGCTGTCGGTCAGGTCACGGAGAACGGAGGTGAAAATGCATGTATACGCTGCTGATTGTCGATGATGAATGGCAGACGCGCAAGGGCCTGCGGGAGCTGGTCTGCTGGCAGGAACTGGGCATTGAGGTGGTGGGCGACGTGGGGGACGGGCGGGAGGCCCTGACCCTGGTACAGGAGCTGAAGCCGGATATCCTGCTGACGGATGTGCGCATGCCGCACATGGACGGCATGGAGCTTTCCCGTCAGGTGCGCGGTATGCTGCCGCAGATCGCCATCGTGTTCATCAGCGTGTATTCGGATGCGGACTATCTGCGCAACGCTCTGCGGCTGGACGCGGTGGACTATCTGTACAAGCCGATTCACATGGAGGAACTGAAGAGGACCATGAGCAGCCTGGTGGAGCGGCTGAACCAGGCCGCACAGGACAGGGCGCAGCAGGAGCATATCCGCAGCCTGCTGGAATCGAGCCGTCCGCTGCTCATCGAGCGCTTCCTGCGCGGGTGGTTTTCCGGCATCCTGGATGACGAGCAGGTCATCCGGGCCAAAAATGGAGCTGCTGGGGCTGAGCTTTCCGCAAAGTGGCGGTTTGGTGGGCGTGGCCTTTCAGCCGCTGTGGAGCACGCTGCCGGACGACGGCACCGTGGAGAGCAGCCAGATTCTGCTGGAGGACATCCTGCGCAGGGAGCTACATGACGTTCTGCTCTGCGCGGAGGACACAGGTGCCGTGGGCCTGATGGCGGTGGAGGAGCATGCGATGGGCCTTGCCGAGGCCGCGCTGAACGCCGCTGCCACTGCCATCCGGGAGGCGCTGAGCATGGATCTGCTCGTTGGTCTGAGCGCATGGCACGCCGGCTGGCTCGATGCGCAGCAGGCGGTACGCGAGGCCCGCCTAGCGGTGGGCATGCAGGCCTTCGCGCCGGAGAGGGCCGTGTTCCGCTATGAGAGCGAAGCCGCCCAGGAGAGGTCTGCCCTTCACCCCCTGGAGGGGGAGCTGCTGGAGCAGCTGCTGCTGGCGGGCAATGCGGACACGCTGATGGAACGCATGGACGAGGCTATGGCCAGCCTGAAGGGCGACGCCCAGTCCTCCCGCAAGCTGCTGATGACCATTGCCCTGCGCGCTGATCTCACCCTGCAGGCCCATGGCGTGGCTTCCCTGGATTCGCTGGGCTTCTGCCGCCATGCAGCAGGATATATGCCCGTTCTGGCTGTCAGGCGCACGCTGGAGATGAAGCTGCGGGAGGCCGTTTCTGCCCTGAATGGCCGTCAGGAGGAGCACATCAGCGCCGTGACAGGGCGCGTGATGCAGATGATCCGCACCCGTTACGCCCAGCCACTGAGCATCGGGGACATTGCCGAAGAGGTGCATTATTCCCCCGCCCACCTTGGCGCGCTGTTCAAGAAGGAAACCGGCTCCACCATGAGCAGCTTTCTGCTGCAGACGCGCCTGGATGCGGCCATGACGCTCCTGCGCACCACCCTGGAGCCGGTATCGGCCATCGCCAAGCAGGTGGGCTACCCGGACACACAGTATTTTTCGCGGGTATTCAAGCAATTCGCGGGCTGCACGCCCCTGGAATACCGCAGAAAGGCGCCGCCATGCTGAATCGCCTGAGCTACAAGCTGGTTGTGGCTGTTGCCGCGGCGCTGCTGACGGTGATGGTGGCAGGGTTTATTCTGCTCAACCATCAGCTGATCCGCAGCGCGGAATACGATATTCTGCAGTCCTACAGCCGGGAAATCCAGCAGATCGGCGACAATCTGGATACCTACACGGCGGGGCTGGAGGACACGCTTCTCTCCCTCCTGTGTGACACGCGGCTGCAGGAGGCCATCAACCGACCCCCGGAGGAGGAAACCCTGGAGAACCAGCTGGCGGAGATCCGCACGCTGCGCGAGGTGGTCAGCTATGTGGAGAGCAACCGTCATGTCAACCGGGTGCGGCTGTATCTGAGCGACGAGAAAATCCTCTCCCGGGAGCAGGTCAACTTCTTTTCCCACACCGACGCGCTGGACACGCCGGAGTATCAGGAGATGACCGGGCGGAGAATGTCCCTGCACTGGATGGGCCTGCACCGGGTGAAGACCACCTACGCCGATGACGAATATGTGACGCTGGGGCTGCTGTACCGGGGCAATTTCCTGAGCGAGAGCCGGAACTGGGCGCTGATCCTGCTGGATCTGCTGCCCGGCACGTTCACGGACGCGCTGGACAAGATCGCCAGCGCTTATGACGGCGCGCAGGCCCTCATTGCCGACAGCGCGGGGAATGTGATGGTGGGCGGCGACAGCCCCCTCTGGCTGGATGCGCTGAACGGGCATGGCTGGAATGGCGGCCTTGGTTTTTTCGACTGCGACGGGCGGAGTACGCTTATGTCCGCCAGAGCCTGGGGGCCGCGGACTGGTCGATTGCCGTGGCGGTGCCGCGGGAGAGCCTGCGCAACAGCCAGCAGACGCTGCTGACGGCGATTCTCTTTGTCCTGGGGCTGCTGATTATCGCCCTGCTGGCGCTTATCAGCATTACGCTGTATGCCCGCAGCATCCGCCGCTATATCCATGCGCTCAATGAGAGCCTTCAGCAGTCCGGCGATGCGGACACGACGAGCATCCCCGCCCACCGGGCGCTGTTCAACCTGGACAGGAACATCGCCTACCTGCTGGAAACCAACCGGAAGCTGACGGAAAACAAGCTGGAGGCCCAGCTGCGCGAGCGGGACGTGACCCTGCAGGCTCTCCAGGCGCAGATCAACCCGCACTTTTTGTACAATACGCTGGACGCTATCAACTGGATGGCCATCCGTGAGCACTGTACGGAGGTGTCGGAGGCCATCACCACCCTGGCGGACTACTTCCGCCTGAGCCTGAGCCATGGGCGCAGCGTGGTCACCCTGGAGGAGGATGCGGAAATCACCCGCAAATACCTTGACCTGTACAGGCGCCGCTACGATTATGTGTATACGGTGGAATGGGATCTGCAGCCGCAAAGCCTGAAGCGCCCCCTGCCCAAGCTGACCCTGCAGCCGCTGGTGGAAAACGCCCTGCGCCACGGCATCTTCATGCGGGATCAGAAGGAGGGCGGGAGGCTGGTGATCCGCTCCTTCACGGAGGACGGCGGGCTGGTGCTGACGGTTGTGGACAACGGCCCGGGCCTGAAAAACAGCACGGACGCCCCCAAGGGCTTCGGCCTTGAGAACGTTCGCAAACGGCTTGACCTGTATTGCAACAACCGCTATTCGCTGGAGCTGGTATCGCTGCCGGAGGGCGGGGCGCAGGTCACGGTGCGCATTCAGGGGTGAAGCGATGACCGCGGCCGGGATCCCTTTGCCCATCGCGCTCCGGCGGAGCCATCCGCTGGCATTGCCCGTTTTTTCCCACGCAAAAGGCCTCCTGCTGCAGCGTAGGTGCTGCGGCAGGAGGCCTTTGTGCTGCCCTGCGGCACGGTTGTCGGGGTCAAGCCCGCAGGGATCGCGGGTTCAGTGTATTCGGAGCATGCGGTACAGAGGTTCATACGGCCCGGGGGATGCGTGCCTGCCCCGGCGTGGCTCAGCCCTTCAGGCCGCTGGTGGCAATGCCCTCCACCAGGTATTTCTGCAGGAAGATGAAGATCAGCAGCACCGGCAGGATGGACAGCGTGCTCATGGCGAACATGGCCGCGTAGTCCGAGGAGGAGCCGGGGTCGCAGAAGAGCTTCAGGGCCAGGCTGGCCGGGTACATGGCCGAGGTGCGCACGTACAGAAGCGCGGAGAGGAAATCATCCCAGCGCCAGATGAAGGAGAAAATGCCCGAGGTGATCAGCGCGGGGGTCAGCAGCGGCACGATGATGCGGATCAGGATGCCGTAGGGGGAGCAGCCGTCGATGCGGGCGGCCTCGTCCAGATCCCTGGGGATGCCGTTGATGAAGTTCACGTTCAGGTACACGAAGAAGCCCTGGGTCGCGAAGAAGTAGGGGACGATCATGGGCAGGTAGGAGTTCACCCAGCCCAGCTTGTTGTACCACAGGTACTGGGGCACCATCAGCACCTGGGCAGGGAGCATCATGGTCACCAGCATGGCGGCGAAGAGCAGGCCCCGGCCCCGGAAGGGCAGGCGGCTGAAGGAATAGGCCACCAGGGCAGAGGAGGCCACCGTGCCGATGGTGGCGGTGATGGAAATGAAGAAGGAATTCAGGAAGAAGCGGGTGAAGGGAATGCCCGCAAAGCCCTTGAGGCCGTTGACGTAGTTATCGATGGTCCAGACGGTGGGAATGAGGGAGCCGGCGGTAGTGAACACCGTGTTGGTGGGCTTGAAGGAGCTCATGATCATCCACACCAGGGGGTAGACCATCACCACGCCCAGGAGCATGACCAGGGCATGGTAGATCAGGGTTTTCAGGGCCTGGATGATCCGGTAGCGCGTATGCGTCATGTCACACACCCTCCTCGTAAACCCAGAAGCGCTTGGTCAGGAACAGCACCCCGGTGAACGCGCCGATGATCACCAGCATGATCCACGCCAGCGCCGAGGCGTAGCCTGCCTTGAAGTACTCGAAACCCTGCTGGTACATGTACACCACGTAGAACAGGGTGGAGTTCATGGGCTTGCCCTGGGTGATGATGTAGCTCTGGGAGAAGGCCAGGAAGCCATTGATCATCTGCATGACCAGGTTGAAGAAGATGGTGGGGGTGAGCAGCGGCAGCGTGATGCGGAAGAACTGCTGGGGAGCCCTTGCGCCGTCCACCCGGGCGGCCTCGTAGAGGGTTTGCGGGATCTGCTTGAGGGCGGAGAGGAAGATCAGCATGGAGGAGCCGAACTGCCACACCGACAGCAGGATCAGCATCCAGATGGCGGTGGACACATTGCCCAGCCAGGCGGTGGTGCAGTTGATGCCGAAGGTCTGCAGAAGGACGTTGAAGGTACCGTCGATGGCGAACATGCGCTTCCACAGGATGGCCACGGCCACCGATCCGCCGATGATGGAGGGCAGGTAGTACGCCGCCCGGTAGAAGCCCGTCAGGCGGGTGTTCCTCAGCAGGATCAGCGCGACGATCAGCGCGAAGAGCAGCCGCAGGGGCACGGAAATGAGGGCGTAGTACAGCGTCACCGACAGGGACTTGACGAACTTGCTGTCCGCAGTGAAAATCTTGATATAGTTTTTCAGCCCCACCCACTGGGCCGGGGCGAGGATGTTGTAATCGCACAGGGAGTAATAGGCCGAGAGCAGCATGGGCACGACGAGGAAAAGCAGAAGGCCGATGATGAAGGGCAGCGCGCAGACAACGCCGGCGGTGCTGTCCTTGCACAGCCATTCCCGCAGGGAGCGGCGGGCCGGGGCTGCGCCGGAACGGGTGACCTTAAGCTGAGCCATGGAATCATCCCCCTCAGGTGAATGGATTGGGGCGGTGTACAAGAAGAAGGGGGCTTGCTGATTGGCTCAGGCAGGCCCCCCAGGCTGTTTGCATCAGCGGTTGAGAATTTCCGTGGCGGTGTCGATGAACATCTGCGCAGCGTCCTCGGCGGAAATCGCGCCGTAGGAGATCTGCTCCACCAGCTCGCGGCTGGCGGCGTGAATCTCGCTGGCACCGTCAGGATCGGCGGCGGGAGTGGGGGAGCTGTTGGGCACCACCACGTTGTTCACGAAGGCCACAACCTGCTTGGTCACATCGTCCAGGTCATCGGCGATGGCGTCGCCCACCACGCTGGAGACGGGGATGCCGCGCTCGCCCAGGAGGATCTTGTTGGCGTCCACAGAGTTGACGAAGTAGTTCAGGAACTTCACGGCCTCGTCAGGCTCGGCGGTGTTGGCGGAGATGGAGAAGTACATGCTGCAGGCCAGGTAGTTGCTCTTCACAGGATCGGGGGAGGGCAGGGTGGTCAGGCCCAGGGTCATGCCTTCGGGAGCGGCGTTCTGCATGGCCACCATCTGGTTGGTCCAGTTGAAGGCGCACCAGCTCATGTTGGAGGGATCGGAGCCGTACACCATGGGATTCTGCTCCACGGAGCCCGCCACCAGGGACGCGAACACGTCGCCGCCCAGCAGCCAGCCTTCCTTCACGCCGCGCTCGTACAGACCGTAGAAGTAGGCCATGTCCTCCGCGGTCACGCCCAGCTGGCCGTCGACGAACAGGCTCTTGCCCAGGCCGCGGATCACATAGGGCAGGAAGTTCTCCGTGCCATAGCCCAGGTCGGTCTTGTAGCCGGTCTTCTCATAGACCTCCTTGCACAGGGCCAGGAAGTCGTCCATGGTGGTCAGATCGTTGATCGTAAGGCCCGCGGCGTCCAGGGCGGTCTTGTTGTACAGGCAGGCCAGGCCGTTGGTGCCCACGCAGATGCCGTAGATGCCGTCGTTGATGCGGCCCAGGTTGAGGATGCTCTCGCCGATGCTGGACACATCCAGCGCGCCGCTCTCAATGTAGGGATCCAGGTTCAGCAGCAGGCCGTTGTCCACATACTGCTGGATGTAGGTGGTGGAGTGCTGCAGCACGTCGGGCAGCTGTCCGCCGGCGGAGGCGGTGGCCATGGTGGTCCAGTAATCGCCGAAGTTGTTCATGGTCACGTCGAAGGTGGTGCCGTTCTCCTTCGTGTACAGATCCAGCACGGCCTGGGTGCGGTCGTTGCGGGTCTGGTTGCCCCACCAGGCGACGTTCAGGTGCGTCTCGGCCAGGGCCGAGGTGCACAGCAGGCTGACGATCAGCGCCAGCGCGATGGCCAGGGTCAGTTTCTTCATGTTCCGTTCCTCCCTTTCATGGGGTCGATCATGTGCGCCGCAGGGCTGCGGCTGTCTCTGCCTGCATGATAGCATTTGCATGAAGCAAAAGGAAATAGACTTTCCCGGTTTCTTGTTGGACATTTCCGACAACCTGTCCTTGCCGGGTGTCCTGCGCCTTGACAAAACCCGCTTGTTTCATATACATTGTTGGCAGAGGAAACGCCTTGCACACAGAGGACGGATGCAATCATGAAACGGGGCCGTATATCCCATATGAAGCTGCGCAGCAAGATCATGCTCCTGGCGGTGGGGGCGCAGCTGTTCATTGTCGGCGTGGCCGGCCTGTTCGGGCTGCTGACCATCAATAGCAACAATGACCTGCTGGCCCAGACCACCCTGGGCGCGCTGGAGCTGGTGTCCGCCAAGCTGAGCGAAAGCCTGGACGAGGTGGACGCCCTGACCTACCAGATCCTCAGCGACACCACCATCCAGCGGGAGCTGTCGCGGATTGCCGCCGCGGACAGCCAGCAGACCCAGCTGGCCTCCTACCACACCATCTACGGGCGGCTGATCCGCCTGGAGCAGGAAAACCGCCAGCTGGGCCTGAAGGACATGAGGCTGGTGACCAGCGCCTACACCGTATCCACCTCCTACGCCCGGCCCGGCGAGGACAAGCAGGCCATCCTGGACACGTTGACCCTTCAGGCCCGGGAGCGGGGCGGTCAGCTGCTGCTCTACACGGGGCTGTGCGGGGAGGGGGAGCTCATCGCTGCCAGAGCCGTGCGGCAGGTCAGCCCCTTCGACCTGTCCACCACCGGCGTGATGCTCCTCACCCTGGACATGAACCGCCTGGTGCAGCAGGCTGCCAACAGTGCCACCATGCTGGATCACTTTTACTGGATCATTGACGACCAGGGCGAGGGCTTCTACCACAGCGCCGCCCTCAAGGAGGAAGCGCTGGCGGCCATCGCCGGGCATATCGACCGCTCGCCCTGCGTCCTGTCCCTCCCGGACGGGCATTACTTCATGGCCCATGGCGACCTGACGGGCGTGGCTGACTGGGGCTACACGCTGCTGGTGTCCTACGAGAAGCAGTGGCGGACCCAGGCGGGCTCCTACGGGCTGTTCATCCTGATCCTGTGCTGCGCCATGGTGTTGGCCAGCCTTCTGTCCCGGGCCATCGTCCGCTCCATCACCAGCCGGCTGGAGGCCTTGCTGGCCAAGATCAGCGGCTTCCAGCGGCAGATGACGGATTCCGGCGGGGAGGTCGCTACCCTGGACAGCGGCACCCAGGACGAGATCACCGTGCTCCACAGCCACTTCGACGACATGGCGGAGCAGATCCGCACCCTGGTGCAGGAGCGCTACGTGGGCGAGCTGCTGACCAAGGAGGCGCAGCTCCAGGCCCTGGAGGCGCAGATCAACCCCCACTTCCTCTACAACGTGCTGGAGAGCATCAACTGCCGGGCGCGGCTTTCGGGCAACCGGGAAATCGCCGCCACGGTGGAGGCCCTGGGGCGGCTTTTGCGCACCTCCCTGGACAGGCGGGTCAAGTCCATCACCCTGCGGCAGGAGCTGGCTCTGGTGCACGACTACATCCTGATTCAGAAGCAGCGCTACGAGGATCAGCTGACCTACGCCGAGTCCATCCCGGAGGAGCTGCTGGAGGTGACGATCCCCAAGCTGGTGATCCAGCCGCTGATCGACAACGCCATCAAGTACGCCCTGGAGCGGGGCATCGACGACGCCTGCAGCATCACCGTGTCCGCCTGCGGGACGGAGGAAGCGGTGGACGTCACCGTCAGCAACAGCGGCTCGGCCTTCCCGGAGGACATGCTGGGGAAGCTGCAGCCAGAGAAGATCCGCTCCCACGGGCTGGGCATCGGCCTGGTGAACATTCACCGCCGCCTGCAGCTGACCTACGGGGCGGACAGCAGCCTGAGGCTGGAGAACGAGGACGGCCTGGCGGTATGCCGCCTGCGCATACCCCGCAGGCAGAAGCGTGCAGGGAAGGAGGAAGCCTGATATGCTTCGCATGCTGATTGTGGACGATGAGCGCGCCATCCGCGAGGCGCTGCGGATCTTCCTGGACTGGGACAGCCTGGGCATTGAGATCATCGGCCTGTACCGCAATGGTGCGGAGGCCTTCGACGCCATGCTGGACGATTACCCGGACATTGTGCTCACGGACGTGATGATGCCCGGCCTGAACGGCATCGAGCTGATTGCCCGGGCCCACGGGGCGGGCATGGGCACGCACTTCGTGATCCTCTCCGGGTACGCGGAGTTCGAGTTCGCCAAGGAGGCCATGAAGTACGGCGTGCGGCACTACCTGCTCAAGCCCGTCAGCGAGGAGCAGCTGCTCAGCGTCATGACCGAGGTGCGGGATGACTGCCTGCGCACCCTGCCCCATGCGCGGCAGGCTCCCGTGGCGGAGCAGACCGGGGACATTGTGCGCATGATCAAGCAGTACGTCCGGGAGAACATCGCCGATTCCAGCCTGTCGCTGAAGCAAATCTCCGAAACCACCCTGTTCATGAATGCGGACTACGTCAGCAAGGTTTTCGCCAGAAAGACCGGCGAGAAGTTCTCCTCCTACGTCAGCCGCAAGCGCATCGAGCTGGCCAAGGCGCTCCTGGCGGCAGGCAGCGCCCGCATCAGCCATGTGGCGGAGCAGGCGGGCTTCGGCAATGACATCCAGTACTTCAGCCGCATCTTCAAGAAATCCACCGGCATGACCCCCAGCGAGTTTGCCCGCCTCCAGCAGGAGGGCCGGGAGCCCTCCGGGGAGGAGCAGCCCTGATGCGCCTTGCCCGGCCTGCCGGAATATGGTATACTGCCCCGTGAGGAGCGTGAGCGAAGATGAAAAAGATGCTGCGGTGGCTGAGAAAAGCGGCGGGCTGGGCGCTGGTGACCGTGAGCGGCTTGACGCTGATGACCTGCCTGCTCTGCATTATCCTGATGCCCTTTGGCGGGCTGGACATTTCATCCCCGGGGGAGGCGGTGGCGGCGCTTTTGTGCTTCGCAGTGTACGGGGCGGTCAGCGCGCTGCTGGTGTTCCTGGGCTGGCGGATGCGGGGCGACAGGCGGGTTATGATGATGCCGCTACAGCAGCACTTCCAGTGGCTCCGGCCCTGGCTGCGGCATGAGTTGTCCCGGGTGAAGCGGAAGGAGCGTGCGCCCCTGAAGCCGAAGAACCTGAACCGGCCCGTGCGGCTTGAGAAGGCGGACGGGCTGTGAGCCCCAGCCGCGCTGTGTCGGATGAGGGAGGGACGCGTGCATGACGGGCATTTACGACTGTTTCGGTTACGGCGAGGGCTACGACGTGTCCTTCCCGGAGCGGTACAGGCTGATCCGGGCTGCGGGCTTTGACAGCGTGATGCTCTGGTGGAGCGACCGCTTCGGCCGGGGCGAGGGCTACCGGCAGGACGCGCGGTATGCCATGGATGCCGGGCTGGCGGTGGAGAACCTCCACGCCCCGGTGCATCAGCAGCATGACCTGTCCCGGGATACCCTGCAGGGCGGGGAGGTTTACGCCCAGTACCGGCAGTGCGTGGAGGACTGCGCGGCCCATAAGGTGCCCACAGTGGTAGTGCATCTGCCCGCCGATGAGCATCCCCTCCAGCCCCTGGGCATGGAGCGCTTGAAAAGCCTCGTGGGCCTGGCGGAGGACAGGGGCGTGCAGCTGGCCTTCGAGATCCTGCGGAACCTGCGCAACCTGGCCCTTGTGCTGGAGACGTTCCCCTCCCGGCATGTGGGCTTCTGCTACGACAGCTGCCATCATCGCAACGATGCCGCCGGACAGGATCTGCTGGCGCAGTACGGCAGGCGGCTGATGGCGGTGCATCTGCACGACAACGGCGGAGCGCATAACCAGCACCTGCTGCCCCTGGACGGGGACATCGACTGGGCGGAGGTCATGCTCCGCCTGGCGCGGACGGGCTATTAGGGCGCCATGTCCCTGGAGCCGATGAACTGGGACTACGGGCAGCTGACCATCCGGCAGTTCCTGTCGCTGGCGCGTGAAAGGGCGCTGGCCCTGGACAGGATGCGGGCCGGCGCACAGCTTTCCGGATGAAAGGCATAAGAAAAGCAGCCTCCGTGTGGATGATCCATACGGAGGCTGCTTGCATGTTCCATGGAAGCTTCCCGGGCTTCGCGCTCCCCACGGAACCGCGAAGCGAAAGCGGGTCAAGGGGAATGCCCCCTGCGCAGGTCATGGCGGCAGCCCGGGCGCAACAACAAGAATCCATTGACAGGGAGAGAAAAACGCGAGTGTCCGAGCGGATGCCTGCATCCGCCATGGAAACGGCAGGTTCGCGCAGCGCCACGGAAACGTGAGGCGGGTCAAGGGTTGCCGCCTCCCGGGCAGGCCAACCGGAAGACTCGCCCCAAAAAGCGACACGCAATCCTTCCGGACAAACGCCGCCCCTTGCTTCACCCGCGATAGCCGCCCTGCGCCAGCAGACCGATGAGGGTCGCGGCGTCCCGGGCGAACTGCTCCGGGGAATCGTCCCGGACAAACTCCAGCAGCGCGCAGTGACGCCCGCCGCAGTCCGCCGCGTCCAGGTAGTATGCCCATTCGGCGGCGTTCAGCGGGGTGCGCTCACCCTGGGGCCAGGAGTAGACGTGGGCGTTCACCAGCCGGTCGCCCAGCAGCCGGATGCCCTCCACCCGCTGGGCGGGGGTCAGGGCCACGGTGGGCTGCCACAGGCAGTACAGGTTGGGATGATCCGCATCCGCCAGCAGGCGCAGGGCGGAGGCGTTCTCGTCGGTCAGGGTGTCCCGGTGCCACTCGAAGGCCACGCGGATGTCCTCCTGGGCCGCCATGTCCGCGATGACGGCGGCTTCCCGGGCCAGGCGGGCGCGATAGGCTTCATCCGCATCGGCGGAGGGCTTCACCCCGGCCCACACCCGGATGACGGGCGCGCCCAGGGCGGCGGCGGACACGAGGCTGCGCCGGAAGACCTCCTCCGGATGCTCATATTCCCCCAGCCGGTAGTAGGAGCCGTAGGCCGCGACCAGCAGCCCCGCATCCCGGGTTCTGCGGCGCAGGTCGGCTGCGCCTGCGGGATCATCGGGGAAAACATGGGCGTTCTCCGACCATTCCACCGCCTCCAGACGGTTCTCCGCGGCCAGGCGGATCACCTCATCGGCGGGGCGGGGGCGGAAGGTGGCGGACACAACGCCGGGAATCCAGGTGGTTTTCATGGCGGGCATCCTTTCGTGAGACTCAGGTGGTCTCGTTGAGCTGATGGAGCAGCTTCAGGGCGGCGGGGGCGTCGGCGGCGAAGTCCTCCGTCCGGCCCTCCACGCTGAGCAGCCCGTCATAGCCGGATTCCTTCAGCGCGCGGAAGAAATCGGCAAAGCCCTCCTCCATCACGGTGGGATACAGGCGGCCTTCCCTGGCGGCAATGTGGGTGTGGGCCACGCCGCCCACCCGCACAATGTCCGAGCAGGGCTCGCCCTCCAGGGCCATGTGGTAATAATCCGCCAGCAGCTTCACGCTCGGATGGTTGGCCGCAGCCACCAGGCACGCGCCCTCCGCCACGGAGTTGATCATGTTGCATTCCTTCCGGTTCAGCGGCTCTACCACGATGGTCAGATCATACTTCGCTGCCGCATCGCCGATGACCCGGGCTACCTCCGTCAGGCGGCGGAAGGCCTCGGTGAAGGGCATGCCCTCGGGCTTGCTGCGGCTCCTGCCGCTGCCGAAAACCACAACCCTGCCGCCCAGGGCCTTCACCCGGGCCAGGGCCTTGTCCAGGTACGCGGCGATTTCCGCATCCGTGGTTTCCTTCGCCAGCAGTGCCAGGCTGCCGGGGAACAGCACGTTGAAGGCCGGGGTGGGAATGCCTGCGCTGCGCGCATCGGCCAGCTTCGCGGCAAATTCCTCCTCGCTCAGCCCGGCCACGCCGCTCACCGACGGCTCCAGATAAGCAAAGCCGGCTGCCTCAGCCTCGTGAATTCTCTCCAGTCCGCCGCAAAGACCAAACTTGATCATAATGGCTTATCCTCCTTCGTTGCTGACGCGGGGCAGCATGGCTGCCTCACGCATCGTCCCTGGGCTGCGCGCCTGCGCTGCGGTACCGCTGCCACACCCGCTCGAACCACAGATCCCGCTGGGGCAAGGGCCGGGCAGGCTGCCGGTGGCTGACCCCGTCCCGGGTGATCAGCACGCCCTGATCCGTGTCCTCCGCCAAGGAGGCCAGCATGGCGCTGAGCACCTGCCGCTGGGTGAGCATCATGTCCCGCAGGCGGATGCGCAGGATCAGCTGCGGATCTGCAGGATCCGCAGGAATCACATTCGCCATGCGTTTCCCGATATCCTCCATCAGGGCGATGATTCCCGCCCTGTCCCGCTGGAAGGCCGCGAAACGGGTCATGGCCGACTGCAGCTCCAGGATGGCCGGGGCCGCGTCCCCGGCGGGCAGCAGGGGCAGGGAAGCCTCAGCGCTCCCGCCGGGCTGGCGGCGGCTGTGGCGGACGATATGCTCCGCCGCCCGCATGGAGCCCACCTGCGTGCTGTTCAGCGCGGTGCCGCCGGGCCGGTAGCGGCCGAAGGTGCCCGCTGCCTCGCCGCAGGCGTACAGCCCGGGCACGCTGGTCTGCCAGGACGCATCCACCGCAAGGCCCCCGTTGTGGTGCTGGGCGCAGACCCGCACCTCCAGCATCTCCCGCTCCAGGTCGATGTGATGGCTGCGGTACAGCTCGATGGCCGGAGCGTTGATGGCCCGCAGCCGCTCGATGGGCGTGGCCTTGTCCGCGCCGCAGTTGATCAGGTAATCCCGCGCCTCATCGGACAGGAGGGCCAGGTCGTAGCCCGCTGGGTTGTGCATGAAGTCCATGTACACCCGGCGGCCACGGTCCTCCTCGGCCTTGACGAGAATGTCCACCCGGGAGGAGCCGTCCACCTTCCGGGGATCGAAGGGCCACTGGTAGCCCTTGAGGAAGGTGCGGTTCATGGCGTCCACAGGGCCCAGGGCCTCCGCCAGGAACTCCCGCTCCACGCCGTTTTCATCCACCGACACATACCGGGGCAGCGCCTGCTGATAGCTGCCGGACACGTTCCACCGGAACTTCACCGACGCCAGCCCGTACTGCCAGCAGTCCAGGTTCGCGCCTTCCGCACCGGCCTCGAAGGCCATGCCGCTCATGCCGAACTGGCTCACCGGGAAGACGCTGTTGCGGTAGATCATCGCCGGGCCGCCGGTGCATAGCACCACATGGGCGCAGCGGATCAGCAGCCACTCCCGGCTGTCCGTCCGCAGGCACAGCACGCCTGTTACGCCCGCATTGTCCGTCAGGATGCGGAAGGCCAGCGTGTGGTCGAGGATCTCCACGCCCCGGGCCCGGACGGACTTCTCAAGGGCCTCGGTCATGTAGCGGCTGGTCAGGGGCCCGGCGGAGGTGGCGCGCTTGCGCACGTCGTGATCCGTCTGGTAGCCAACGTATTCGCCGTAGTCGTTCATGGGGAAGGGCACGCCCAGCGACGCCAGCTTGAAGAAGCACCGGGCGGAGTTCGCCGCCTCGCACAGGGCGGTGTCGCCGTTCACGTCGTCCCGCTTGAGGGTGCGGGCCATGTCGCCCACGCTGTCCCCGTCGTCACCGGCCAGGGACAGTTTGTAATAGGTCTGCTTGTCGCTGCCCGTGTTGCGGGAGGTGCCGGAGAGCATGTTTTCCGTCACCAGGAGGAAGTCACGCTCCCCCAGGGCGGCCAGGGTGTCGGCGGCGTTCAGCCCCGCGCAGCCTGAGCCGATCACCACCGTGCGTACCGTGCGTTCCTGCATTTGTTACAGCCTCCTCAGGGCAAAGCCGCCGTCCGCGTCCAGCACCTGACCGGCGGAGTAGTCCAGCAGCCCGGACGCGCAGGCCAGCACCATCTTCGCCACGTCCTCGGGCTTGCCGAAGCGGGGAATGGGCAGCAGGCCGTCCCGGATCAGCCGGTCGTACTTCTCGTGCACCACCTTGGTCATGTCCGTGTCAATGATGCCCGGGCGCACCTCGAACACCGGGATACCCTCTGCCGCCAGCCGGTCGGCGAACAGCTTGGTCACCATGCCCAGACCCGCCTTGCTGATGCAGTACTCCCCACGGGAGGTGCTGGAGGTGTAGGCGGACATGCTGCCCGTGTTGACGATGCGGGGGTGATAATCCGGCAAATCCTGCTCCTTGCCCGCCAGCATGGCCTTCGCCGCCAGCTGGCACATGAACAGCGTGCCCTTGAGGTTGATGCCGATCACCCGGTCGAAGCTCTCCTCGTCCATCTCCAGCAGATCCCGGCGCACAAGAGGAGCCACGCCCGCGTTGTTCACCAGCAGATCCAGCCGGCCATACCTGTCCAGCACATGGGCGATGGCCGCCTGACGCTGGGCGGCGTCGGCGATGTCGCAGGGGAAGAAGTCCCGCTCCGGGGGCAGATTGTCCGGCCGCTGGGGCTTCGTGCCGGAATAAACGACGGTGTAGCCGTTGTCATGGAGCATATCGGCAATGGCGCGGCCGATGCCCCGGCTGGAGCCGGTAACGAGTGCGGTTTTCATGGCGTTGTGACCTCCCTGCCGCGGCGCTGGGGACGCTGCGGAAAAATAGCATATTTCGCATGGCGGCGCGTCATGCGCCCGATACCCTGCCACCATTCATGATAACGGATACACAGGATGGAAAATGTGTGGATTGCCTCTGAAAATAGGGAAAATCAAATTGATGCGCCCCTCGGGAAAAGACGCGGTTTTCCGGCAGGAATCGACCTTTTCCGCCGCAGGAAGGGGCGAACGCGGCGGAGAATCCTCCAGGGAAGAGCATTCATACGAAGGAGGCGGGCATATGCCGGAATGTCTTGCGGTGGCGGACGGCGCGGAGCAGGCGCTGCGCTGGCAGCTGGCCATTGAGAACCTGGATCCGGCTTGGTCGTGCCGTCCCTGCGGCGCGGAGGAGGCTTTGCGGCTGCTGGCGGAGCAGCCCGTTCACCTGGCGGTGTGCAGCGGGCAATCGGGGGAGACGGTGCAGGCCCGGCTGTGGGAGCGTCCGCCCCTGGCCCCGCCCTGGCTGCTGACGGAGCGGCCCTGCCCCTGGGCGGACGCATCCATGACCCTGGCGCAGGCGGAGACGCTGCCTGATCTGCTGGCCCGCTGGGAAGGGGCGGGGCGGCTGCCTCGCCTGGCCCTGACGCGGCACAGGCAGCTGACCTGTCTGGCTCGGGGGCTGCTGAATGCCATGACCATGCCGGAGCATTTGCGGGCGCGGCGGTTCCTGCCGGACATGGCGGCCATGATCACCGTGCATCCGCCGCTGATGGAGGATCTGCAGGGTCGTCTGTATCCGCTGACGGCAAGACGGCACGGCATGACTCCTGCGGCAGTGGAGCGCAGCCTGCGCCTGGCCATTGAGTCCACCTGGAGCGGGGCCAGCCTGGGCGCGCTGGAACGATTCTTCGGCCACAGCGTGGATCCCGAGCGGGGCAAGCCCACCAACCGGGAGTTCCTCTGCCGCGTGCAGGAGCGGCTGACCCTGGCGGGCAGGCGCATGGTGTGACAGCGGGTGGATATGGAAAAGCCGCGCATCCCGGGCGGACGCGCGGCGGTGGATGATCACGGCAGGGTGCGCAGGGCGATCACGTCCTGCCCGTTGAAGGTGCACAGGAGGGTCAGGGTATCCGTGTCCGGGTCGTAGCGGTAGAGCCTGAAGGGCCACCACAGGTTCACGTTGAAGTCCACCACGGCGAAGTACTCCCCGTCCTGGCGGATGACCTTGGCACTCATGATGCTGTGCTCCAGGGCGGCAACCTGATCCAGCAGGCGGTCGATGGCGGGATCTTCCGCCAGCACGGCCCTGTCATCCTCTGTCAGCATGGCGTCCTCCCGGAAATTCAGCACGCGGCTCCGGTTTTCGCTGCGCTCGATGTAGCTGTCGAAGCAGTGGAAGGTGTGCGTCCAGGGGGCGTCGGCGTCGAAGGGCTCCGTGGGGCGGGTCAGCTCGGCGAGCCCGACGGCTTCCCAGGTGATTTCGCCCGTATGCGCGTCCTGCAGCTGCACCTCCAGGATGGGGGTGAAGACGGCCGGCGTCGGGAACTGAGGCAGCACGAGGGATGGAACGAGCAGCAGCGGAAGCAGTGCAAGCAGCGCAAGCACCACGGCAAATGCAGGCACCAGGCGGCTCATGGCGGAGCACCTCCTTCATGATGATGGCTTTGATGAAGAAAGTATACCATGGTAAACATCGATAGTCAATATTTAATTATCGTAAAACAATAAATTCGTAGCATGAAAAGGGGCTGCCTGTCCGGAGACGGGCAGCCCTGGCGGGTTTTCATACTGTGATGCTGCGGAGTGCAGCGGGGGTGGGAGCGGTCGTTCCTTTGCGGTGCGCGGAACCTGCCGTTTCCATTTCGGATGCAGGCATCCGCGCGGAAACACGCTTGGTTTAATGGGGGAACGCAGGGCGGCCGCGACAACCCAGCCCCGGGGGTAAAGCCGCCCCAGCACCCCCCCAAAGGGCG
>JAXEEE010000167.1:0-17601 GCA_034104265.1 Eubacteriales bacterium | reverse complement strand
CATGCTTGTCCACGATTACATCGACTACTATAACAACGAAAGAATGAGACTAAAATAGCCGAACGCGAAATCTTGCGTCCGGCTGAGATATTCTACGATTAGGGGCTTTTTTCACTGTCCGTTTTACTTAGAACAGTTCATCTCCGGCCCGTCCCTTTTTTCATGCGCTTATGCGTTGTTGTCCGCCAGGAAGCTCAAGGCCATCTGTGCATACACCGCCGCGCCCACGGGCAGCGCGTCCTCGTCAAAGCAGGTTTTCGGATGATGAGCAGGATAGCTGCAGCCCGTGTCCGGCGTGCCGGCAGCAAGGGCCATCATCAGCGAAGGCACGGTGTGGCTTACATTGGCGAAGTCCTCCGAGCCGGAGCTCTTGGACGCGCTGCCGCCCAGCTGGCTGCTGAGCAGCGCCTTGTCCGGGCCCAGCAGCGTCCGCAGGCTGCGCACCGCCAGGTCGGAAAGAGCCTTGTCGTTGAGCAGGGTGGGTGCCCCGCTGGTGAATTCCAGCTCTGCCGTGGCACGGAAGGTTTGGGCGGTCAGCTCGGTGATTTCCTTCAGCCGCTGGCGGATCAGCCCGTGGGACTCGTCGTCCATGGCGCGAAGGCTGCCGCGAAGCACGGCCCTGTCGGGGATCACGTTGGCGGTGTCCCCCGCCTGGAGCATGCCGATGGTCAGGGCCGCGTTGTCCGAGGGGCTCAGCTCCCGGCTGTTGATGGCCTGCAGGGCCAGCACCGTGTGCGCCGCCACGTTCACCGGATCCACGCCGGTATGGGGCATGGCCCCGTGACAGCCCTTGCCCTGGATGCGGATCTCGAACATGTTCGCCGCCGGGGCGCTGACGCCCGGAGCAGAGACGATCACCGTCCCCACAGGGATGGGCAGGCCGGTCATGACGTGAATCATGAAGGCCGCGTCGGGCCTGGGGTTTTCCAGCAGGCCGTCGGCCATCATGTCCGCCGCCCCCTGGAACACCTCCTCCGCCGGCTGGAACATCAGCTTCACCCGGCCGGGCAGCTCCTTCTCCCGGGCCTTGAGCAGCCGCGCCGCGCCCAGCAGCATGGCGGTGTGCATGTCATGGCCGCAGGCGTGCATCCTGCCGCTGTCCGAGGCAAAGGGCAGGCCCGTGTCCTCCCGGATGGGCAGCGCATCCATGTCCGCCCGCAGCATGACCACCTTGTCCCCCTGACCCATGAGGGCGGTGATGCCCCGTTTTCCGCAGCGGCGGGGCTCAATGCCCATGTCCTCCAGCGTCTTCCATACGTAGTCGAAGGTTTCCTCCAGGTCAAAGCCCGTCTCCGGGTGGCTGTGCAGATAATGGCGATCCTCCCGGATGCGCTCCTGCATAGCCTTGGCTTCCGCCAGCAATGTTTCTTCCTTCATGTTCTTTCACTCCTTTGCGTGTCGGATTGGTTGCTCCGGGCGAACCTCGTTTTTGAGCGGCTCGCCCGCAAAATATGCGTCCAGATTATCGAGGGTTGTACGGGCGATGTTGTCGAGGGCCTCCTCCGTCAGAAAGGCCTGATGGGAGGTCAGCAGCACGTTGGGCCGGGAGAGCAGCAGCGCCAGCAGATGATCCCGCACAGGCTGGCTGGAACGGTCCTGGAAGAAGTACCCGGACTCCTCCTCGTACACGTCCAGCCCCGCGCCGCGGACAATGCCCCTGTCCAGCGCGTCCAGCAGGGCCTGCCCGTCCACCAGCGCGCCCCGGGAGGTATTCACCAGCAGCATGCCCCGCTTCATCCGCCGGAAGGCCGCCTCATCCAGCATGTGGTAGCTGCTTTCCGTCAGCGGGCAGTGCAGGGAGATGGCGTCGCTCTCCGTTAGGAGCCGGGGCAGGGGGACGTATTCGATCCCCGCCCCCGGCACAGGATACGGGTCGAAGGCGATCACCCGCATACCGAAGCCCCGGCCAATGTCCATCATGGCCCGGCCGATCTTCCCCGTGCCGATGACCCCCAGGGTTTTGCCGTACAGGTCGATGCCCGTCAGCCCCGCGATGCTGAAGTTGAAATCCCGCGTGCGCGCGTAGGCCCGGTGGAGCTTGCGGTTCACCGCCAGGAGCAGGCCCATGGCGTGCTCCGCCACCGCGTGGGGCGAATAGGCCGGAACCCGCACCACCCGGATGCGGCCCTCCGCCGCCTCCAGGTCCACATTGCTGAAGCCGGCGCAGCGCATGGCGAGCACCTTCACGCCCATGTCCGAAAGCGCAAGCACCACATCCCGGCCAATCTCGTCGTTGACAAAGGCGCACACCGCCTCGCACCCCACCGCCAGAGGGGCGGTCTGCGCCGTCAGCCGGCAGTCCTCGTAGCGGATGCTGTAATGCCTGTTCGCCCGGTCGAAGCTCTCCCGGTCGTAGGGCTTGGCGTCAAAAAAGGCAATGGTTTTCATCAGGCGGCTCCCCTCCACGGCTTACTCCGTGGACAGGATGCCCGGATGTCTCCCCGCTCATGCCCGGCAGCAGACGTTTTCCTCCACCTCGCCCAGGCGAACCGTGACCGGCCCCGCTGCGTCCACGCGCAGACCGCCGCAGTCCGGATCCGTGGGATACACCCTGCCCGACAGCCACTGGCCGCTGACGCAGCACTCGATGGCCGAGCCGTCCGCCGCCAGGAACATGCGCACATCATCCTCCAGGCGCACCCTGCGGCTGATGGGGGACTTGTCCGGCGCGCTGTCCAGGCTGGAAGCAGCGCGATCCAGGGTCAGGGTGCCGTCCGCCGTCAGGGTCAGCAGGGTCTTTTCCCGGCCGTCCGGGGAGGCCTGCAGGATCGCCGTCATGGGCAGCGCGTCCCGACGGCATTGCAGCGCAGCCACCCAGTGCCGCCCGTGAACCTGCGCCGTCTCCTTCGCCAGCGACCAGACCTCCTGCATGGGCTCGGCATGGATGTACCCGTCCTTCACCGACAGGATGCGCGGCAGGTTCATGGCGCCGCTGTACCCCCGCTGAACAGCCCGCTCGTCGCCGTCGGCCTCGGGCATCCAGCCCAGGAGAATCGTCCGCCCCTGCTCGTCCCGGAACACCTGGGGCGCGTAGAAGCCCTGCTGTCCCGCGGGATCCAGCACCTCCCGGGTCGCCACGCGGAAGTTCAGGTCATCGTCCAGGTCGCCCACCAGCACCTCCACCGCCGCGCAGGGGGAGAACAGCAGCGCCATCCGCCCGTCCAGCGGGAACAGGTTGGGGCACTCCCAGGGGACGCCGTCCGCCGTCTCCGACTGCACCAGGATGTGATGGTACGTCCAGCTGCGCATGTCCGGGGAGGTGTACAGCAGCACGCAGCCCCGCTCCTCCACGCAGCCGCCCAGCACCATCAGGTACTGGCCCTTCCAGGGCAACACGCAGGGATCCCGCCAGTCCCGCACATGCATGCCGCCGTGAATGGCGTCGGCCAGGGCATGGTCATTCGTCTGCCGGAGATGATCCAGGTCGTTCTCCGCCGGCTCGGCATACCACTGCTCCGCCCCATGCGCGCAGTCTCGACCGTCTTTCTCCCTGCCCACGCTGGTGTAGAAGAAATGGGGCTTCCCTGCCGCATCCTTGCAGCAGCCGCCGGAGAAGCAGTGGATCTCGCCCTTTTCCTTCGCCGGGGCCATGGCAATGGGCCTGTCCGTCCAGTGCAGAAGATCCGTGGAGACCGCATGCCCCCAGTGCATATCGCCCCAGACGGAGCCGTGGGGATTGTACTGATAGTACAGGTGATACACCCCGTCCACCTGGCACAGGCCGTTGGGGTCGTTGAGCCAGTTGGCTTCAGGAGTGAAATGGAACATCGGGCGCACACGCGTCAGCTCCTTCCGCGTCCGTTCACTTTTTGACGGAGATATTCGCCTTTCCGCCCCGCAAACCCTCCTGATCCAACAAAAAACGTGCCTGCCGGACGTCCGGCAGACACGCGGGGTGGCCCTTACAGATCCGTGGTGGTGGCGGGATCGGGCTTGGGTTCGGGATCAGGCTTGGGATCAGGTTCAGGTTCAGGATCGGGCTTGGGATCCGGGTCGGGCTTGGGATCCGGGTCGGGTTCGGGATCCGGATCAGGCTTGGCAGGCACGGCGATGGCGCAGCCGTTACTGGTTACGCTGCCGGTGTAGCCGCTGCCCTCAATGGCCGTCACCACCAGGCGCACGGTCTTGCCCTCCATGTCAGCGGTGACCGTCAGCTGATCGGTGGAGCCAATCGCCCTGCCGTCCAGCGTCCAGGTGAAGGCGTACTTGTCGCTGTTCACGCTGACGCCGGGAATCAGGGTATCGCCCGTTTTGGCCGAGGCAGGCAGGGACACGGAGCCGGACAGCGCCTTGGCGGGAGCCTCGGCGGCCTTGACCTTGGCGGTGTAGTAGCTGGCCACGTTGCCGGTGTAATCGCCGGTGGCGTAGGCCGCGCAGTAGATGGCATGGCCCTCGTCAGCGGAGGTCACGGTGTAGCTGCTGCCGCTGCCCAGCACCGCGCCGTCGTCACGATACCAGACATAGTTGGCCGTCGCGCCGGAGGGCGTGGTGGAAGCCGTCACGGTCTGGCCCACGGTGGGCGCAGTGTTGCTCAGGGTCACGGCGGTGATGGCCGTCTTGGCGGGGGTGGAGCCGGACTGCACCACCGCCCAGGAGCTGACCGCCGTACCGGTGTAGCTGCCGGAGCCCGTCACCCGCACGCGGATCTGCTTGCCCGCGTCAGCGGCGGTCACGGTGTAGACGGCGGCGCTGGAGAGCAGCGTGCCGTACTGATCCAGCCACTCATAGGTCACAGTAGCGCCGGAGGGCATCACGCTGGCCTGCAGGGTCGCGCCCGCCATGGGATAGGCAGTGTTCAGCGTCACGCCGGTAATCTTGTTGGTGGCCACGCTGGTGGTGAGGAACTTGTTCATCATGTAGCCGGTGCGGGTGCCGATACGGATGTAGTCCCAGGTCCTGTTGTGCTCAAGCACAGTCACCTGGGTGCCCACGCTGTACACGCCGCGAATCGCATAGCCGGTGCCGGGGCCCTGGCGCAGACGCACACCCAGGCCGTTCTCACTGGTGACATAGGCGGTGTAGCTGCCGGTGTCGGGCTTGGTGGGCGGCACGGAGCCGGTGCTGAGGAACTGGCTCATCATGTAGCCGGTACGGTTGCCAATGCGCACATAATGCCAGTAGGTGCCGGAGGACAGGATGGTGGCGGAGGTACCCACAGGGTACACCGCCAGCACGCCGTAGGCGGTGCTGGGGCCGGTGCGCAATCTCACGCCCAGACCGTTGCCGCTGACCACGGTGGCAGCGATGTTCTCCCAGCTGCCGGAGGGCGCGCCGCCGGAAGAGCTGCTGTTCACCGTCAGATAATCGCCGTACATGTAGCCGGAGCGGCCGTCCGGCGCGGTGACCTGATACCACTTGCCGCTGGTGCCCAGCACCGTCACCACCGTGCCGGTGTAATAGCTGGTGATGGTCACCGCGTCAAAGGAGGGCTGCGCCCTCAGCCTCAGCCAGCCGCCCTTGACCGTGGCGGTGGTGGGTGCCGCCTGGGCCGCTTGGGTGGGCAGCGTCAGCACGCCCACGCACAGCATCAGCGCCAGACCCATGGCCAGAATCCGCTTGAACATAATCTCGTTCCTCCTGTCCAATTCTTCTCATCTACAATCTATGCCTGGAATGAAAAAACTTGTCTTGCGCCCCTCAGCCGATGCCCAGCTCGTCCGCCATGAAGGAGTTGGTCATATAGTCGCTGTACAGGGCGAAGTCCGCCGCCAGCGACGGAGCATAGCACAGCTGCGCCTCATAGATCCACCGGTCGGTGACGATGACCATATCCACCCGGGTGGAGCCGTCCGCCTGCTGGCTGATCAGCCGCCCGGACTCGCTGGCCTCATTGACGGAGGCGGTGGCCCCGGGGATATCCTTCCCCAGCTGCTCCATGTAGCTTTCCAGGGTGTAGCCGCCCTCGTTGGCCCTGCGCCGGGCATAGAAGCTGGCGCTGCCATCCTTGAGGAGGCCCGCAATGCCTGCCGCGTCCTCGGTGATGGTGTCCTCGGTGAACACCGCCGGGTACTGCAGCGCGAAGCCCAGATCCGCGTTCATGTATTCCACCATGGTATCGGCAAAATAATTCTGCGCGGCCTCCTCCATCATCAGCTCCGCCTCCAGGGAGAAGGCATACAGCTTCCAGCCGCCCGGGGCGCTGTCGTCCCTGCGCATTTCCGCCACGGCCCGCCGATCCAGCCAGGTGACGAGCATGTACTCCTCCTCCGTCATGGCGGAGAGGGGCTTGTCCGCCTGGTACAGGTCGCCGTAGAGGATCACCGCATCACCGGCGTCGTTCATCTCGGAGGCCATGGGCCGAACGCCGATGTAGGGGTAGGTTTCCTCAAAGGCCAGGATGCCGTTGAGCTCCGGCTGGCCCGCCGCGAAGGCCCGCGTCAGGTACGCCGCCTGGGCGGAAGGATCCATCAGCATGTCCGCCGTGATCCCCAGGGAGGCGTCCGCGCTCTGCCCCAGCAGGAAGAAGTTGTACACGAACCCCTCCGACAGCGTGCCGTCCGGGGCGATGGCTTCCGGCTCCTCCCCCACCCGCAGCGCCGCGGAGGCGGTCAGGTCCAGCAGCGGCAGCATGGCGGAAAAGTCCGGCGCGCCCTCCGCCGCGGCGCAGGACGCCAGCATGCACAGGGCCGCCAGCAGCGCCGCCATGCGCGTGAGTTTTTTCTTCAGCGTTCTCATCATCCAGCGTGTTTCTCCTTTTCCGGCTGGCGCAGTTCCTTCGCGTCAGTCTCTACGCCCATATAACTCGTGAGGGCAGGCTTTTCTTCCTGCGATCTGCATATTTTACATTTGTCTACCTCCCGAGGCGTATGGTGGAAAATTCGCCGCAGGAGGGCGGAAATCCTGCCCGCCCTGCCTGAGAGGAGGGCAAAAGAAAAACTCCCTTCCATCCAGGACGGAAAGGAGTTTATCTACGCTTGCCCTCAGGCGATCACACGGCAGCCTTGGACAGCTGCTTGGCCAGGCGGGCCTTCTTGCGGTTGGCGGCATTCTTGTGGATGATGCCCTTGGCCGCAGCCTTATCAATCGCGGAGGTGGTAGCGGTCAACTGCGCGGCGGCGGTGGCGGGCTCAGCCATGGCGGCTTCAAACTTCTTGATGGAAGTACGCACGGCGCTCTTCACCATACGGTTGCGCAGGTTCTTCTTCTCGGAGACCTTCACGCGCTTCTTGGCGGACTTGATGTTCGGCAACTCGATTCACCTCCTGCTGTAAGAAACTGCTATCCGGCGCGGGCATTGCCCGAAGGCCGGTTGCTCGGCGGATTCGGTGGAATGGACATAACCATTCCGCACATAGGGGACCGTCGACAGATATAATACCATGTTCCCGATGAAATTGCAAGGGCTAACCCGAAATTTCCGCAAAAATCTTTTGCTCTCAGCCGGTGTAGCCCTCCGCGATGCCCATCGGGCGGACGGTCAGGCGGCCGTCCTGCTCCCTTTCCGCCCGGTAGAAGCCGATCAGGTTCCCCGGCTTCACCGCACGGTACACCTCCGCCACGGCCCTTTCATCCGCCAGGTCAAAGCGCACGGACAGTCCGCAGCCCGCCGCCACCGCCCGGGGGGTATTGACAATCTCAGCCTTCACGCCGCTGCGGCGCAGTGCCTGCTCAAAGGCCATCACCTGCTGGCGCGAGCGGAAGGACGCAATGCCAAAATGCTGCTCCATGGGTTCTACCTCCTCTCCCTCAGCATTAGGATATACGGAACAACGCCCGCAGGTGCACGGGCGCAAGGAGGCAGACGCATGATCTATCTGGACAACGCAGCCACCAGCTACCCAAAGCCGCCCCAGGTGATCCGCGCCATGGCGGGTACGCTGGAGAAGTTGGGGGCCAACCCGGGCCGGGGCGGGCATCGTCTGGCGGTGTGTGCGGGGCGGGTGGTGCAGCGCTGCCGGGAGGAGCTGGCGGAGCTTGCCGGGATCCAGCGCCCTGAGCGGGTCATCTTCACCCACAGCTGCACCGAAAGCCTGAACCTGGCCATCTCCGGCACGCTCCACGAGGGGGACGAGGTGCTCTGCTCCCATGGCGAGCACAACGCCGTCATGCGCCTGCTGGACCGGTATGCCTCCGCCGGACAGATCACCGTGCGGGTGCTGCCCCCCGATGAAACGGGTGTCCTGCAGCCCCACACCCTGCAGCGTTTTCTCAGCCCGAAGACCGCCCTGGTGATCATCTGCCATGCCAGCAACGTCACCGGCGTGGTGCAGCCGGTGGGCCGTCTGGGAGCTGTCTGCCATGAAAACGGCGTACCCCTGCTGGTGGACGCGGCGCAGACCGCCGGTATGCTGGACGTGAGGCTCTCCGCCCTGAACGCGGACATGGTGGCCATGCCTGGCCACAAGGGGCTGCTGGGCCCCCACGGCACGGGGGTGCTGATTCTGGGCGAGGGCATGGATCCGGAGCCGCTGATGTGCGGCGGCACGGGCAGCGCCTCGGAGAGTCTGCGCCAGCCCGACATGCTCCCCGACCGCTATGAGAGCGGCACGCTGAACCTGCCGGGGATCGCCGGGCTGCTGGCGGGAGTGAAGTTCGTCCGGGCGCACCAGGCGGAAATCCACCAGTACGAGCAGCACCTGGCCCGGCGGCTGCGCAGCCAGCTGGAAAGCATGGATCGGTTGACGCTGCTGGGCCACCCGGACGTGCCGAAAATGGGCATGGTCAGCTTTGTCCCCAAAGGGATGGACGTCAGCGCCCTGTCCGACGACCTGGATCGTTCCGGCGTGGCGGTGCGGGGCGGACTGCACTGCGCGCCCTCCATCCACACCTGGCTGGGCACGCTGCAAAGCGGCGCGGTGCGGGCCTCCGTGGGCATCTACAACACCGAGCAGGAAATCGACGATACCGCCGCCATCATCGCCCGGCTACTGCGGGAAGGGTGAGCAGGGCGACGGAGTCGCCGGTCGTTTGCGCGGCACGGTTCGTTCTTGCTGCGCTGTCTCCGCGGGGTGTGGCGGACGCTGGCTCATCCGACAGATCCTTTTCTCTGGCGGATGCGGCTCGCCTTACCGGTTGGCTGCGCCAAAGGCAGCCAGGGCATTCTCCGCCGGAGGTCGTACCGTCAGGATGCAGCAGCCCTGCGCCACCCCTGCGAGGGCTCAGTGGATGACGCATCCGGCAAAGCATATCTTGCCGGTTGGCTGCGCCAAAGGCAGCCGGGGCATCATCCGCCGGAGGTCGTACCGTCAGGATGCAGCGGCCCTGCGTCACCCCTGCGAGGGCGCATTGGATGACGCATCCGGCAGAGCATATCTTGCCGGTTGGCTGCGCCAAAGGCAGCCGGGGCATTCTCCGCCGGAGGTCGTACCGTCAGGATGCAGCGGCCCTGCGGGATGCAGAAGCCGCCGGTTCATCCTGCAGATAACAGGACTTCTGCGGCGACCCGCAAGCCCATGCGGAAGTGTCCCGCCCATTCCTTTCCCCGCCCTCTCCCCCGCGCAGCCCCGTCACAGTTCCTCCGGTTTCCGGGCCAGATACCGGCTGGTCACCGCCAGCAGCACCAGCGCCAGCCCCGGCAGGGCATACCATTTCAGTCCCGTGACCACATGCAGCAGCACCATGGCCGTACCGTAGAACATGTACCGCCCCGCCTTGCCCCGCTCCAGGATCGTCCTCAGGACGCTTCCGCCGGGGACAGGGCGGTTTCTGCGTTTACCCAGGGAGATCAGCTGCGCGTCGGTGGCGGGGCTGGCCTGCCCCGCGAGAGCCAGCATGGTTTCCCGGCTGATGATGCGCACGGGGATGGCGGAGGTTTCCGCCCAGGCCCGGGCCGCGGCGGAGCACTTGCAGGTCAGGCACAGGACGCACCGGCGGGCCCCATGGGCCTTGCAGGCCCGCTGGCAGGCCAGCAGATCCTCCGGGGAGGCCTCGCTCTCCGGGGGCCTCAACAGGCAGGAGATCAGTAGCCGCTCCCCGCCCCTTTGACAGAGCATGCCCTCCTCCGTCACCCGCTCCATCGTGAGGGGATACCGCTGTCCCAGCAGCATTGCCGCCTGAAAGTGCGCCCGGCGCGGGGGCTGGAGGAGCATGTCCTCCAGCAGCATTTCGCCGCCAAGCTGCTTTCGCAGCGTCTGCTCCCGCCGGTCCACCACCCGCCGCCGCCAGCGGGTCAGGGCCATCTGCCCCATCAGCCCCAGGGCCAGCCCCGCCAGCAGCGCGGGCATGCCCAGCCCCCACAGCCACACGAACCACATCACCGATCCCAGGGCGATCAGCGCGCGCAGACCCATTTCGTCCATCATACTGCCCAGGCGCCTTCTGCGCAGATACTGTTCCATCCCTGCCGCCTCCCCATGCTTCGCGGACGAATTTGAAAATACCCCTTTTATGTTGCCCAAAAATCGTTTATAATAGGTATCAGTACAAAAGGAGGCATCCGAGGTTGGCCAAGGAACGCATCGGAATCATGGGCGGCACCTTCAATCCCATCCACACGGGGCATATCCGCATGGCCCTGGCCGCGAAGGAGCAGGCCGGGCTGGACAGGGTGCTGGTGGTACCCACGGGCAACCCGCCCCACAAGCAGCATATCGCCCCGGCGGAGGACCGCTGGAAAATGGTCTGCACCGCCTGCGCCCAGGAGGAAGCCCTGACCCCCAGCCGCATCGAGCTGGATCGGGAGGGCGTGATCTATACCGTCGATACCCTGACCCTACTGCGCGAGGAATATCCCAAGGCTGACTTTTTCTATATCATCGGCGCGGACACGCTGATGGAGCTGCACACCTGGCGGCGCTCCGACGAGGTGCTGAAAATGTGCACCTTTATCGTCGCACCCCGCCCCTGGGACGTGACCCCCGCCGCCCTGGTGGAGCAGCGCCGCGCCCTGGAGGAGAAGGGCGCACGCTTCATCAGCCTGGACATGGAGCCCATGGACATATCCTCCACCGGGCTGCGTCAGGCCCTGTCGGACAGCCGTTCCGCCGCTGATCTGCCCGTCCCCGTGCGGGAATACTGCGGGGTGAAGGGGCTCTATGGCATGGAGGCCCGGATTCCCCAGGCCGCTGAATGGCTGGACAAGCTCTTCGAGGCCCTGAGCGTCAAGCGCTTCGCCCACACCCTGGCCGTGGCGGACACCGCCCGGCACCTGGCCATGCTGCATCATCTGGATCCCCTGCGGACGGAGACCGCCGCCCTGCTGCACGACTGCGCCAAGTGTCTGCCGCTGAAGGACATGCAGGCCATCGCCCGGGAGAAGGATCTTACGGCGGACGAGTCCCTGCTGGAGAGCGGCGCGCTGCTGCATTCCATCGTGGGGGCGCATCTGGCGAAGGCGGAGTACGGCGTGGAGGATCCCGGGATCCTGGAGGCCATCCGCTGCCACACCACCGGTCAGCCCGGCATGACCCCCATGGACATGGCCGTGTACCTGGCCGACAAGATCGAGCCCACCCGGGCCAGCTATCCTCTGCTGGAGAAGGTGCGCATGCTGGCGCAGCTGTCCCTGCCCCGGGCCATGATCGCCTCCATGGAGGGCACCAGCAAGTACGTGCGCAAGGGGGGCAAGGCCCTCCACCCGGACACGCTGCTGACCCTCGGCTGGCTCCACACCCTGCCCGAAGGCAATCAACACGTTTGAATAAAGGAGATGTCACCATGCAGGATCAAGCCCTCGCCCAGGAAATTGCCCAGGTGATCTATGACAAGAAGGGCCGCGACATCGTGGTCCTGAACGTGCAGCACCTCACCGTCATCTGCGACTACATGGTCATCGCCACGGGCCGCAGCGCCACCCAGGTCAAGGCTCTGGCTGACGAGGTGGACGACCGCATGGCCGAGCTGGGCCTGAACCTGCGCCGCACCGAGGGCCAGCAGGACGGCCGCTGGGTGGTGCTGGACTACGGCCACATCATGGTGCACATTTTCCACCAGGAGGATCGCGCCTACTACAATCTGGAGCGGCTGTGGGAGGACGGCAGCAACCGTCTGCCCCTGCCCTTCGACCAGACGCTGGACGCATGAGCTTCTGCGTGATCGCAAGCCCGGTGGGCCGTCTGCGCATCGACGCGGACAATACGGGCATCTGCGGCGTGAACCGCACGGAGGAGGCGCTCTGCTCACCGGAGGAGCCCCTGCTGGCAGATTGCGCCCGGCAGCTGGCGGAGTATTTTTCCGGCGCGCGGCGTGTGTTTGACTTGCCGCTGCATCCTGTCGGCACGGCCTTCCGGATGAAGGTCTGGTCGGAATTGCAGCAGATTCCCTACGGCCAGACCATCACCTACGGTGAATTGGCCCGGCGGGTGGGCAACGCAAGGGGCTCCCGGGCCGTGGGCGGCGCGAACCATCACAACCCCATCAGCATTATCATCCCCTGCCACCGGGTGATCGGTGCGGACGGAAGCCTCACGGGCTACGGCGGCGGGCTGGACATGAAGGAAGCCCTCCTGCGCCTGGAGGGCAGTCTGATCTGACGCACGCACATGAACCGCCGTCTGCCCGTTTGGCAGGCGGCATTTTCTGTTGTCCGGCGGATTCGCCGGGAAGGGAGTATCACATGATGCAACAGCGTCTGCGCATCGGCGGGATTCCCGCCATTCTCTGGGGCAGGCCCTCCGACAGGGTGTACATCCACGTTCACGGGAAGCTCTCCCGGAAGGAGTACGCGGAGGCATTCGCCACCCTGGCGGAGGAGCGGGGGTATCAGACCCTCAGCTTCGACCTGCCCCGGCACGGCGAGCGTGAAATGGAAGCCACGCCCTGCGACATCTGGCACGGCGTGGAGGATCTGCGGCTGATCGGGGCCTATGTCTTCCCCCGCTGGCGGGAGGTATCGCTCTTTGCCTGCAGCCTGGGAGCGTGCTTCAGCCTGCACGCCTGGCAGGATCAGCCCTTCCGGCGGTGCCTGTTCCAGTCGCCCATTGTGGACATGGACTGGCTGATCCGGCAGATGATGGGCTGGTTCGGGGTGACGGAGGAGCGGCTGCGGCGGGAGCGGGAGATTTCCACACCCATCGACACGCTGTCCTGGGACTACTGGCAGTATGTGCTGGAACACCCTGTCGTCCGCTGGGACACGCCCACGGCCATCCTTTACGCCGGGAGGGACAATCTGCAGTCGGAGGAAGTGATCCGCGGCTTTGCGGAGACTCACGGCTGCCGCCTGACCATTGCGAAGGACAGCGCGCATCCCTTCATGGGCGAGGGGGACGGGGCTATTGTGCGCCGGTGGCTGGCGGAAAATCTGTGACTGCATGGCATGAAAAAGGCCGGTATGTCCTTTTGCGGGACGTACCGGCTTTCTTGTGGAGTTCTTTTTTGGGGGGTAACGGGCGCGTTCCTGTGCGGGTTGCGGAGCCTGACGTTTCCATTGCAGGCTGCAGAGCATCCTGCTCGGAAACTCTCTTGGCTATAGGAAGGCGCTGGGCTGCCGCCCAGACCTGCGCAGGGGCTAACGCCGCCCCTGCACCCGCGCAAGGGGTTTCACCCCTTGACCCGTTTTCGCTGGCGCGTTTCCTTGGAGTTAGGCGTTGCGCAGCGCCATCACATGATCCAGGATGGTATGCGCCAGCTGGGACTTCTGCTGCAGGGGACACTCCGTGGCTCCCTCCCGGGTCAGCAGCGTGGCAATGTTGGTATCCACGTTGAAGCCCGCGCCGGGCTTGGACACATCGTTGGCCACGATCATATCCAGATTCTTCTTTTCCAGCTTGCGCCGGGCGTTGGCCAGCAGGTTCTCCGTCTCGGCGGCAAAGCCCACCAGCGTCTGTCCGTGGCGCTTCATCCGGCCCACGGCAGCCGCCACGTCCGGGTTCTCCACCAGCTCCAGCACAAGGGGCGTGCCTTCCTGCTTCTTCAGCTTCTGATCATACTGCCGGGCGAAGCGGTAATCCGCCGGGGCAGCCGCCTGGATGATCACATCCATGGCTTCCGCCCGCTCCGTTACCGCCGCCAGCAGCTCCCTCGTGGACTCGATGCGCACGACGTGCACGCCCTCTGGCTCCTTCGCGGTGGTGGAACCGGCCACCACCGTCACCTCCGCGCCCCGGGCGCGGGCGGCCTCCGCCAGGGCAAAGCCCATCTTGCCGGAGGAATCGTTGGTCATGTACCGCACGGGATCCAGCCGCTCCCGGGTGGCCCCGGCGGTGATCATCACCTTCAAGCCCGCCATGTCCGTCTTCGGGCACAGCAGCGCAGCGATGGCCTCAACAATCTCCGCAGGCTCGCTCATGCGGCCGGAGCCCGTGTCCCCGCAGGCCAGGAAGCCCGCGTCAGGCCCCACCACATGCACGCCGCGACTGCGGAGAATCTCCATGTTGTGCCGGGTGGCCTCCGCCGTCCACATGCCGGTGTTCATGGCGGGCGCCACCAGCACCGGAGCCTTGGTGGCCAGGACGGTAGTGGAGAGCATGTCATCGGCAATGCCGCAGGCCATCTTCGCCAGGATGTTGGCCGTGGCCGGGGCAATGACGAACACCTCCGCCCGCTTGGCCAGGGCGATGTGCTCCACCTCCCAGGGGGCGCGGCGGTCGAAGGTATCGGTGACGACGGGGTTGTTGGACAGGGTTTCAAAGGTCAGGGGCTGGACGAACTCCGCGGCGCTCTTCGTCATGATGACGTGCACGTTCGCGCCCATTTTGCGCAGCCGGGAGACCACCTCCGCCGCCTTGTAGGCCGCGATGCCCCCCGTGACACCCAGCACAACCTCTCTGCCTTGGAGACTCATTCCTCCACCGGCTCCTCTTCCTCCGCAGGCACATCATAGGTGATGAGGCCGCGGTTGATCTCCTCCACAGCGGTCTTGAGGGGCTTCATGCCCTGGGCGTCGATCAGCGGCTGACCGCCGGCGACGATCTGACGGCCGCGCTTGGCCGCCTCCACCACCAGGGTGTAACGGGAATCGGCATGCTCCAGCAGATCCAGGACGCTGGGTTCAACAATAGACATGATGGTTTCCTCCTTCTATTCAATCCTGTTCGGATGGGGTTGTCTGTTATGGGGAAATCAGGTCTCAGCCATATCCGGCACGCAGCGGCAGGTGCGGAGCTTCTCCGCCTGCACCACAGCCCTGAGCTGCCCGTAGGCGACCTCCAGGTCATCGTTGACGATGGCATAGCGGTAACGCTTCACCAGCGCCATCTCGCCCCGGGCGTTGTTCATCCGCCGGGCAACCTCCTCGGGCTTCTCCGTGTGGCGGCCCAGCAGCCGCTGATGCAGCGTCTCCAGGTTGGGGGGAAGGATAAACACGCTCACGCAGTCCGGGGCCTGGGCCATGACGTTCAGCGCACCCTGGGTGTCGATGTCCAGCAGCACGTTCAGCCCCTGATTCAGCCGCTGATCCACCTCGCTGCGCAATGTGCCGTAGCGGTTGCCGTGCACCGTGGCATGCTCCAGGAAGGCGTTCTCCTTCTCCAGCCGGTCGAACTCCGCATCGGTCAGGAAATGGTAGTGCACATCAGGGATCTCGCAGTCCCGGGGGGCGCGGGTGGTTGCGCTCACCGAGAAGCCGAAGGTCGGATCGTCCTGCATCAGCCTGGCCAGCAGCGTTCCCTTGCCCACGCCTGACGGGCCGGACACCACCAGCAGCATGCCCTTGCGCTGAGACTCCATGCTTTTCCTCCTCTGTATCGGCGGATTATTCCACGTTCTGAACCTGCTCGCGCAGCTTCTCGATCTCGCTCTTGAGATCCACCACGGTCTGGGCGATGACGGCGTCGTTGGCCTTGGAGCCGATGGTGTTAGCCTCCCGGTTCATTTCCTGCACCAGGAAGTCCATCTTCTTGCCGATCTCGCCCTCCGCCGTGAGATACCGGCGCATCTGGGCGAAGTGGCTGTCCAGCCGGGCCAGCTCCTCGTCAATGGCGCAGCGGTCGGCCATGAGGGCCACCTCCTGGGCCAGGCGCGCGGGATCCGCCTGATCCACCTGCCACTGCCTCAGCCGCGCGTTCAGCCGCTCCCGGTAGTCCTCCACCACCAGCGGCGCACGGGTCAGGATCTTCGCCCGCAGCCCCTCCGCCTTCGTCAGGTGCGCCGACAGATCCTCCCGGAGGCTCTCGCCCTCCCTGAGGCGCATGTCGTCCAGCTGGGCCAGCGCGCCATCCTCCGCCTGAAGCACCAGGGCGGTCACGGCCTCCTCGTCCATGTCGGCCTCGGACACCGTCACCACGCCCTCCAGGGCCATCAGCCGGGCGACGGTCAGATCGTCCGCCGCGCCGGTGGCCTGCGACAGCAGCGATGCCGCCTCCCGGTAGGCACGGGCAAGGGCCTCGTCCGCCTTCACCTGGCGGCTGCCGCCGTCTACGCGGTTCACGGTGACGAACACGTCCACATGGCCGCGCTTCATGGTCAGGGCCAGACGCTTGCGCAGCTTGTCCTCCAGAAAGCTCAGGCTCCGGGGGAGCCGGCAGCTTACATCCAGGAAGCGGTGATTCACCGCCCGCAGCTCCACCGTGGCCTCCCAGGCCCCGCCGGCAAGCTGGCAGCGGCCGCAGCCCGTCATGCTGCGCATGTCCATCCCCTCCCTCATCATGCATTTGGTGAATATATATTATACCATACTCCCGCCCAATTTCAAGCCGTCCCGGGCAAGAATTCTTGCCATGGGCCCCGCCGTCTGGTATACTGGCAGCATCACCCGGAAAAGGAGGCGCATCCCATGCGCACGGGACTCTGGCTGTCCGCCCCGGCGGACACGCTGCTGCGGGCCGAGGCTGCACGGCTGCTGGACATGCAGGACATTCCCCTCGCCGGCTTCACGGAGGAACCCACGCCCCGCTTTGTCGGCCTTCACGGCCGCACGGCATACCTGATGCGTATCAGCGAAGCAGTCTTTCGGGGCGAGGCCATTCCGGCGGAAATGACCCTCCGGCATCTGATGGAGGACGCACTGCCCGGCAATGTGCTGCGCCGTTACCTGGAGTGGCAGACGAACCTGCTGCCCTGCCTGCAGACGGTGGCAGCGCCGGAGGATCTGCCCGGGTGCTTCTGGCTGGGGCCGCGGCTGCTGGCGTGCCCGCTGTCGGAGGAGGGCGTGGCAGACGCACAGCTGCCCCCGGGGCAGTGGACGGAAATCACCACCGGCGAGGTTGTGGAAGGCCGCCTCACGCGGATGCGCAGCCCCAACGCCATGCCCATCCTGGCGGCGGAGAACGCACTGATCCCCACCGGCGATCCGGCGAAACCCACGCTGCACTGGTACCAGCCTGCGGAGCCGCTCCAGCTCCCGGCCTGTGCTGCCGGGCAAAGGGTGATCCTGCACCGGGACGGGCAGGAAGCCTTTCTTACGTACTGATATCCTGCTGTGCGGCATGCTTGATGTCCGGCGCATCAGAGGCGACACTTCCAGACTGTGGGGGCACGGGGCGAACCGCCCCGCACCATCAAGCTGCGCGTCGCGGCTCGCCCTCCGCGAGCCGTGACCCCCGCTTGCACGGCGCGCCCGTTGCGCGCCGTGCTTTCGCGCAAGCCGCAGGCTGGCTCCACGCGCGCGCACTCTGACCAAAGGCACGCAACCCAATCGCGTGCCGGGTGTGGGCACTGCCCACCTGCCTACCGGGCGCAGAGGCCGACACTTCCAGACGGTGGGGCGCGGGGCGAACCGCCCCGCAACGCCAGGTTGCGCGTCGCGGCTCGCCCGCCGCGAGCCCTGACCCCCCCGTGCACGGC
>JAXEEE010000166.1:0-15862 GCA_034104265.1 Eubacteriales bacterium | reverse complement strand
TGTGCGCCATTCTCCAGGATGAGGGGATGGACGCGCTGCTGGCGAAGGTGACGGATACCTCCCTGCCCCTGAGCCAGGTGACCGCTTTGCTCATCGGCCAGGGGATCCCCCTGCTTATGGACAGGCATGCGGCTGACACCTACGCCGCGCTGTCCATCCTGACGGGCTGCACCGTGGATACCCTCAAGGGCATGAACGCCTTCGCGCTTTTTCGGGCAGCGCGGGAAGTATGGGACGGGGAACTGGCGGCTTTTTTCGGATCTGCCGGCGGTGCGGACAGGGTGAGATCCTGACCGCGCTGTCCGGCATACCCCTGCGTCCCGGGCTGCTGGAGAGCGTGCTCATCCTGCGCCAGCGCGACCGTCTGCAAAGGGACTACGCGCTGCATCTGCTCTGGCTGACGGGGCTGCAGCTGTTCTCCCTCAGCGGCGGTCGGGACTACCCTGTGCCTGACCCGGTACAGGCCCTGTCCATGGACACCCCCGCCGATCACGCCTCCGCCCAGACCATCCGCAGCCGCGTCCTTCGCGCCCTGCGGGAAGAAAGGAGTTAATCCATGGCGCAACTTTTCGAGCTGTCCGCAGCCCTGACGCTGGACACTGCCGGTTTCATCCGCAGCGTGACCGCCGCCGAAGCCGCTGCCCGCCGTCTGCAAACCACACTGGACAGCCGCATGGCCGCTGCCGTCGCTTCCATGACCCGCCTACAGGCTTCCGCCGCCAGCGCGTGGGGCAGCATTGCCGCGGGCATTCAGCAGGCCATCAGCAAAACCCAGGAGTACCTGGCCCTCAGCGGCGGCGGGCGCTCCGCCCCGGGCTTCGCCACGGGCCTCGACTATGTTCCCTACAACGACTTTGCCGCCCGCCTGCACGAGGGCGAGGCGGTGCTGACCAAGGCAGAGGCCTCCCTGTGGCGCAGCGGCGCGCAGACGCAGTCAGCCCCCGCCATCGACTACGACCGGCTGGCCGGGGCCATCGCGTCCGCGCTGGCGGGCACCTCCGTGCATATGGACGGGCAGGCCGTGGGCGTGCTGGTGGCGCCCACCGTGTCCCGGGCGTTCGGGCGGCAGACACTGGCCCGCCAGCACACCACCAGGTAAAAGGAGGACGGCATGCGCACACGATACGACGTATATATGGACGGCCTTCCGCTGGACGCCATCGACCCTGCCATCTATGTCACCGACGTGCAGGAGACGCCCGCCTCCTATGACGCGGCTACCATGGCCCGGGCGAAGGGCGACGGCCTGCGGGTGCTGCGCAGATTGCGCGAAAGCCTGCAGGTGCGGGTGTCCTTCATGGTGCGGGAGACTGACGTGGGACGGCGGCGGGAGATTGTCCAGCGGGTGGCTGCCTGGGCCATGGGCGGGAAATACCTGGCCCTGGGCGACCGGCCCGGCCAGCGGCTGCGGGTGCTGTGCGAGACGCTGCCAGGCATCACCAGCGCGCTGAAGTGGACGCAGGAATTGTCCATGACCTTCACGGCCTACGCCATGCCCTACTGGGAGGCGGACATGCCCATCAGGGCCAGCTTCACGGGCACCGGCGGCACGGCGGCCATCCGGCAGGCGGGCACCGCGCCCTGCTTCCTGGAGGCGGAAATCTCCAACACCAGCGGCGCGACGCTGGACACCGTTATGCTGGGTATGGACGGCCAGGCCATGTCCTTCACCGGCATGGCCCTGGGCGCGGGCAAAACGCTGAAGATTTTCTACGATGACAAATGGCTCCTGCGGGCGGAGGTGGACGGCGCGTCCGTGCTGAACCGGCGCACGGCGGATTCCGCCGACGACCTGATGCTTCCGCCCGGCAAGGCCACGACGGTGTCCATCGCGGCGGATAAGGCCGTGTCGGTCACACTGAAAGCGAGGGGCCTATGGCTGTGAGACTTCCCCGGCTGCTGGACGGCAGCATGCAGGAGCTGGCCCGGCTGAACCCGGCCTCGCTGTCCCTGGATGAGAACCTGGCCCCCCTGTCCACGGCGCAGATGGTGCTGCCGGAGGGCGAGTGTGCGGCGGAGACAGGGCAGCTGGTTGAACTGTACACCAGCCATGGAAGCGCGGGCGTTTTCCGGGTGCAGCAGGCGGAGCAGGACTACGGCGGGCGGGTGACCCTGGCCCTGGAGCATGGCCTGACCACCCTGGGGGACGGCATCATGCCCGGCGAGGGCGAGCAGTCCGGCACGGCGCGGCAGCTGGTGTCCGACATCCTGGCCTGTCAGCCGAAAACCATGTGGGTGCTGGGCCGGGTGGATGTGCCCAACTCCCTGACGCTGACCTGGAAGAATGACAACGCGAACATGCTGGAGAGCCTGTGCAGCCTGATGGACGAGCTGCCGGGCTACCGGCTGACCTTCGACCAGAGCGTGTTCCCGTGGGTGCTGAACATTGAGGCTCTGCCCGACGCGGACGGCTGCGAGTGCCGACTGAGCCGGAACCTGTCCAGCCTGCGGGTGGAAGAGGACAGGAGCGAGCTATGCACGCGGCTGTATGTCAGCGGGCTGGCCTCGCCCCTGGATGCGGACACCATCGGCACATACGGCGTCATCACCCGGTACATGGACGCGGATCCAGACATCGGCGAGGCGGAGCTGACGAAGCAGGGCCGGGCCTTTCTGGAGGCCCACAAAAGCCCCGCCATCAGCGTGACCATGGACGCGGTGGACTGGTACGAGGCCACCGGGGAGCCCTTCGACCGCTTCACGCTGGGGAAGGTGTGCCGGGTGTGCCTGCCGGACTACGGACGGACCATCCGCCAGCGGGTGATTGGTCTCAGCTGGCCGGACGTGTACGGTCAGCCGGATCAGGTGACGGTGAAGCTGGCCAGCGAATCCACCACGGCGGTTTCCGTCATGACGGGGCTGATCATCGACACCACCATCACCAGGAAGCGCGTGACATCGCTGTCCTCCGCCCTGGACAGGCAAAAAGAGATTCTCATTGCCGCCGAGGACAAGATCACGCTGATGTCTACGCGGATTGAACTGATCGCCCAGGAGGTGGAGATCAACGCGGAGCAGATCGCCCTGAAGGCCTCCAGCGAGGAGGTCGGCGAACTGACCCGGCGCATGAGCGCGGCGGAGGTGGCCATTGACGGGGCCAACGCCCGGATCGACCTGAAGGCGAACCAGACCACGGTGGACGATCTTGGCACGCGGGTATCGGCGGCGGAGGTGGCCATTGACGGCGCGAATGCGGAGATTGCCCTGAAGGTCAGCAAAAACGGCGTGGTGTCGGCCATCAACATGTCCACAGAGGGCATCAAGATTTCCGCCAGCAGGATCGAGCTGTCCGGCACGGTGATTGCCGGGTATCTGAACGGCACCAGCATCGATGTGAACGAACTCAGCGCGTCCATGGTCTACGCATCCGGCGGCATACAGGCACCCAGCGCGACCATTGACGGGGCGTACATCGGCGACCTGGACTGCGACAGCCTGAGCATTGGCGGCACAGGCTATTCCGGCAAGAGCCGAACCGTGGTGGTCGGCCAGCAGACGCTGACGCCCACCTATGTCACCATCCAGTACAAGGATCACAGCGGTAACAACCAGTACACGCAGGTGGTGAAGGCCGTGACCATCAACGACGCGCCCAAGGCCACCATCAGCTACCTTGGCACATAAGGAGGGAACCACCATGAACAAGGACAGAATCGCCGCGGTGATCGTCACCCTTGGCAAGATTGAAGTCCACGGCAAGGACAACCTGTCCAGGCTCCTGGGCTGCATGCAGGAGCTGGAGAAACTGATGAATGAGGAGGGCAAGGCCGATGCTTGACGCAATCCTTTCCTTCGCCTGCGACCTGGAGCGGGGCGTGGAGCGGACGCTGATCCGGCCCGCGCTGCTGACCGGGGACAGCCAGGCACACACCTTCCGCCTGACGGTGAAGCGCGGCGGCGGGGACGCGGCCATCGCAGGGGCCAGCGTCGCGGCGTACTTCGTCCGGGCGGACGGCGTGACCGTGCCCATCACGGGCAGCGTGGAGGGCTCCGTGGCCCTGGTGACGCTGCCGGATGGCTGCTATCGGGTGCCGGGTCGGTTCCAGCTGGTGGTCAAGCTGGCCCTGGACGGGGCTGTCAGCGCGGTGTTCTGGGGTGACGGCGCGGTGGCGGCCTCCGATACGGACGCGATCCTGGACGAGGATGGCGTGATTCCCTCCCTGGATGAGGTGCTGGCCCAGGTGGCTGCGGCAGAGGCTGCGGCGGCCAGTGCGAACAGCGCGGCAGCTTCCGCCACGGGCGCGGCATCCTCCGCGCAGACGGCGGCGGCCCGGGCGGACGCGGCGGCGCTCTCCATCGAGAGCCTGGGCGCGGACGCGGATACGCTGGCCCCCGGCAGCGCGGCCACGGCATCCTGGACAACGGTGGACGGCGCGAAGGTGCTGCACATCGGTGTGCCGCAGGGGATTCAGGGCCCCCAGGGGCCCAAGGGCGAGCCTGGCAAGGACGGCAGCGGCTCGGTGTCCTCGGTGAACGGCGTGGCATCCGTGGGCGGGAACGTGACCCTGACGGCGGCGGACGTGGGCGCGCTGCCGGACACCTACACGCCGCCGGTGACAAGCGTGGACGGGAAGACCGGGGACGTGAACGTCGACATGCTGGGGGCGTACCCGGTGGGCAGCATCTACCTGTCCGCGTCTGAAACGAGCCCGGCCAGCCTGTTCGGCGGCACGTGGGAGCGGATCGAGGACAGGTTCCTGCTGGCAGCCGGCAGCACCTACGGCGCTGGGAGCACGGGCGGCGAGGCTGAACACACGCTGACGGTGGATGAGCTGCCAAACATAAACGGTACAATCAACATGCACGGAGCCGGAACTGGTGGAGCAGCTGTTTCAGCAGTTACTGGGGTATTCAGCCCGGGAGCAACAGAGGCTGGATACAATACGGGTGAAAACAAGACAGGTGCTCCATCTGTGAGCAATGTTGTTTTCAACGTTGGAGGCGGTCAGCCCCACAACAACATGCCTCCGTACCTGGCGGTGTACATGTGGAAGAGGGTGGCGTAAACGATGGAGATTTACAACGGGAACATGGAGCGGATCGAGAACCCCGACCTGTCGCTGGGCTACCTTGTGCCGGGCAAGCGCACGGAGCATCACGCGGCGGTGCAGGGCGTGACCGAACAGTGGCACTACGAGACGGTGGCGGAATACCCCAACGGCGGCAAGGACATCCGCAGGGTGGTGGACGTTCCTGGCGTGGAAGCGCGGGACGCCTGGGACGAGGAGATCGCCATCCAGGTCTACACCCCGTACACGCAGGAGGAGCTTGACCGCATGGAAGCGGAGCGGAACAAGCCGACCACGGAAGAGCGGCTTGCGGCCCTGGAGGAGGAGAACCGGCAGCTGAAGGAAGCGCTTGAGCTGCTGCTGTCCGGCGCAACGGAGGGGGCGAACACGAATGCCTAACCCGTTGAAAGCAAAGGTTTCGGCGTACAACCGGGAGCGGGCCGCGGACAGGGAGAAGGCCGACGACCTGATGACGCTGCTTGCCGCGCTGCCTCCGGGCCAGGTGAAAAACCTGCTGAAGGACGAGGCATGCGCGGCGATCCTTCACAAATACGGCGTGGAGGAGGTGGGCGAATGAGCGCAACGCTGTCCGCCTTCCTGGCGGCAGTGGACGCCATTGCGGCTGAGCGTCCCGCCTACCGCCTGCGCGGCAAGGCTGCGGACGGCACCTGCGACTGCATCGGGCTGATCATCGGCGCGCTGAACCGGTGCGGGGCGAAGTGGCCCGGCATCCACGGCAGCAACTGGGCCGCCCGCAACGCCATGGTCTGCTTGAAGCCTGTGTCAGGCGTGAGGGATCTGGCTGTCGGGAACCTGGTGTACAAGGCCAAAGCCCCCGGCCAGGCCGGATACAGGCTGCCCGACCGCTACGCCGCCGATCCTGACCGGAACGATTACTACCACGTGGGCGTGGTGCGCTCAATCAGCCCCCTGCGGATCATCCACTGCACCAGCCCGGGCGGTGTCAAAACGGATATCCGGCTGGGCCGCTGGGCCTATGTCGGGGCATTGCGCCTGCTGGACGGCGCTGCGCCGCTCCCGGTTCACCGCGCCACCCTGCGCCATGGCAGCCGTGGCGATGAGGTTGCCCTGCTTCAGCGGAAGCTTCGCGCCTGCGGCTATGTGCTGGCGGTGGACGGTATCTTCGGCCCCATGACCCGGGAGGCAGTGCGCAGCTTTCAGGCGCAGCGGGGGCTGGGGGTGGACGGTGTCGCGGGACCCCTGACCTGGGCCGCACTGGACAAGGAAACGGAGGAATAGCATGGATACTTTCTGGAAGTCCCTGCGCTTTGCAGGGGCGACGGCCCTGACCTGGCTGAGCTGGCTGGTAGGCGGCTGGGACGCGGCGCTGGGGGTGATGTTCGTCGCCATGGGGCTGGATTACATCACCGGCGTGGCCACAGCCGCCCTGGGCCGCTCCGCCAAGACGGCGGACGGCAGCTTCGCCTCCTCGGCGGCCTTCGCCGGGCTGACGAAAAAGCTGCTGATGCTGGTCATTGTGGCGCTGGCCGTGCTGGTGGACAGGCTCCTGGGTACCCAGGGCATCTGCCGCATGGCAGCCATCGGCTTCTACGCCGCCAATGAGGGCCTGAGCATCATTGAAAACTGCAGCCGTCTGGGGGTTCCCTTTCCCCAGAGCCTGATGAAGGCCCTCGAAAGGCTCCGCCAGCAGCATGACGATTCGGATCCGGATCTGTAACACACGTTGCCCCGCCTGAGGCTTCTGCCCGGGCGGGGCTTTTTTGCGTTGACGGAAGGAGTCCCTTTGTAGTAGACTACCCCTGTATTCATGCTGCCGGGAGGTTGTTATGCGCTGCCTGATCGTGTCCGATATTCACGGGAATCTCCCCGCCCTGGAGGCCGTGCTGGCCTCCCCTGAGGCCGCGGACTGCGAGAGCATCGTCTCCCTGGGGGATCAGGTGAACTTCGGCCCCCAGTCCCGGGAGGTGCTGCGGCGGCTGGAAGGCCTGCATGCCGCCATGCTGCTGGGCAACCACGAGGAGCGTTTCACCCGCCTGGAGGATCCGGCCCTGGCGGGGTACAACTGGGCGCTGCTCCACTGGACGGCCCGGCAGCTGGAGGGCGTCCGCCTTGACTTTCCCATGGATGTGCGCCTGGGCCCGGCGCTGCTGACCCATGGCATGCCCGGTGATCCCTACAGGCTGGTATGGCCCAGGGATCTGCCAGGATACCTGGACGCGCTGCCGGAGGGCGTCAGTCTGCTGCTGAGCGGGCATCATCACATCCGCTGGGACGTGACCCATCAGGGGCGGCGGGCGGTGAACCCGGGCTCCGTGGGCGTGCCGGAGGACGGCGTCGGCGGCGTGGCGGCCTTCGCTGTGCTGACCATCCATGATGGCCGGGCGGATGTGACCTTTCACCGGGCAGCCTACAACGTGGACGAGGTGGCCCGGGCGTACATCACCAGCGGCGCGGCCCAGGCTGCGCCGGAAATGACCCGCCTGCTTGTGCAGAACATGATCACCGGCGAATACAGCCTGGTGCTCAAGGCCCTCGCGCACATCCGGGATGTGGCCCAGCCCCACGGCCTGACCCCTGCCGACCGGGAGGCCTGGCTGATGGCGGATGCGACCCTGCCCTGGCGTGAGCCGCTGTCCACCCCCGAATACTGGAGCATGATGGAGGAAAAGCTGCTGTGAATCAGGATACCATCGCCGCCATTGCCACCGCGCCGGGGCAGGGCGGCGTGAGCATTGTGCGCATGAGCGGCCCGGAAGCGGAGCGGGTGCTGATGGCGCTGTTCCGCCCGGCAAAGAAGTCCCTGACCCGCCTGGAGAGCCACATGCTCACCTACGGCCATGTACTGGACGGGATTGAAACGGTGGACGAGTGCATGGCGGTGATCATGCGCGCCCCCCGCAGCTACACCCGGGAGGACGTGTGCGAGCTTCATCTCCACGGCGGCGGCTATACCGCCCAGCGGGCTCTGTCGCTGTGCCTGCGCTGCGGAGCGCGGCTGGCCCAGCCGGGGGAATTCACCCGCCGTGCCTTCCTCAACGGGCGCATTGATTTAAGCCAGGCCGAGGCCGTCATGGGGCTCATCGCCGCCCAGGGGGATCAGGCCCACCGGGCGGCAATGGCTCAGCTGGAGGGCGGGCCGTCGGCGTTCATCCGCCAGGCAGCGGACGAGCTGTACGCCATTCAGGCCGGCGCCGCCGCCTGCATCGACTACCCGGAGGAAATCGGCGAGGAGGAAGCCGCCGGAGATCTCGGCCCCCGGATCCTCCGCCTGGCCGACAGCCTGGAGCGCGCCTGCGACGAGCGGGCCGCACGACTTGTCCGCTCCGGGCTGAACGCGGTGATCTGCGGCAGACCCAACGCAGGCAAGAGCAGCCTGCTCAACGCGCTGCTGGGGGAGGAACGGGCCATCGTCACCGACATTCCCGGCACCACCCGGGATGCGGTGCAGGGCGATCTGCTCCTGGAGGGGGCGGTCATCCACCTGACGGACACCGCCGGGCTGCGGGAGACCGGCGACCTGGTGGAGCAGCTGGGCGTTGCCCGTGCCAGAAAGGCCGTGGGCGACGCGGACGCCGCGCTGCTGGTACTGGACGCCAGCCAGCCCCTGACAGCGGCGGATCGGGATGCCCTGCCGCATCTGACACCCGACCGCACCGCCATCCTGCTGAACAAATCCGACCTGCCCCCCGTGCTGACGGAGGCGGATGCGTCCGCGCTCCTGCCCGGCGCGGCAGTGATGACCGTCTCTGCCCGGGACGCGGCCACCCTGGCCCCGGTGAAGGACTTCCTCCGGCGGATGGCCACGGTCAGCGACGGGTTGATTCTCACCCAGCCCCGGCACCTGGAGGCCGCCCGCCGGGCCGCAGCGCACCTGCGTGAGGCAGAAGCCACCCTGCGGCAGGCCACCGTCGACCTGGCCACGGTGGATCTGCAATCAGCCCAGCTGGCCCTGGCGGAAATCACCGGCGACCAGGTGGAGGAGCGCCTGCTGGACCGGGTCTTCAGCGACTTCTGCGTGGGGAAATAACGACCACCCCCATGGAGCGCGCCAGCGAAAACGGGTCAAGGGGTGAAACCCCTTGCGCAGGTGCAGGGGCGGCGTTAGCCCCTGCGCAGGTCTGGGCGGCAGCCCAGGTGCAACAGAAAAGCACAACATAAAGGAACAGCAGAAAGCCAGAGTTTCCGAGCAGGCGACGAAGTTCGCCCGCGTTGGAAACGACAGATTCGCGCACCCCCAAGGGATCGCGCCCCACCCCGCGGGGTACGCGATGGCCGGGAAGGAGACGAACCTCATCCGACCTCGCTGCGCTCGGCCACCTTCCCCAGGGGGGAAGGCTGCCCCTGCATCCCCCTGACACAGCAAAGACGCGGCGCTCACCTTGATGATGAGCGCCGCGCCTTTTTCATTGCCCGCAAGCCCCCGGCCTGCGGATCAGCATACCCTTCATGGATTCCGAGTCGTTGTGCTGATGCCACACCAGCTGCTTTTCCTCCTCCGTGCAGCCGATGAGCAGCTTGATCTCCGAATCCCGCTTCACCAGATCCACCGTGACCATGACCGCGTCCAGCCCCCGGGCCGGGTCGGAGCCCACCCACACGTCGATGCCCCCACCGTCCATAGCCGTGGTGTCCTGAAGGTAGCCGTAGTCGAGGGGATAGATCATGTCCGGATAGCGGGGATGCGCCGTGCCTTTGGGCCGGTCGATCACCACGCGGCTGGACGCCATCAGGTGATCCAGCGCAGCCCAGAAAGCATCATTCGCCGGACGGAAGCCCGTCACAGCACCGGCTCCCCGCCCACAAACACCTGCTGGGCCTTCGCCTGAATGTCCCGCAGGGGATTGCCCCGGAACACGGCAATGTCCGCGTCCTTGCCCGGCTCAAGGGAGCCGACCCGGGCGTCAATGCCAGCCACCTTCGCAGGATTGATGGTGATGGCACGCCAGGCCGCTTCCTCCGGCAGACCCTCGCGGATGGCCAGACCAGCACACAGGGGCAGGTAGTACAGGGGGATCACCGGCGCGTCGGTGATGATGCAGATCTCCATCCCCGCATTGTACAGGATGCCCGGGGTGGCGAAGGACTTCTCCGCCAGTTCGATCTTGGTCTTGCTGCCCAGGGAGGGGCCCACCAGCAGCGGCTTGCCCGCCCGCTTCAGCTCCTCCACAATCAGATGGCCCTCCGTCACATGATCCAGGGTGATGTTCACGTCAAACTCCCGGGCGATGCGCAGGGCGGTGAGGATGTCGTAGGCCTTGTGAGCATGGGCCTTCAGGGGGATCTCCTTGCGGATCACCGGCAGCATGGCCTCCAGCTGGGGGTCGAAGGGCCGGGTCTTGGCGGGATCCTTCTCCGCAGCGGCAATGTCCTCGGCGTACTTCTTCGTTTTCGCCAGCAGCTGACGCAGCAGGCTCGCCACGCCCATGCGGGTGTAGGGCTCCTTGCGGCCGTTCTGGCCGTACGCGCCCTTGGGGTTCTCACCGAAGGCGATCTTCATGGCCACGGGCTCCTTGATGACCATGTCGTCCACGCAGTGGCCGTGGAGCTTCAGCGCGGCGAAGGTGCCGCCCACCACGTTGGCGGAGCCGGGGCCGATGACCGCCGTGGTCACGCCGCCGCGCAGGGCGTTGGCAAAGCCCTCGTCCATGGGGTTGATGCCGTCAATGCCGCGAATGGTGGGGGTCACGGGGTTGGAGTACTCGTTGGTGTCGTTGCCCTCCCAGCGCTGGGCCTCCTCATGGATGCCCAGATGGGTGTGCCCGTCGATCAGGCCGGGGGTGACCATGCAGCCCGTGGCGTCGTAGACAGGGCAGTCCGCAGGGGCATCGACGGTCTCGCCCACCGCCAGGATCTTCCCCTGGTCGATGAGCACCTGGCCGCAGGGGATATCCGCGCCGGTGATGGGCTTGACATAGCCGTTCTTGATCAGAAGCATGGGGGTAACTCCTTTCTCTTGTGTACAACCCGCCTCCGGAAAGGCGGGCGGAAACCGTATGGATGCTTTTACCTTGTCATGTAACTTTCGTCGCCCACGTGCTCCAGCTCATAGGGCGTGGCCTGGTAGACGAAGTAGTTCAGCCAGTTGGAATAGAGCAGGTTCGCGCCGGAGCGCCAGGTGCACAGGGGCTGGCGGGTATCGTCGTCGTCGGGGAAGTAGTTCTCCGGCACCTTCGGGTTCAACCCCGCCCGCTTGTCCCGCAGGTATTCGCCCAGCAGGGTGTCCGCGTCGTACTCGCTGTGGCCGGTGATGAACACCTGCCGTCCCCCGTGGGTGGATACGGCGTAAACCCCCGCCACGTCGCTCTCGGCAAGGATTTTCAGCCGGGGCTCGTCCAGGATGGCCTGGCGGTCCACCGTGGTATAGCGGGAGTGAGGCACCATGAAGGTATCGTCAAAGCCCCGGAAGAGGATGCTGCCCTTGTGGGTGATCCGGTGGCGGTACACGCCGGAGAGCTTCTCGGGCAGGGGCTGTTTCGCGATGCCGTAGTGGTAGTACAGCCCCGCCTGAGCCCCCCAGCAGATGTGGAAGGTACTGGTGACGTGGGTCTTGCTCCACTCGAAGATCTCGCACAGCTCCTGCCAGTACTCCACCTCCTCAAAGGGCAGGCGTTCCACCGGCGCGCCGGTGATCACCATGCCGTCGAAGGTCTGATCCTTCACCTGCTCAAAGGTCTTGTAGAAGGTCAGCATGTGCTCCTGGGAGATGTTGCGGCTCACATGGCTGGACACCATCAACAGCTCCATCTCCACCTGCAGGGGCGTGTTGCCCAGCAGGCGGGCCAATTGCGTTTCCGTGGCCACCTTGGTGGGCATCAGGTTCAGCATGAGAATCCGCAGCGGGCGGATGTCCTGGCTGACGGCCCGCTCGTGGGTGATGACGAAGATATTCTCGCTCCTGAGCGTATCCGCCGCAGGCAGATAACTGGGAATCTTGATTGGCATAGCTTTCACCTCAGTGTGCGTCAAAGCGTTATCGCCTTTATACCATCGCTTCGCGCTTTTGTCAAGTTACGACAGGATGCTCCGGGCGATCTCCACCGAGGCCCTTGCGTCCCGGGCATAGATCGCGCCGATGCTTGCAGCATAGTCCTCCGTCACCACCGCGCCGCCCACCATCACGGCAGGAGGCTCGGGCAGGGCCAGCAGGAGACGGGTGGTCTTCTCCATGGCGGGGAGGGTGGTGGTCATCAGCGCGGACAGGCCCACCAAGCGGATATGCTCCCTTTGGGCCGTCTCCACAATGGTCTCCGGCGGCACGTCCCGGCCCAGATCCGTCACATCGTAGCCGTAGTTTTCCAGTACCGTGCGCACGATGTTCTTGCCGATGTCATGGATGTCCCCCTGCACCGTGGCGATAACGATGCGCCCCTTCTTCACCGGCGCGCTGCCCTTGTCCGCCAGGCTCTGCCGGATCACCTCGAACACGCTCTGTGCCGCCTGGGCCGCCGAGAGCAGCTGGGGCAGGAACGCCGCTCCCCGCTCGTAGTCCGCGCCTACCTTGTCCAGGGCGGGAATCAGGCAATCCTCCACCAGGGCAAGCTCGCTTGTTTCAGCCAGGGCCGCCTTGGCCAGCCGGGCCGCGTCCGCCTTCAGGCCCCGCTGGATCGCATCGCCCAGGGTCATTTCCGACGCAGGGACGGCCTTGGCCGCGGGGGCCGCCTGGGCGAATCGCTCCACATAGCCCCGGCAGGCGGGATCCTCCCCGCTCAGGGCCCGGAAGGCCGCCACCGCGTCCATGATTTCCTTCTGATTCGGGTTGACGATGGGCAGCGTCAGCCCCGCCTCCAGCGCCCGCAAAAGGAACGCCGTGGTGATCAGCAGCCTGTTGGGCAGGCCGAAGCTGATGTTGCTCACCCCCAGCACGGTGTTCAGCCCCAGGTCATGGCGCACGGTGCGCACCGCCGAGAGCGTCTCCTCCGCCTGCTCCTGCTGGGCGGACACCGTCAGCGTCAGGCAGTCGATCCACACGTCCTCCCGGGGGATGCCGTATGCCTCCGCCGCCATCAGAATCCGCCGGGCGATGGCCACCCGCTCCGCCGCCGTGGCGGGCAGGCCCTTTTCGTCCAGGGTCAGGCCCACCACCGCCGCGCCGTACTTCTTCACCAGCGGCAGCACCGCCGACATGGACTCCGCCTTGCCGTTCACGGAGTTCACCGCCGCCTTGCCGTTGTAGACCCGCAGGCCCGCCTCCAGCGCCTCCGGATCAGAGGAATCCAGCTGCAGCGGCAGATCCACCGCCGCCTGCAGACGCTTGATCACCCGGGGCAGCATGGTCTTTTCGTCCACCCCGGGATAGCCCACGTTCACGTCCAGAATTTCCGCGCCCGCGTCCTGCTGCTGTACCGCCACGTCCACAATGTAGTCCAGGTCGTTCTCCAGCAGCGCCTGCTGGAAGCGCTTCTTGCCCGTGGGGTTGATGCGCTCGCCGATGACCCGCACGCCGCCGATGCGCAGGGGCGTTGTGGGCGTACAGACGAAGCTCACCGCGTCGTAGTGACGCTGGCCGGGCTGCATGTCCCGGACAGCCTCCTGCAGCGCACGGATATAAGCCGGGTCGGTGCCGCAGCAGCCGCCCACCAGGCTGGCTCCCGCCTCCACCAGGGCCTTCATGGCCTGGGCGAAGTTCTCCGGCGACAGGTCGTAGTGGCCGTCCACCGGATCGGGCAGGCCCGCGTTGGGCTTGGCGATCACCGGCAGACGGGTGGCGGCGCACATCTCCTGCACCATGGGCAGCAGCTGCACCGGCCCCAGCGAGCAGTTCACGCCCACCGCGTCCGCTCCCAGGCCCTCCAGCGTCCGGGCCATGGAGGCCACCGTGCATCCCGTGAAGGTACGCCCCCGCTCCTCGAAGCTCATGGTCACCAGGGCGGGCAGGCGGGTATTCTCCTTCACCGCCAGCAGCGCGGCCTTGGCCTCGTACAGGTCGGTCATGGTTTCGATGGCGGCCAGGTCAGCCCCGGCCTCCGCCCCCGCCACGGCGATCTCCCGGAAGATGTCCACCGCTTCCTCGAACGTCAGCGAGCCCAAGGGCTCCAGCAGCGCGCCAATGGGCCCCATGTCCAGCCCCACCAGGCAATCCGTGCCCTCCGCGGCCTTTCTCGCGGCGGCCACGGCGGCATGCACCACCTCCGCTACGGTGTGGCCTGTGCCCGCCAGCTTCAGCCGGTTGGCCCCGAAGGTATTGGTATAGACGATGCGGCTCCCCGCGTCGATGTACTGCCGGTGGATATTCTCCAGCAGCTCCGGTCTGGTCAGTGCCAGCAGCTCCGGCAGCTCCCCGGTGCGCAGGCCGCTCTTTTGCAGCATGGTGCCCATGGCCCCATCCAGCAGGACAATATGCTCCTGATCAATCACCACAGCGTTTTCCTCCTTTGCGCAGGGCGCAGGTTTTGTTCATCATGCAGTAGGCACAGCCCCGGATGCGGGCCATTTGCGGCCTGTCCGCCAGGCCGATAATAGCCGTGACGGTCTTCTGCGGGTTCATCAGGCAGGTATCCGTCAGCGACACCCCCAGCCGCCGGGTCACATCGAGAGTTCCGCACAGGCTCCGCTGCACCGTCAGTGGCAGATCGCCATACCCCGGGCTGAAGCGGTCGGTCAGATACAGCCCTGGCATTCGCCCGGCGATCTCCTGCTCCGCCGCGTCGCACCCGGCCTCCACCAGCGCGCTGCCGCAGGCGTCCAGCATCACTGCCCGGGCCATGTCCCGAGCCTGCGCCGCCCGCATCAGCCGGTCGAACTCCGCGCCCAGGGTGCAGGCCATCAGCGCTGCCTGCCGGCAGTCCGCCAGCATTCGCCGGGCCAGGTTCCCGGGCAGCGCGACCTCCGTTCCCTGCAGGCGGAGGGGATCCTGCTCCAGCGGGAAAACCCGCCATGTCCAGCGGGGGGTGATCCGTGCTTCCAGCTCCTTCGCCGCATCCGCCATGGCCCGGCGGAGGTCATCATCCGCATCGCCCGCGCCCAGGTAGCGCAGGGCTTCCTCCACGTTGATGGTCACAGGCACACCTCCAGCAGATACAGCAGGGCCAGGTGTGCCGGGTACAGGGCGTAGCCCAGCCAGGCGGGCAGGCGGATGTTCCGCCGGAAGCGCACCAGCATCAGCGGCAGGGCGAGGATGGCCCAGGCCTGGAGCCTTGTCCAGGGGGAGAGCACCGGCGACAACAAATCGGGCAGGACGATCCGCCAGCCGAAGATCTGGCTGACGGCAATGGACGCGCTGCCCCAGTAAAGGCAGAAGGCGATCATGACGGCCGCGATGCCGGGGCGGGAATCCCGCACGGCGTAGAGCAGCCACACCAGCATAACGCCCCGCCAGCCGTAGTCGCAGCCCAGGGCGCTGGCCAGAATCAGCAGCAGAGGCGGGGCCCACAAGTGGCTGAAGGCGATCTTCTCCCGCATGACCCACAGTCCGCACAGGGCCAGCAGCAGCGTCAGGAAGATGTTGGGCTCCTGCCAGGTATGGTTCAGGGCGAGCATGTACAGCGGCTGAGAGATCAGCCCCACCGCCAGCATCCGCAGCAGGTACTTCGGCACGCTGCGCGTGTGGCAGAAGCCCACCACCATGCACCAGCAGTACAGCGGAAAGGCCGCCCGGCCCAGCATGCGCATTTCCGTCACGCCGGGGAAGAGCATTTTGCCCGCGTGATCCACAAACATCAGCGCAAGCGCCAGCACCTTGAGCGTTCCCGTGGCTGTGTTGCCCGCGATGGTTTTGCTTCCTTGCATGGTTTTCCTCCTGAATAAGTAGGATTATGTCATTATAGCACAGTTCTCTTCTCTTGAAAAGGAGGGGGGCGCGGGGGGGTGTGGGCCCCCACCCCCCCCCCACCGGGGCCGAGCCCCCGGGAGCCCGCGTGAGGGGGGGGGGTGGC
>JAXEEE010000165.1:0-4146 GCA_034104265.1 Eubacteriales bacterium | reverse complement strand
ACGGGCATAACACCCAAAGCCGCTCCAAGCCCCCCCGCGAGGAAGCGAATAGCCTCGCGCAACAAGAGGTTCCACCCCCAACCCAAGCGGCGAGGGGCCCGGGGGCAGCCCAGGTGGTGTCTCAGATTGGCTGCCCCCGGTCGCCCTTTGGTTCTTTCCCGCGAGTGGGAAAGAACAGCCTCCCACATCCGTGGATGTGCAAGGGAACAAGCCCTCCACGTCAAGAGAAAGAACACCCCTCGCCCGCGCCACGGGCCAAGGAATCCCGCCCTCCGCATCAGGAGAAGAGATCCCGCCCCCCCGCCACAGGCAAAAGCCCCTCGCGCTGGCTCAGGTACGCGCCCCCTCCGGCGCAACCGCCGCCCGGCATCGAAATCCCCCGCTTCCCCGCAGGCGTCAGAGCCCCTTCCTGCGCAACCCCCTGCGGCGGCGGTTGATGATATATTATTGATTCTCTCCCCCTTCCCTGACAAAGCAAAGCCCGGCGCTTATCGCCGGGCTTTGCCTGTCTGTCATGCTTACCGCTTGATGTCGTAGTTCATGTTCGCCAGGTTGCGGATGGTCTTCACATCGTCGGTGATGTTCGCGTCGCCGTGGATCGTGTGCTTGATCACCGAGGACGCCACGGCGAAGTTGATCATATCCATGGGCTTGAATTCGTTCATCATGGCGTAGATCAGGCCGGAAGCAAACGCATCGCCGCCGCCCACGCGATCCAGAATGGTGAAGGTGAACAGCTTCGACTCGAAGGTGTGGCCCTCGTACCACATGAAGGCCTTCAGGCTGTTCTCCGAGCCGGAATGGGCGTAGCGCACATGCCGGGCGATGCACTTGAGGTTGGGATAGCGCTCGATGAAGCGCTGGAAGATCTCGTCCTGCTGCTCATAGCTGGGCTGCAGGGGCACGCCGTCCTTCCAGTCGCCCTTGCTGTGGTCGCTTTCGTCCTTCCACAGGTGGTACGGCTCGATGCCCAGGAGAATGTTCACATAGGGCAGGCATTCCGTGCAGAAGTCCCGGGCCTCCTCCCACGTCCACAGGGTGGAGCGGAAGTTGCCGTCGAAGGAGACGGTCATGCCCTTTTCATGGGCAGTCTTGAGCAGGTTCATCACCAGCTCCCGGCAGTTGGGGGCCAGGGCGGGGGTGATGCCCGACAGGTGCAGCCAGTCGAAGCCGTCCAGCAGGGCGTTCAGATCCACATGGGAGAAATCGTACTCCGTCAGCGCGGAGTGCTTACGGTCGTAGATGACCTTGCTGGGGCGCACGCCGTAGCCTGCCTCCAGGTAGTAGGTGCCCAGGCGGTGGGAGGGCGTTTCCTCGGGGGTGGCGAGGATCATGGGGGTGCAGTGCACGTCGTTGGAGCGCAGCATGCGCACGGCGGACTTGCCCAGGGAATTGTTGGGCACCACGGAGAAGAACGTGCTGTCCACGCCCAGGTTGGCCAGGGCCAGGGCGATGTTGGCCTCGCTCCCGCCGTAGCTGGCCTCGAAGGCGTTGGCCATGCGGATCTTGTCGTAGTTGGGGGGCGTCAGACGCAGCATGATCTCGCCCATGGTGATGAACTTCTTGGAGGTTTTACCCTTGAGAAGGGGATTGGAGTGGATCATATTCGATTCCTTCTTTCGCTGAAGCCTCGCCGCAGCATGCTGCGCCGGACGCTGTATGTACCTTCATTATAGCACGATTGGTTTTTTCCGGCAAGAGCATCCCGGGGCCTTTCCCCCGTCCGGGCGAAAAACCGCCCTTGCCTTGCAAATCCCCTGCGAACATGGTAAGATAAACGAAATGACAGCACAGCGCCATCACCAACAGAAAGCGAGGAGATATCCCGTGAACATCCACGAGTCTGCCGAGGACTATCTGGAGGCCATCCTGATGCTCCATCAGCAGAAGGGCTATGCCCGCTCGGTGGACATCGCCGCCAAGCTGAATGTGACCAAGCCCTCCGTCAGCATTGCCATGAAGCGCCTGCGGGAGAACGGTTACATCCTGATGGACGAGGAGAACCTCATCACCCTGACCCCCCAGGGCGAGGCTATCGCCCGCCGCATTCTGGAGCGGCACTGCACCCTGGCGGCCATGCTGACGGCCCTGGGCGTGGATGAGAAAACCGCCCTGGAGGACGCCTGCAAAATCGAGCACGACATCTCCGAAAAATCCTTCGAGGCCATCTGCCGCCATGCCCGGGAGCGTGCTTCCGAGAATTAGTCCAAAGGAATAATCCATAGTTCATGTGAAGGAAATAACAATAGCGCTGTCGAATATTGTATCCATACACGCCATGAGCGTGTGACGACAGACGCATTCCATGCCCAATGGCAAATACAAAAGGAGGAGTTTCCCATGGCGAACCGTATTGTGCTCAATCCCATCTCCTACCATGGCCGCGGCGCGGTCGAATCCATCGTGCCCGAGGTGCAGGCCCGCGGCCTGACCAAGGCCTTCGTCTGCTCCGACCCCGATCTGGTCAAGTTCGGCGTGACCAAGAAGGTCACCGATGTGCTGGACAAGGCCGGCCTGGGCTACGAGCTGTACTCCAACATCAAGCCCAACCCCACCATTGAGAACGTGCAGACCGGCGTGGCCGCCTACAAGGCCTCCGGCGCGGACTACATCATCGCCATCGGCGGCGGCTCCTCCATGGATACCGCCAAGGCCATCGGCATCATCATCAACAACCCCGAGTTCGCCGACGTGCGCTCCCTGGAGGGCGTGGCCCCCACCAAGAACAAGACCGTGTTCACCATCGCCGTGCCCACCACCGCCGGCACCGCCGCTGAGGTGACCATCAACTACGTCATCACCGACGTGGAGCGCAAGCGCAAGTTCGTCTGCGTGGACGTGCACGACATCCCCGAGGTGGCCGTGATCGACCCCGACATGATGGCCACCATGCCCAAGGGCCTGACCGCCGCCACCGGCATGGACGCCCTGACCCACGCCATTGAGGGCTTCACCACCAAGGGCGCCTGGGAGCTGACCGACATGTTCCACCTCAAGGCCATCGAGATCATCGCCAAGAGCCTGCGCGGCGCCGTGAATGGCACCGACGAGGGCCGCGACGGCATGGCCCTGGGCCAGTATGTGGCGGGCATGGGCTTCTCCAATGTGGGCCTGGGCATCGTTCACTCCATGGCGCACTGCCTGGGCGCGGTGTATGACACCCCCCACGGCGTGGCCAACGCCATCCTGCTGCCCACCGTGATGGAGTACAACGCTCCCGTCACCGGCGACAAGTACAAGTACATCGCTGCCGCCATGGGCGTTGAGGGCACCGAGAACATGACCGTGGACGAGTACCGCAAGGCTGCCTGCGACGCTGTGCGCCAGCTGAGCAAGGACGTGGGCATCCCCGCCGACCTGAAGGAGATCGTCAATCCTGCCGATCTGGACTTCCTGGCCGAGTCCGCGTTTGCCGACGCCTGCCGTCCCGGCAATCCCCGCGACACCTCCGTGGAGGAGATCAAGGAGCTGTACAAGAAGCTGCTGTAAGGCGCTTCGCTTCGCCCGGACGGCTGTGCCGTCCGGGCGATTTTGCACTCACTTACTGGTTCTGCGGCCATCCCACGGCGCAAGGCCGTGTGCTGGCTGTCACCTGCGCTTCGCTTCGGAGCCTTTGCCCTTTCAGGGCAACGCCACACTGTGGCGGCGGCTCACTCGGCAAATGCAAGCATTTGCTCTCGCTAGTCGGCGCAAGCGCCTCCCTTCGGCAGGCTGCGCCTGCTCCCGGCCGTTCGTTCGTGTAAGGAAGCGATTCCTGGCGGAATCGCACGGGCCCTGACGCGCATGTCGTCAGGGCCCGATTGCCGTCTGCCGACGGCGAGTTGGTGCGGCCTGACAAAAGCCTCCCGCGATATGCGGGAGGCTTTTGTGTGCGCGTCGCTGGGGCAATGTCGAAGCGATGGTGCGCCTCCGACCAGATCGAAGCAAGCCGCAGGCACGCATGCTATGGGGAGGTCAGGAGGGGCCGCAGCCCCTCCGTATGCCAATCGTATCCCGGGGCTTTGCCCCGGGGGCGGGTCGTGTTACGCGCAGCGGCAAAAATTACTTAAAACCGACAGCGGCCCGGAGCGCAGCGACCCCCCAGAGGCGGCCCAACACAAAAAAATTGCCCGCAGGCCCCAGTGTTGTCGCGCCACGTCACAGCCG
>JAXEEE010000164.1:0-20477 GCA_034104265.1 Eubacteriales bacterium | reverse complement strand
CGGGGACGGGGCCTGGGTAATTGGTGAGGGGGGGGTGGCCCGTGGGGGGGGGGGTGGGGGGGGTTTCCCCCCTGCGCAGGTCCGGGCGGCAGCCCGGGCGCAGCACAAAAGCGCAGGAAAAAAAGGAACAGAGAAAATCGGAGTTTCCGAGCAGGCGCCGAAGGCCGCCCGCGTTGGAAACGGCAGATTCCGCGCACTGCAAGGGAACAACCTCATCCGGCAGGCCGTGGGCTTGCAAGGGTGACGACCTCATCCGGCCTCGCTGCGCTCGGCCACCTTCCCCAGCGGGGAAGGCAGCATGCCGCACCCCAGTCCGCAATGGAAGCGGCAGGCTCCGTTGCTATCCGCATGAACAGTCAACGCCCCCTGACTCATCAAGAGCCAGGGGGCGCTTCTTATATCGTGCTCACGGTGTGCCCCAGATCCCGGAAGACCCGGATGCACTTGCTCAGGGCGGCGGCGGCGTCGCCTTCGCCCGGGTGCAGGATGCGAATGACCAGCGGCTCCGTCCGCCCGGACAGACAGTCGTACAGCGCGTCAGCATTGCAGCCGTACCATTCGGGCAGCGAAAGCATGCGCTGCAGGGCCTGATGCAGGGCGCGGCCATCAGCATACTGCCGCCCGTCAATGAAAACGGTCTGCATGTCAGTTGGCGGTGACGGTGCCGTCAGCGGCGTTCATGGTGACCACCGCGCCGGACTTCAGGATGTCCAGCGCACCCTTTGCACCGATGATCACGGGAATGTCCAGACTCATGCCCACAATCACGCCCTGACCGTCGGGATCGTCATCCTCCAGGATGATGGCGCTGGCCTTGCGCAGCAGGGGCAGCATCTCCCGGGTGGACTGGTGGCAGACGATGATGTCCCCCGCGTCGAACTCCTTCGCATCCTCCTCCATGCTGTGAATCACGCACAGAGGCGCCGTGACCGAGCCGCCGTGCACACCCTTGCCCCGGGTCAGCAGATGGCCCACCACATGCACCTTCATCAGGTTGGTGGTGCCGGAAATGCCCAGGGGCACGCCGGCGGTCAGCACCACCAGCTCGCCGTCCTTCACAATGCCCTCACGGACGGCCGCGTCCACCGCATGCTCGAACAGATCGTCCGTGCTCTGCTCCTCGTCAATGCGCAGCGGAATGGTGCCCCAGCTCAGGGACAGCTGCCGCCAGACCCTGTCGGAGATGGTGCAGCCCACAATGGTGCAGGCGGGGCGGTAGCGGCTGAGAATCCGGGCGGTGGAGCCGGACTTGGTGACGGTGATGATGGCGGAGGCGTTCAGGTCATGGGCGGAGGTGACGGTGGCATGGCTGATGGCGCTGGTCACGTCCGTGGAGGAGCCGCTGGGCCGGGAGAAGCGGCGGATGTAGTCGATGTCGCTCTCGGCGCGCAGGGCGATGCGGGCCATGGTTTCCACCGCCTCCACGGGGTACGCGCCCACGGCGGTCTCGCCGGAAAGCATGATGGCGGAGGTGCCGTCGTAGATGGCGTTGGCCACGTCGGTGGCCTCGGCGCGAGTGGGACGGGGGTTCTTGATCATGGAGTCCAGCATCTGCGTGGCGGTGATGACGGGCTTGCCTGCCGCGATGGCCTGCTGAATCAGCGTCTTCTGCAGGGAAGGCACTGCCTCCAGGGGCACCTCTACGCCCAGGTCGCCGCGGGCAACCATCACACCGTCGGCCACGCGGAGAATCTCCTCAATGTTCTCCACGCCCTCCATATTCTCAATCTTGGCGATGATGTTGATGTCCTCGCCGCCGTGATCCCGCAGGATGTGGCGAATCTGCAGGATATCGTCGGCGCAGCGGGTGAAGGAGGCGGCGATGAAGTCGAAGCCGTTCTCCGCGGCGAACACCACATCGTTGTAATCCTTCTCGCTGATGAAGGGCATGGACAGATGCACGTTGGGCAGGTTCACGCCCTTGTTGTTGGAAATCGCGCCGCCGTTGAGCACCTTGCAGAAGACCTCGGTGTCGGACTTGCGCTCCACGGTCATGGCGATGAGGCCGTCGTCAATGAGGATGGAGCCGCCCACCTGCACGTCCAGGGGCAGATCCTTGTAGGTGACGGACACGCGGGTCTCGTCGCCCACCACGTCCTCGGTGGTCAGGGTGAAGAGCTGACCGGCCTCCAGGAATACCTTGCCCTCGGCGAAGGAGCGCACGCGGATTTCCGGGCCCTTGGTGTCCAGCATGGTGGCCACGGGCAGGCCCAGCTCGTCGCGGATGCGGCAGATCTCGTCGAAGTATTGCTTGTGGGTTTCATAGGATCCGTGGGAGAAATTGAAGCGGGCGACGTTCATGCCCGCCTTCATCAGCGGCGTGATGAGGCCCTTCTCAATCAGATTGGGGCCGATGGTGCAGACGATCTTTGTTTTGCGCAGCGGTGTTTGCATGGATGCTTTCCTCCGTTCGCTTTTAATAGGAAGCTATGCCCTTATGATACACCAATTTGATGCAAAAGAAAAGGGGCGCGCACATTTTTCGAGTACTTCCATGGAGCGCGCCAGCGAAAACGGGTCAAGGGGCGATGCCCCTTGCGCGGGTGCAGGGGCGGCGTTAGCCCCTGCGCGGGTCTGGGCGGCAGCCCAGCGTCCCCCAAAAAAAGACAAGAGAGTTTCCGAGCAGGCGACGAAGGCCGCCCGCGTTGGAAACGGCAGGTTCGCGCAGCCCCAAGGGAACGTGCCACATCAACAAAAGGGACGTACGGTATTTCTCCGCACGCCCCAGCAAAGCCGGTATGGCTCATTGCCTGTTCTTCCGGCTGTAAATCCTGACGGACAGGGGGATGGACAGCGCGTTGACCGCCACACATACCGCCAGGAAAACTGCCAGGACAACCAGGGGTGAAGCGTCCATGGCGGCCATCAGACCGTCATCCTCTCCCAGCACGAACGTGATGCCCACGATGACCGCGACGCCCACCAGCATGACCAGACGTCCCTTCTCCACGCCGAAGCGCAGGATGAGCGGCATGATCACAGCCAGAATCAGGGAGGCCGCACAGGCCAGAATGAGCAGCATGGACAGACTGGCGGGGTCAAGGACATCGCCGCGCACCAGCGTTGTCACCGCCGTGGAGACCACGGACAGGAGGATGGCGCCGCCCAGCATGATGTACCCCAGCACATACTTGCTCATCACCAGTTGCCGGGGAGAGTAGGGCATCATGGCGGCCAGACGGGGCCACTTGGACTGCTCATCATACGCCAGGGCAGTTATGGGGATCATGGCGGCAAAAACCAGCGCGTAGGCTGCCATGCTTCCGCCAGGGATGCACGCGAAGATCACAACGAACAGAAGCGCCATGCGCAGATAGCGCGAAAGCGTCAAAAAATCCTTGAGCAGCAGCGCCTTCATGTCAGTTCACTCCCTTCACCAGCAGCAGCAGAATCTCTTCCAGGGTGGCGTGCTCGGCACGGATGGACGGAGGCAGCTGCTCCCGCTTTACCAGCGCCTCCGCAAAGTAGGGCGTCTCCCGCAATCCGCGCAGGGAACCCTCGGGCAGCTGGGCCAGCTGCTCTTTCGTCAGCCGCGCCACGGCGTACTCCTCCAGCAGCCGATCCTTCTCCTGGCACAGCAGCAGCTGTCCCTTGTGCAGATAGGCGATGTAGTCGCAGATCTTCTCCAGGTCGCTGACAATGTGGGAGGACAGCAGCACCGCGTGATCCTCCGCCCGGGCAAAGTCCAGGAACACCTCCAGGATCTCGTCCCGCACCAGGGGATCCAGGCCGGAGGTGGCCTCGTCCAGCAGCAGCAGCCGGGGCGCGTGGGACAGCGCCACCGCGATGGCCAGCTTCATCTTCATGCCCCGGGAGAATTCCTTGAAGGGCTGCTTCAGCGGCAGGGAGAACTGCTCCAGATACAGGGCGTACTGCGCCGCGTCCCAGCGGCGGTAGGTGAGGGCCATGACCTTCCCGATGTCCGCAGGGGACAGTACCTCCGGGAAGAAGGCCTCATCCAGCACCACGCCGATGTCCTCCTTCACGGCCTGGAAGTCGGGGCTCTGGTTGTCCTTGCCCAGCACGGTGACACAGCCAGCGTCCGCCCGTGTGGCGTTCATGATCAGGCGGATCAGCGTGGATTTGCCCGCGCCGTTTTCACCCACCAGACCCATGATGCACCCGGCGGGCAGGGAAAAGCTCACGTCCCTGAGGGAAAATTGTGTGTAATGCTTGCACAGACCTTGTACGGTAATGGCGTCGGTCATGGCTTGTTGTCCTCCTCCAGCAGTCGAAGCATGGCGATCAGGTCGTCCGTGTTGAGGCGGCAGGGGCGTGCCAGGCGGAGAATCTCCTGCATGTGATCCTCGATCTCCCGCAGGTGCGCTTCCCGCAGGAGCCCGTCGTTGCCCTCCGCCACAAAGCAGCCCTTCCCCGCCACCGTGTTGATGCAGCCCTCCGCCTCCAGCTCGTCATAGGCGCGCTTGGTGGTGATGACGCTGATGCGCAGATCCCGGGCCAGCGCGCGGATGGACGGCAGCATCTCCCCGGGCTGCAGCTCGCCGGTGAGGATGGCATGCTTGATCTGCGCGGCAATCTGCTCATAAATGGGCTTGCCGTCAGCGTTGCTGATGATGATGTTCATGCAGGGAAGCCTCCTTGCCTGTATATATCAGACATGCACAGTATATACAAAATGATCGGCCTTGTCAACAGGGTGGACAAGAAAAATGCGCATGCCGCGGGAAAGGCGGTATGCGCGGGGAGAGGCGAAGGGGTACAAAAAGGTCATTCGTCCGTTTCAGTAATCTGCCGTCGGCAGACTGGAAATCGAAAATCGGCGACATGTGCGGCGATTTTCGTGCGATTTTGCTCTGCAAAATCGCTTCCTTACCCGAACGAGCGGCCGGGAGGAGGGCTTTGCCCTCCGACCAGCGAGTGCGTGCCAAACTCAAAAAAGTGGCCCGCAGGCCACTTTTTTGACTCGTCTCACTTGAGCACTTTTTGCATGATCTTGATCATCAGGAAGAAGAGCAGCAGCACCAGGAACACACCGAACAGACCCACCGCAGTAACGATCAGGCCCTTGGTCAGCAGCGACATGGAGCCTTCGACCACGATTTCCGTGGCTGCGTCCGCGCCGCCGATCACCTCGGCTGCCTCGGCGGAGGCGCAGGCCATGAGCAGAGAAAGCAGCTTCATCATTGTCATTACCTCCTCATCAGCCCAGCAGCATGCTCACCAGCGTGATCACCATGCCGCCCGCCACAATGGAGCCCAGCTGGCCGGACACGTTGGCGCTGGTGGCCTGCATCAGGATGAAGTTGCTGGGATCCTCCTTCAGGGCCATCTTGGCGATGACGCGGGAGGACATGGGGAAGGCGGAAATGCCGGCGGCGCCGATCATCGGGTTAACCTTGTTCTTGCGGAACAGGTTCAGGAACTTGGCGAACAGCACGCCGCCCGCCGTGTCGAACACGAAGGCGATCAGGCCCAGGCCCATGATCAGCAGCGTATCCACCCGCAGGAAGTTCTCCGCCACCATGGTGGAGCCGATGGTCAGGCCCAGCAGAATGGTGACCAGGTTGGCCAGCTCATTCTGCGCGGTCTTGCTCAGGCGCTCCAGCACGCCGCATTCGCGGATCAGGTTGCCGAACATCAGGCTGCCCACCAGCGGGGCGCTCATGGGCACCAGCACGCCCGCCACCACCGTCACGATGATGGGGAAGAGGATCAGCGTGGTCTTGGAGCAGCGGTCCTCATGGTAGTCCATGCGGATCATACGCTCCTCCCGGGTGGTCAGGGCCTTGATGACCGGGGGCTGAATCACCGGCACCAGGCTCATGTAGCTGTAGGCCGCCACAGAGATGGGGGCCATGTAATCCTTCAGGGCGAAGTGATTGGCCACATACAGGGTGGTGGGGCCGTCTGCCGCGCCGATGATGCCGATGGCGCTGGCCAGCTTGAGGATCAGATCCTGATCACCCGCGGTGCCGGGCAGCAGCACGGGGATCAGCACCAGGGAGAGCAGGAACGTGGCGAAAATGCCGAACTGCGCCGCCGCGCCGAAGAAGATCATGCTGGGATCCTTGAGCAGCGGGGAGAAGTCGATCATCGCGCCCACGGCGATGAAGATCAGGATGGGGAACAGCTCGTTGGCGATGCCCGCGTTGAACAGCACCGTCAGGAAGCCCGCATCGCCCAGGGCGGAGGGCACGCCGGTCTCCAGCACGGGGGGCAGGTTGGCCAGGATGCACCCGAAGCCGATGGGCAGCAGCAGGGAAGGCTCGTATTCCTTCTTGATGGCCAGGTAGATCAGCGCGAAAGCGATGATGAACATCGCCAGGGTCTTGAGTCCCTCGGCCGTGAACAGGAAGAGCACGCCGGAAAACAGCTCTTGCAGAATCTGTGACATAGGGCAGACATTCCTCCCAATGATGTCCGGATGAAGAATTACAGGGAGTTGACCAGGTCGTACAGATCGCGGCGGAAGTGCTTCTCCACCTTCAGGGCGTCCTCAATGGGCATGTAGAACACCTGGCCCTGCTTCACGCCGATGACTTGGTTGCTCACGCCGTCGCGCAGCAGGCGCACGGCCAGGTTGCCCGCCTCAAAGGCGAAGCCGCTGTCCTTGGCGCAGGGCATGGCGCCACGCTGGGTGTAGCCCACCACGGTGGAACGGACCTCCACCATACCGCACATGCGCTTCATCACGGAGGCGAAGCGGTTGGCGCTGATGGGCTCGCCGGGGTAGCACTCCTTGCCGTGGCTGTTGAGGAAGGTGTAGTGATCGAAGGGGGCCATGGACTCCCAGCAGCCCTCGGCGATGACGATGGTGGCGCGGGTGTTGCCCTTGGTCAGCTGCTTGTTCAGCCGGGCGGCAACCTGCTCCACCGTCCAGGGCACCTCGGGCACAATCACGATCTCCGAGCCGGTGGCGCAGGCGGTCTTCAGGGCAATGTCGCCGCAGTGACGGCCCATGCACTCCACCACGTGGGGCCGGTCGTGGGAACGGCTGGTGGCGCGGATGGCGCGCACCGCGTCGGTGCACACGTTCACGGCGGTCTCGTAGCCCAGGGTCATTTCAGTATAGGCCAGGTCGTTGTCAATGGTGCCGGGAATGCCGATGCAGGGGATGCCCATCTCGCACAGGCGCATGGCGCCCTGGAAGCTGCCGTCGCCGCCGATGATCACCAGGCCGTCGATCTCCATGTTGCGCAGGGTCTGCACAGCCACCTCGCGCCACTTGGGATCCAGGAATTCAGTGCAGCGGGCGGTGCGCAGGTAGGTGCCGGGCTGGTCGGCAATATCCAGCACGGTATCCAGGTACAGCTCCTGCAAATCGTCATAGATGCTGGTGGACTTGCGCAGCAGGCCGTTGTAGCCGCGTTTGATGCCCACCAGGGGCATGCCGTACATCGCCGCGCTCTTGGCGATGGACATGATGGCCGCGTTCATACCCGGGGCATCGCCGCCGGAGGTCAAAACGCCGATTTTGCGCATAAGGTATCGCTCCTTTTCCGTAGTCAATCATCCTGAGTGCATTACCGCCGATAGTATACCACAGGTGACAGGCGGTTTACAAGGGGGACAGGTATCGTTTCCATGAAGAATTGCGGATTCCGGCGGGGATTGCCGCAGATGCGTGATATAAAATGGAAGAAACATTTTCCGCTCCCGGGAAAAGTTTTGCCTCCCGCCCTTGACAGGGACGTGGAGGCGTGCTATAATACCATCGTTTGAAGAAGAGGCTTGCCCGTCTCTCACCTTGTGCGGCCTGCGCTGCCGGGTTCCATGGCATTTCTTCCCCCGAATGGGTGAAGGTGTGAACATGCAGCGACGGGAAAGCATCCCGCCGCTTTTTGTATGGAAAAGGCGCGGTCAAGCGACAACATTGGGAGGTGTATGGTTATCGCACTCGATCTGATGATCAACGAGGAGATCCGCGACAGAGAGGTTCGCCTGATCGACGAGAACGGCGAGCAGCTCGGCGTCATGCCCACGCAAAAGGCGCTGGAGCTTGCGGAGGAGAGGGGCCTGGACCTGGCCAAGATTCAGCCCACTGCCAAGCCGCCGGTGTGCAAGCTGATGGACTATGACAAGTACCGCTACGAGCAGTCGAAGCGGGAGCGCGAGAACCGGAAGAATCAGCGGGTCGTGGCCATCAAGGAAGTTCAGCTGTCCGCCACCATTGAGGAGAACGACGTTCTCACCAAGGCGAAGATGGCCACCCGCTTCCTGCAGGATGGCGACAAGGTGAAGGTTTCCATCCGCTTCCGTGGCCGCCAGATCACCCATAGCGAGATCGGCATGAAGGTCATGCAGGACTTTGCCCAGCGGTGCGCGGAGGTCAGCTCGGTGGAGCGCCGGCCCATGATGGACGGCCGCCACATGATCATGATTCTGGCGCCCAAAGCCGCCAAGGCGTCCTTCGCCGAAAAGAAGGCCGCCAGGGAAAAATCCGCCGATGCGGCGCAGACACAGAATTAACATCCGTACTGGAAGGAGGACCAATCCATGCCTAAGCAGAAGAGTCACCGTGGTGCTGCCAAGCGCTTTTCCTTTACCAAGTCTGGTATCGTCAAGCATAAGCAGATGAACGCCAACCATCAGGTGCGCCTGAAGACCACCAAGCGGACCCGTCACCTGCGTGCTGACGGCGTTGTGGACAACGCCGCCGAGGCCCGGACCATCCACAAGCTGCTGCCCTACAAATAAGCCCTTTGACTGGCAAGGAGGAACTGAAACATGGCACGTATTAAGCGAGCTGTCAATGCTCTGAAGAAGCGCCGCAAGGTGATGAAGCTGGCCAAGGGCTACTGGGGCGCAAAGTCCAAGCAGTACCGCGCCGCGTCCGAGCAGGTTGCCCGGTCTCTGCGCTATGCCTACGAAGGCCGCAAGCTGCGCAAGCGTGATTTCCGCTCCCTGTGGATCACCCGTATCAACGCCGCTGCCCGCCTGAACGGCATGAGCTATTCCACCTTTATCAACGGCCTGAAGAAGCACAACGTCACCGTCAACCGCAAGATGCTGGCTGACCTGGCGGTGAACGATCCCGCTGCCTTCGCCAAGCTGGTGGAGATCGCCAAGGCGTAAGGGTTTTCCCCACCCGCCTGTGCGAGCAATGTCAACCATGAAGCCCCGTCCGGTCTGTGCCGGGCGGGGCTTTTGTCGTGGGAGCGAGCCTTCCCACCCTGCGGAATGCCTGAATCGACCGCGCGTTGACCAGATTTCCTCCTTGTCCTGCAGGGCGAACTATGGTATGATAACAAACGGCGTTTTTTGGCAAAACGATCAACATGGGATGGGAGTACAGGGAAACATGGTCAAACAGTATGTGGCGGATATGAAGCGGGAGTTCAAGGGCTACAATGTCCAGAAGCTCATCAAGGACCTTCTCTCCGGCGTGACGGTGGCGGCGGTGGCGCTGCCCCTGGCGCTGGCCTTCGGCGTATCCTCCGGCGCGACCCCGGCGGCGGGCCTGGTGACGGCCATCATCGGCGGAGCGATCATCGGGCTGCTCAGCGGCGCGTCCTTCCAGATCAGCGGCCCCACCGGCGCCATGAGCGCCATCCTCATTGGCATTGTGGCCCAGTACGGGCTGCAGGGTGTGTTCGTGGCCAGCCTGGCGGCGGGCGTCATCATCCTGCTGGCGGGCGTTTTGCGCATGGGCAAGCTGGTCACCTTCATCCCCACCAGCGTGGTGATGGGCTTTACCAGCGGCATTGCCATCATCATCGCCCTGGGCCAGGTGGACAACTTCTTCGGCACCACGTCGGTGGGCTCCAGCGCGCTGGAGAAGCTGTGGAGCTACACCCGCCTGGGCTTCCACCCGGACTGGCAGGCGGTGCTCATCGGCGCTCTGGTGGTGGCCTTCATGCTGCTGTGGCCCCGCAAGCTTAACGAAAAGGTGCCCGGCTCCCTGCTGGCGATCATCCTGGCCACGGTGGTGGCGGAAGTGTGCGGCTTCACCAGCCTGAAGCGCGTGGGCGAGATTCCCCGCAGCCTGATGCTGGCGGATTCCCTCGACCTGTCCCAGGTGAACCTGGACATGGTGCTGAGCCTGTCCAGCCCGGTGGTGTCCATCGCGCTGCTGGCGATGATTGAGTCCCTGCTGTGCGGCGCGTCGGCCTCCCGCATGAAGGACGAGCCCTTCGACGCCAACCGGGAGCTGATCGCCCAGGGTGTGGGCAACATCCTGCTGCCCTTCTTTGGTGGCGTGCCTGCTACGGCGGCCATCGCCCGCACCAGCGTGGCCATCAAGAGCGGCGAGCAGACCCGCCTGACGGGCCTGTTCCACTCCCTGTTCCTGCTCCTGTCCATGCTGCTGCTGGGCGGGGTCATGGCCCGGCTGCCCCTGTCCGCCCTGGCGGGTGTGCTGATGGTCACGGCCTGGCGCATGAACGAGTGGCACGGCATCCGCACCATCTTCGGGCGGAAGATCTGGACGGGGGTCATGCAGTTCAGCATTACCATGGTTTCCACCGTGGTGTTCGACCTGACGGTGGCGATTGTCATCGGCATTGTGACGGCGCTTATGATGTTCGTGTGGAACGCGGCGCGGCTGCGGGTGGAGATTGCCCCGGTGGAGCATGAGCGGCTTGTGCGCCTGACCCGCATGGGCGCGGAGGTCACCGACGAGCAAGCCAGCGGCATCCAGATTGCCTACATCAACGGCAGTATGTTCTTCGCCAACTGCGGCGAAATGAAGCACCGCCTGGAGGACGCGGATTACACCGGCTGCAGCCGTCTGATCCTGTCCATGCGCGGCGTGGCAGCGGCGGATATCTCCGGCGTGCAGACGCTGATGGAGGTCTGCCAGCGGCTGAGCCAGCGGGGCCTGGCGGTGAGCGTGTGCGGTGTGCAGCAGAACGTGCGCTCCTTCTTCGACAAGGTGGGCCTGAGCGAGCAGCTGGGCAAGGCAGCTTTCTACGCCAACGCCTCGGAGGCCATCATCGACGCGGTGGCCCAGGAAGCGGCGGAAAGGTAACCCGGCGTCCGCATCATCCGGAACAAAAAGCATCCTCCGTGTGCCGCGAAGCATACGGAGGATTTTTCATGCCTGTTTGACGGCGACGGCGGTGAACTCGCCGGGGAGCCGCTCGTCCGTCCAGGCGGGATGCCATCGAAGCGCTGCAGGCAGAAAACGCTTGCGATAATGGCGTTGATGATCTCGCTGACGGTGTGTTTCCGGTAGCTGCAGCGGGGCATCTGCCGGCGGACGCTCTCATCAAAGAAGCGGGCATGAGCCATCTCTCCCTCGAATACCTCCGTGGAGAAGTAGCTCATGGTGGGCTGCTGCAGCTGCAGAATGTCGGCGATCTTGGTGAAGGGATGGAAGTCGCTGCAGATCAGCTTCCCTCCCTTGCGCAGGATGGTATGCATGATGCGCATGAATTCGTCCAGGTCGTGAAAATCGTGCAGCACCCCGCCCTCCATGAACACCACGTCGAAGCTGCCGCCGAAGCGGGCCAGATCCACGTCCAGCACGTCGCCCACCTCGTAGCCCAGGGTGACATGGGCGGCGTCGGCGGCCTCCAGGGCGTAGCGGCGGTTGTCCTCCGAGATGTCGAAGACCGTCACCTCCGCACCCAGCAGCGCCAGGGGCAGCGCCTTCTTTCCGCAGGATCCGCAGATGTTGGCCACGCGTACCCCCTCGAAGGCATCGAAATACCGGGCGTAGCGCTTCAGCGAGCGCACCGGGTCCGCCATGACCCGCGCGGCCAATTCCGCGGGCGAGCCCGCCGTGCGCACCCAGAAATCATAGGCGTTGTACTTCCAGGCACGCTTGTTCTGCACGGTGTAATCCTTCATGGCGATGACGCCTCCGTCCGTGCTTTCGTGCATCCAGTATAGCACGGAAAGATGCGGAAGCAACTGCCCGCACAGAAAAAGCCCGAACATATCCGTCCGGGCTTTTCTCTGTTTTTCCCTCGACAAAGTCCGTTTCATGCCGTACAATGGAGGCGTCCTGTTTGAAATCGCAAAGGAGGAGTGATCTCCATGAAGTATATCCTGGTCATTGGCGACGGCATGAGCGACGATCCCGTGCCGGAGCTGGGCGGAAAAACCCCGCTGGAATACCTTGATTTGCCTGCCTTCGGCGTGCTGGCGGGGAGCGAAACGGGCCTGTGCCGCACGGTGCCCGGGGGCGTGCCTGCGGGCAGCGACACCGCCATCCTGAACATCTTCGGTTATGATCCCCGGTGGAGCTACACCGGGCGCAGCGTGCTGGAGGCCGCTGGCGTGGGCGTGACGCTGAAGCCCGGCGAGGTCTCCATGCGGGTGAACCTGTGCGCGGTGGAGGAAATCGGCGGCAAGCTGATCATCCACAGCCACAATGGCGGCAACATCGAGGGCGACGAGGCCGAGACCCTCATGAATGACCTGATCCGGGACGAGCGGTTCATCCCCGCGGCGGAAGCAGCGAAGCTGACCATCCATGTCAGCCGCACCTTCCGGCATATCGGCGTGTTCGGCGGCCCCGTGCCGGAGGACGCGGTGTTCCATACCACCGAGCCACACAACGTCCTGGAGCAGGACGTGGGCCTGTACTATCCCACCGGGGCCATGGCGGAGGAAATCACCCGGCTGATGAAGGTCAGTTACGAGGTGCTGAAGGATCACCCCGTGAACAAGGCCCGCATCGCCCGTGGCCAGCTGCCCGCTAACATGATCTGGCCCTGGGGCGCGGGCCGCGCCATGATGCTGGACAACTTCACCGCCAAGTATGGCGTGACGGGCACGGTGATCTCCGCCGTGCCGCTGGTGTGGGGCATCGCGGAGCTGGCCGGGCTGAAGCACCCCCATGTGGAGGGCGCCACCGGCGACCTGGACACCAACTACGAGGGCAAGGTGGACGCGGCCCTAACGGCCCTTGCGGCGGGGGATGACTTTGCGGCCATCCATGTGGAGGCCCCGGATGAGATGACCCACGCAGGTAGCCTGGACAAGAAGCTGGAGGCCATCCGCCGGCTGGATACGCTGGTCATCCGCCCCCTGCTGGAGAAGCTGCCCACTATGGGAGACTTCCGCATCCTGCTGCTGTCCGACCACAAGACCCTCATGTCCACCCGCACCCACGACGGCAAGCCGGTGCCCTTCGCCATCTATGATTCCCGCAGACCCGGCCAACCCACCCGGCTGGATGAATCCACCGCCCAGAAGGGCGTGTGGCTGCCCGAGGGCCGCGAGCTGATGGGCCGCCTCCTGGAAAAGAACATCTGAAAGGGATCGCGCCAGCGGAAACGGGTCAAGGGGTGAAACCCCTTGCGCGGGTGCAGGGGCGGCGTTAGCCCCTGCGCAGGTCTGGGCGGCAGCCCAGGCGCAACAGAACTGAACAGGAAAAAGAAACAAAAGAAGCCAGAGTTTCCGGGCGGGATGCCCTGCAGCCCGCGATGGAAACGGCAGGTTCCGGGAACTTCAAAGGAAACGACTGCACCCGGCATCTGCATGGCGCGACCTTATCCGACCTCGCTGACGCTCGGCCACCTTCCCCAGAGGGGAAGGCTTTCGCGGGAATCAGCTTTCCGTCGCCTCCAGCCAGGCGTCCAGCTCCTCCTGGGTGGAGAAGCCCTTGCCGGGGCGCAGCTCCTCCTGCACCGCATCGGGCAGCTCCGTGAGCGGAATGTTCAGTTCGCCGACCAGACCCAGCGCGTCCCCGTAACGGTTGCGGAAGATGCACAGCATCCCGCTTTCATCCGGCATCAGCACCAGATGCTCCGGACAGTACAGGTTCAGCGCCTGCTCCATGGTTACCTCCGTGGGGGAGTAGCCGGTGACCTGCCACAGGTCGTAGGCCGCCTCCAGGTCGGCTCGGCCCTTGCCAACCAGATCGGCGGGCAGGGACTGGCGGCGGGTCAGCTCATGCCCGCAGGGCGCGTAGGTCATGTGCTGGATCAGCTGGCATCCCTCCTGCAGCACCGCGGCAGCGTCCACGCCCGCCTGGGCAGCGGGCTGATCAGCCTCCGGCGCGCTGACGGTGCGCGGCGTCAGCCCAACAATCAGCAGCGCCGCCATGCACAGGAGCGTCAGGCTCCCCAGCAGCAGCTGGCGGCGGTCAATGGTGGAGCGGATGACAGGCTTGTCCTGCTCCTGATGCTTTTTCTTCATAACAATCCCACGGCTCCTTCCTCATGGCGGCGGATGATACTGCCAGTATGACCGGAGGAGCCGGAATTCATACCAGAAAGAAGGCAAGACCCATGAAGATCAAGGCAGCCGTCTTTGACCTGGACGGCACGCTGACCAACACCCTCAACGACATTGCCACGGCCATGAACCGCTCCCTGCGCCTCCATGGCCTGCCGGAGTTTGCGGTGGACGAGTACCGGTATCTCGTGGGGGACGGCGCGAAAATGCTGGCCCGGCGGGCTGTACGGGACAGGCAGGAGCTGGCGGAATCCGTCCGTCGGGAGTACCAGGCTTATTACCAGGAGCATACCCTCGACACCACCCGGCCCTACCCCGGCATCCCGGAGCTACTGCAGGCCCTGACGGAGCGCGGCATCCAGGTGTGCGTCCTGTCCAACAAGCCCCACGCGGATACCTGCGGCGTGGTGCGGCACTTCTTCCCGGAGATCCCCTTCGCCCAGATCCGGGGCCAGGTGGAGGGCGTGCCCGTGAAGCCCGACCCCACCGGCGCGCTGATGATCGCCCGGGCGCTGGGGCTTAAGCCGGAAGCGTTTGTCTACCTGGGCGACACCAACGTGGACATGCGCACCGCCGTGAACGCCGGTATGCATCCCGTGGGCGTAACCTGGGGCTTCCGCCCGGCGGAGGAACTGGCCCAGGCCGGAGCGGAGCACCTGATCGGAAATCCGCTGGATTTGCTTCGATTTGTAACAGAACTGTAATATCTATTTACTTTTCCGTCAAACTCTGCTATACTGTCAGCATGCAAAGCAACAACCATGGATGCAAGGAGGCTGACGGCATGAGGATGCGGAGAATCCGGTGGGCTGTGGCGCTGGCGCTGCTGCTGACGCTTGTGTGCTCCGCGGCAATGGCCGCTACCTATACAACGCTGAAAAACGGCGATACCGGCGACGCGGTGAAGCAGATGCAGGTGGCGCTCAACGCCCTGGGGTATTCCACCAACGGGGCGGACGGCAAGTTCGGCACAGGCACGGAGAACGCGGTGCGCCTATTCCAGAAGGCCAATGGCCTGAAGCAGGACGGCAAGGCGGGCACCCAGACGCTGACGCTGCTGTACCAGCAGTACGACAGCCTGCAGAATGGCGGAACCTCCGGCAGCACCGGCGGATCTTCCTCCGGCGGCAGTACCTCCGGCAGCAGCCTGTTCGGCGGCAACTACGCCACCCTCGAATACGGCAGCCGGGGCGACCGGGTCAAGACCCTCCAGACGGCCCTGAACCAGCTGGGCTACAGCGCGGGCAGCGCGGACGGCAAGTTCGGCGCGGGCACGCAGAAGGCCGTGACTGCCTTCCAGAAGGCCAACGGGCTGACGGCGGACGGCAAGGCCGGGCGCATCACCCTGCAGAAGATCGAGAGCCTGATGAGCGGTGCGTCCGCATCCACGCCCACGCCCCCTCCGGCTTCCAGCACCGCGCCGGATTCCGGCAGCTCCTCCGCCACGGGCATGCCCACCCGCACCCTGCGCAAGGGCTACACCGGCGATGACGTGAAGAGCCTGCAAACCCGCCTCAAGGCCCTGGGCTACTATACCGGTTCCGTTGACGGCAAGTACGGCAGCGGCACCGTCGCGGCGGTGAAGGCCTTCCAGAAGGCTGCGGGCCTCAAGCAGGACGGCATTGCCGGGCCTGCCACCTGCAAGGCACTGTTCACTGCGGATACGTCCTCCGGCAGCGGCTCTTCCTCCGGCTCCTCCGGGGGCGGCTCGTCCTCGGATACCTCCTCGGGCAGCGGGAACTCCGGCTACACCGTACCCACCCGCACCCTGCGCAAGGGCTATACCGGCGACGACGTGCTGACCGTGCAGACCCGGCTGAAGGAGCTGGGCTACTACACCGGCATCCTGGACGGCAGCTACGGCACGGGCACCATCGCGGCGGTGAAGGACTTCCAGAGCAAGCACGGCCTGACTGCCGACGGCATTGCCGGGCCGCAGACCTTCACGGTGCTGTTCAGCGCCAACGCCCAGAGCGCGTCCTCGGGCAGTTCCTCCGGGACGGACAGCGGCGCCTCCGACGCGCCGGCGGGCAATCAGCCCACGGCGGATCCGCCCGCAGGCGGCTGGACGACCCTGCGCCGGGGCGATACCGGCGAGCAGGTGGTACAGCTTCAAAATGCCCTGGCCATCCTGGGCTACCCCGTGGGGGTGTCCGGCACCAAGGAGTATGACTACACCACCGTGTGGGCGGTGGAGTGCTTCCAGCGGCGCAACGGCCTGAACGCCGACGGCGTGGCAGGCGCCCAGACCCTGGCGAAGATCTACGGCGGCGCGGCGGTGGCGGCCAAGGGCACCCTGTCCACCACGGTGGCCAAGGGCGCGGCCCCCGACGGCGGGAACGTGGAGCTGCTGCACTGGTTCAACGACATCAAGAGCTACCTGCAGAGCAACCGCACCTTCACCGTGTATGACCCGGCCACAGGGCTGAGCTGGCAGATGCGCCTGTATTCCGCGGGCAACCATGCGGACTCCGAGCCCCTGACCCAGGCGGACTCCGACATCATGTACAAGGCCTGGGGCAACCAGTGGAGCTGGAACGAGAAGCCGGTTTACATCAAGCTGGCCAACAGTACCTGGTGCATTGCTTCCATGCCCAACATGCCCCACCTGTCCGGCTCCATTTCCAACAATGGCTTCAACGGTCATACCTGCGTGCATTTCCCCCGCACCATGACCGAGGTGCAGAAGAACGACCCCAAGAACGGCGGGCGGCACCAGCGGGATATCCGCCTGCAGTGGCGCAAGCTGACGGGGGAGGACATTCCCTGGTAAGGCAAACGGACAACCATCAGGCGGCTTCGGCCGCCTTTTTTTGTACGCGCGGGACAGGATCATTGACGGAAGCAGGTGGGCAGCGGTATAATAGAGTCGGTATCCCGCTCTGAACAAAGGAATGACAGAAAGGATGGTATTTCCATGAAGAAGCTTCTGGTTCTGGTCCTTTCTCTGGCGCTGACCCTGACCCTGGGCGCTGCGGCTCTGGCGGAGGAAGCGTATACCGAGACGGTGGTTTCCATTCCCAATGGCGACCATGACATCCCTGCCACGGTATGCATCCCCAATGGCGAGGGCAAATTCCCCGCGGTGGTGATGCTTCACGGCACCGGCTCCAGCCGCGACGAGGCCGGCGACGGCTACAAGGTGGCGGCCCCCGTTCTGGCGGAGAAGTACGGCATTGCCACCATCCGCATTGACTTCATGGGCAGCGGCGAATCCACAGCGGATTACATGGGCTACACCTTCGACAGCGCGGTGAGCGACGCGGTGGCGGCGGCGGAGTACATGAAGACCCTGGACAACATTGACGGCGGGCACATCGGCGTGATGGGCTGGAGCCAGGGCGGCACCGACGCGCTGCTGAGCGCGGCCCGTGCGCCGGAGGTGTTCTCCTCCGTGGTGACCTGGGCCGGCGCGCCTGACCTGAGCGACATGCTGCCCGACGAGCTGTACGAGCAGGCGAAGGCCAACGGCTTCTTCGTGATGGAGTTCGACTGGCGTACGCCGCTGAATGTGTCCCTGCAGTGGTGCGAGGACGTGAAGAACGTGGACGTGCTGGCGGAGTTTGCCCAGGGCTATACCGGCCCCGTGCTGGCCATCCATGGCGAGCAGGACACCACCGTTGACCCCGAGTGGAGCAACAGGATCGTGGCGGCCAGCAAGAACGAGGCCTCCAGGACCTTCTTCATCGAGGGCATGGATCACACCTTCAACGTGTTCTCCGGCGAGGAGTACAAGTCCCTGTACATTGCGGTGGACGCCACCGGCGAGTTCTTCGCCGAGACGCTGAAGTAAGCGGTTCATCCCGGGAAAAAGGCGGCTTCGGCCGCCTTTTTCCGTGCAGCGCAGGAGGAATGCGAAAAAACCTGCCCCCTGTCATGGCAAACCCCTTGACAAGCGGAGCGAAATCGTGTATGATGTCCTGGTGTCAAAGCATAACCCTTGACAGCGGAGGAGCAACCGCCATGGCATCGGAGGAAATCGGGAGAAAGGTTGAGCTGGCCTGGCTCATGGCTTTCTACGGCGGCATGCTCACGGAGAAGCAGCGGCAGGTGCTGACGCTCCACTGCGAGGAGGATATGTCCCTGGGCGAAATTGCCCAGGAGGCGGGCATCAGCCGCCAGGGCGTGCACGATCAGCTGACCCGCGCCGCCCGCCGCCTGTTCGACATGGAGGAGAAGCTGGGCATGGCCGCACGCTTCCGCCGCATGGAGGACGGGCTGACCCGGTGCCGCGAGGCGCTGCGGGACAAGCGCTACGACGACGCGGAAAAGACGCTGGATGCGCTCATCCGGCTGGATCAGGAGGAAAGCAATGGCCTTTGAGGGCTTGAGTGAAAAGCTGCAGGGCGCCCTGCGGAAAATGACCGGCAAGGGCAAGCTGACCGAGCAGACCGTCAAGGAGGGCATGCGCGAGGTGCGCATGGCGCTGCTGGAGGCTGACGTCAACTACGCCGTGGCCAAGGACTTCATCAAAAAGGTTACGGAGAAGTGCGTGGGCCAGGAGGTGCTGGCCTCTCTGACCCCCGGGCAGCAGGTCATCAAGATCGTCAGCGAGGAAATGACCGAGCTGATGGGCGGCACCAACGCCCGGCTGACCTGGTCCTCCAGCCTGCCGACGATCTACATGCTCTGCGGCCTGCAGGGCGCGGGCAAAACCACCATGGCCGCCAAGCTGGCCGGGTATCTGGCCAAGCAGGGCAAGAAGCCCATGCTGGCCGCCTGCGACATCTACCGCCCTGCTGCCATCAAGCAGCTGCAGGTGGTGGGCGAGCAGGTGAAGGTGCCCGTGTTCGAGAAGGGCACCCAGGATCCCGTCAAGACCGCGAAAGAGGCTGTCGAGTACGCCCGGTACTACGGCCGGGACGTGCTGATCATCGACACCGCCGGCCGCCTGCACATCGACACCGAGCTGATGGACGAGCTGGCGCGGATCAAGGAGGCCGTGAAGCCCCAGGAGATCCTCCTGGTGGTGGACGCCATGACCGGTCAGGACGCCGTGAACGTGGCCAAGGCCTTCAATGAGAAGCTCAGCGTGGACGGCGTGATCCTCACCAAGCTGGACGGCGATACCCGCGGCGGCGCGGCCCTGTCCGTGCGCGCGGTGACGGGCAAGCCCATCAAGTTCAGCGGCATCGGCGAGAAGCTCACCGACATCGAGCCCTTCCACCCCGACCGCATGGCCAGCCGCATCCTGGGCATGGGCGACGTGCTGACCCTCATCGACAAGGCCAGCGAGGCCTTCGATGAGCATGACGTGGACAAGCTGGCCCGCAAGGCCCGCACCGCCGACCTGACCCTGGAGGACTTCCTGGAGCAGATGCAGTCCATGAAGAAGATCGGCCTGAAGTCCATGATCGAGATGCTGCCCGGCATGTCCGGCAAGGACATCGACGTGGACGAGAACGCCATGAAGAAGCCCGAGGCCATTATCCGCTCCATGACGCCGCAGGAGCGCCGCAACCCCGGCATCCTCAACGCCAGCCGCCGCAAGCGCATCGCCGCGGGCTCCGGCACCACCGTGCAGGATGTGAACCAGCTGATTCGCCAGTTCGATCAGGCCAAGCAGATGATGAAGCAGATGACCCAGATGAAGGGCAAGGGCCGCCTGCGGATGCGCCTGCCCCGGGGCATGTAACCCTTTTGCGTGGTATCGCGCGGCCTGTGCCAAGCGATTTCCATATACACTACTACCATCTACATTTGAGGAGGAAATCCAATGTCTGTCAAGATTCGTCTCAAGCGCATGGGCATGAAGAAGAAGCCCTTCTACCGCGTGGTGGTTGCCGACATCCGCTCTCCCCGCGACGGCCGCTTCATCGAGGAAATTGGCTACTACAATCCCATGACTTCCCCCGCCGAGATCAAGGTGGACGGCGAGCGTGCCAAGTACTGGATTGCCTGCGGCGCTCAGCCCACCGACACCGTGCGCATTCTGCTGAAGAAGACCGGCGTCATCGAGAAGTAATGCCATGACGACCGCCGCTTTGGCGGGCTGCGCCGGCCTTTCGCCGGTAGGAAGAAAGGAAGTCTGAATGCAAGAGCTACTGACCTTCATGGCGCAGTCCCTGGTGGATCATCCCGACCAGGTCAGCGTGCATGAAACCGAAGGCCCCGAGGCCGTGATCCTCGCCCTGAACGTGGCCGAGGAGGACGTGGGCAAGGTGATTGGCAAGCAGGGCCGTATTGCCAAGGCCATCCGCGCCGTGGTGAAGGCCGCTACCGCCAAGAACAGCAAGCCTGTTTTTGTCGAAATCCAGAAATCTGCGGGATTGGACTGATCCTGCCTTGGGGTCAAAAAAGTGGCTGAGGCCACTTTTTTGAGCAGGAGGAACGCCGTCTGCGGACGGCGCAAATCCGCCTGGTCGCTTTGCTCCCGGCCGGCGGAT
>JAXEEE010000163.1:0-19015 GCA_034104265.1 Eubacteriales bacterium | reverse complement strand
CGCATCGACCACACCCTGGCCAACCTGCAGTGCCTGGCGGACTGCGCCCTGCGGGGCGAGGAGGCATGGCTGTGCGACGCGCACAACCGCCTGACCATTCTGGCTCCGGGGGAGCATGTGCTGCGCCGCATGCCCGGGCGGAAGCTGTCGCTGCTGGCCTTCACACCGGAGGTCACGGGGGTGACCCTGCGCGGCGCCGCCTGGGAGCTGACGGACGCGACGCTGACCAGCCGCTATCCCCTGGGTGTGAGCAACGAGTTCACCCGGGAGACGGCGTCGCTGCGCTTCACCGGCGGGCTGCTGATGGCGGCGTATGCTGAAGATTCGCCTTTTGTCAGGTTGTGACAAAATCCGCCTGCAGACGCGCCGCACCCTTGAGGAAAGCCGCCGCATCTGCTACAATGGGCATGTTGACGATCATGAAGGAGAGGGAGCGTGCCATCATGCTGGAAATGGGCCGGCTGCTGACGGAGGGCAAGGGCAAGCGCGTCTATGCCACCTCGGATCCGGAGAAGGCGATTGTGTATTTCAAGGATGAGGCCATGGCCTACCACGGACTCAAGCGCGGGCGGATCCTGGGCAAAGGCGAAGTGAACAACGCCGTCTGCCGGCATATCTACGAGATGCTGGAGAGCCATGGGGTGGAGACGCACTTCATCCGCCAGCTGGACGCGCGCCAGAGCCTGATCAAGCGGGTGGAAATGATCCCCCTCACCTTCAAGGTGCGCAACCGCGTGGCCGGCAGCCTGACCCGGCGCATCGGCCTGCCCATGGGCACGGCGCTGCCGGAGCCGGTGGTGGAGTGCAACCTGAAGGATGAGGAGCTGGAGTGTCCGCTGATCAACGAGAGCCACATCCGCGCGCTGAAGCTGGCCACATGGGAGGAGCTTGCCTTCATCTACCGCACGGCGCTGAAGATCAACGATATCCTGACCGATTACATGAAGGAGATCGGCATTGAGCTGATCGACTTCCAGCTGGAGTTCGGGCGCTTCCACGGGAAGATCCTCCTGGCGGACGAAATCTCCGCGGACACCTCCCGCTTCTGGGACATGAGCACCCACGAGCCCCTCGACATCGACCGCTTCCGGCGGGATCTGGGCAACGCGGAGCAGGCGTATCAGGAGCTGCTGCACCGGATGATGGGCATGGAGGACTGACCGATGATGAAACGGCTGCTTGCGCTGGCAATGACCCTGGCGCTGATGATGAGTATGACCATGCCCCTGGCCCGGGCGGAGGAGTATGCCACCCTGACCCGCAGCGACGGCACGAAGGGCGCCTTCCCCGAGCTGAACGCGGAGGGCTTCCTGGACGAGGGCGAGTATGTGTACGCCGACGCGGAGGAAGGCCTGTGGCGGTTTGTGGACGAGGACGTGAAGGTGGAGATCTACCGCTGCCAGACCGTGAAGCCCGATCCGAAGCTGATCTGGTATGAGGCGGAAATCTGGAGCCGGAACGGCGAGATCTTCCAGCTGCTGACCAACCTGCCCGACAAGCACATGGGCGGTGCGGACTGGCCGCACCTGGTGGCCCGCAAGCATCAGACGGTGTTCGCCATCAACACGGACTTTGCCCAGAACCGCTATCCCGCCAAGAAGAACGTGGGCGTCATTGTCCGCGACAGGAAGATCATCATTGAGAAGACGGTCTCGGCAGGGTACAAGTATTTCCCTAACCTGGACATTCTGGCCCTGTTTGAGGACGGCAGCATGAAGACCTTTGAGTCCGACGCCCACACCGGCCAGGAATACCTGGACATGGGCGTTGTCAGCACGCTGGCCTTCGGGCCGGTCCTGATTGCGGACGGCGTCATCAACGAGGAGGAAATCCTGGCCAACTACAACGGCAGCAACGCGCCCCGCACCGCCATCGGCATGATCGAGCCCGGTCATTACGCGGCGGTGATGGTGGAGGGACGCACGGCCAAGAGCAACGGCTGCAAGGTGATCCTGGCGGCGCAGCTGCTTCAGGCCATGGGCTGTGTGGAGGCGCTGAACCTGGACGGTGGGGAAACGGCCTGCATGATCTTCATGGGCGAGCAGATCAACACCGTGGGCAATGCCCATTCCAGCAAGGGTTACGCCCGCAAGACCACCGAGGTGCTGGGCATCGGCGTATCGGAGCAGGTGCCCTCGGCGGACTGACGGGGCAGGTTCACAGGGAGAAAAGGGGAGAAACTGCATATGATGAAACGGTGGATGGGCCTGCTGGCGGCGCTGCTTGTGCTGGCATGCCTGGGGACGGCCTGGGCGGAGATGCACATCGGCCAGCAGCCCCCGGAAACCTGGGCGGACAGGGAAACGCTGCGCATCCGCTCCATTGATGTGGATCGCAATGACGCCATGCTGATCACCTGCGGCGGCGAAGCCATGCTGGTGGACGCGGCCACCAACTACCACATTGACCGGCTGAACCGGACGCTGGACGCCGAGGGTGTGACGGCGCTGAAGTACCTGTTCTCCACCCACTCGGACGATGATCACATCGGCGGCTTTGCCCCGATGATTTCCCAGGGCCGCTACACCCTGGGCACCTTCCTGTCCCCAAACAGCATGAGCTACAATGACAAAGCGGGCTGCCATCAGATGGTGATGAACCAGGTTCGGGCCAGGCAGGTGGATTACCGCGAGGTGGAGGACATGGAGGTGCTGACCCTGGGCGGCGCGCGGATGGAGGTGCTCCGTTGCCTCAAGCCCTGGGGCCGCAATGCACGCAGCGCGTGCCTGAACATCGTCTTCGGTGAGCGACGAATTCTCCTCACCGGCGACGCGGATGCCATGGCCATGGAGCACTTCGTGGAGAAGTACCGGCCTGACCAGCTGCAGGCGGACATCATGAAGGTGCCCCACCACGGCGTCATCACCATTCCCGCCTCCTTCCTGGCGGTGGTTAACCCGTCGTTCATGTACGTCACCAACAATGCCGCTGGGCTGGACAAATTCCGGACGTACATGGATCGCGTGATGCCGGGCGTGCCCATGCTCTACAGCGGCGACGGCGCGGTGGTCATGGAGACCGATGGCCAGGACTGGTATGTCTGGCAGGAGGAGAACTGGTAAAAAACCGCCTGAACAGATCGATTTTGGCCGATTTTCCTTTGGAAAGCAGGGCTGCGCGTCTTGCATATGAAGGAAAGTTGTGCTAAAATATTCGACGATGCGCTGTGCCGAGGAAGGATGGCGCATGCAGGGGCAGTCGCTGCCCCGCACAGCCCACAGAGTCATGCAGGAGGGAACAATCCATCATGAGCCATACCTATGAGAAGCTTTCCAGCAACAAGGCCAAGCTGACCATCGTCGTGCCTGCCGAGCAGTTCGACGAGGCCATGAATAAGGCTTATCTGAAGATGCGCGGCCGCATCAACGTCCCCGGCTTCCGCAAGGGCAAGGCCCCCCGCAAGCTGATCGAGACCATGTACGGCGAAGGCGTGTTCTATGACGACGCTCTGGACATCATCTTCCCCGAGGTGTACCCCGCGGCCATCGAGGCTGAGGGCCTCAAGCCCGTGGATCGTCCCGAGGTGAACGTGGAGGAGATCGGCCAGGGCAAGGACCTGAAGTTCACCTGCGAGGTGTTCGTGCGCCCCGACGTGGAGCTGGGCCAGTACAAGGGCCTGGAGGTCGAGGTGGAGCAGCAGGTTGTCACCGACGACCTGATCAATACCCGCATCAAGCAGGATCAGCAGAAGGCCTCCCGTACCGTGGACGTGGAGGATCGTCCTGTGGCCACCGGCGATACCGTGAAGCTGGACTACGCCGGCACCGTGGACGGCGTTGCCTTTGAGGGCGGCACCGCCCAGGATCAGACCCTGGTCATCGGCAGCAACACCTTCATCCCCGGCTTTGAGGATCAGATGATCGGCATGAGCATCGGCGAGGAGAAGGATCTGAACGTCACCTTCCCCGAGCAGTATCACGCTGAGAACCTGGCCGGCAAGGCCGCCGTGTTCCATGTGAAGGTCAACGGCATCACCGTCACCGAGATGCCCGAGCTGGACGATGATTTCGCCGCCGACGTGAGCGACTTCACCACCTTCGCGGAGTACCGCGAGTCCATCGTCAAGGAGCTGAACGACCGCGCCGCCAGGAACAACGAGGTGGCCGTGGAGAATGCTCTGGTGGAGAAGGCCGTCGAGAACGCCACCATCGACGTGCCCGAAGCCATGATCACCGAGCAGACCGAGTACATCCTGCGGGAGATGGAAATGCGCATGATGTACCAGGGTCTGCGTATGCAGGACTACCTGAAGTACACCGGCCAGACCAAGGAGCAGCTGCAGGATGCCTATCGCGGCGAGGGCGAGAAGCGCGTACGCATTGAGCTGACCCTGGAGGCCATCCGCAAGGCCGAGGGCATCGAGCCCACCGAAGAGGAGATCAATGCCCAGATCGCCGAGCAGGCCGAGCGCATGGGCCAGAAGGTGGAGGACTTCGAGAAGACCCTCACCGCTGAGCAGCGCGGCTACCTGGCGGATCAGGCTGCGGTGCAGAAGGTTGTCAACCTGCTGAAGGCTGACGCCAAGGTCACCGAGAAGAAGCCCGAGGAGCAGGCTGAGGACGCCGAGTAAGGTGCCCCTTTATCCCAGGTAAAACATCAGGTATATCACGCAGGAGACGGTCAGGTGGCGGCGGTGCCGTTTTCATGGCTGGCTCCTGCGTTTCTTTCAGGGAATCAGGCATGAACGGCTTCGCCCCTGCATAGAATAGCAGGGCGCGCGGCCGTGCCGCCCGGTTCTCCCGACCCCTTGACAAAGGAGGCAAGCGCAATGACACTGGTACCCATGGTCGTGGAACAGACCAACCGGGGCGAACGCTCCTACGACATTTATTCCCGTCTGCTGAAGGACCGCATCGTGTTCCTGGGCGGGGAGATCGACGACAACGTGGCCAACCTGGTGGTGGCGCAGCTGCTCTTCCTGGAGATGGAAGACCCCGACGCGGACATCAGCCTGTACATCAACAGTCCCGGCGGCTCCGTCACCGCGGGCATGGCCATCTACGACACCATGCAGTACATCAAGCCCCAGGTGCGCACCGTGTGCATCGGCATGGCGGCCTCCATGGGCGCATTCCTGCTCATGGCGGGCGAGAAGGGCAAGCGCCTTGCCCTCCCCAACAGCGAGGTCATGATTCACCAGCCCCTGGGCGGCGCGCAGGGCCAGGCCACCGACGTGCAGATCCGCGCGGAGTGGCTGCTGAAAACCAAGGTGAAGATGACGCAGATGATGGCCGACATGACCGGTCAGCCCCTCGAGAAGGTCAAGGCCGACGTGGAGCGCGACTACTTCATGTCCGCCCGGGAAGCCCTCGACTACGGCATCATCGACGAGATCTATCAGCCTCGCTCCAAGCAGGCGAAGTAAGAGAGGACAAACATGCCCAGAGACGAATTTCCCCCCCGCGGGCCCTCCATGCACCGCTGCTCCTTCTGCGGAAAGACCCAGGATCAGGTGCGGCGGCTGGTGGCCGGCCCCAACGTGTTCATCTGCAACGAGTGCATCCTGCTCTGCCAGGAGATCATCTCCGACGATCTGCCCCTGATGCCCGAGAAGGGCGGCACCATGGAGTCCCTGCCCACCCCCTCGGAAATGAAGGCCGTCCTGGACGACTACGTGGTGGGGCAGGAGCAGGCCAAGCGCGCCCTGTGCGTGGCGGTGTACAACCACTACAAGCGCATCGGCCAGCAGCCCTCCAAGGATGACGTGGAGCTGCAGAAGTCCAACATCCTCATGGTGGGCCCCACCGGCTGCGGCAAGACCTTCCTGGCCCAGACCCTGGCCCGTATCCTGAATGTGCCCTTCGCTATCGCCGACGCCACCAGCCTGACCGAGGCCGGCTATGTGGGCGAGGATGTGGAGAACATCCTGCTGCGGCTGATTCAGGCGGCGGACTACGACATCGAGGCGGCCCAGCGGGGCATCATCTACATCGACGAGATCGACAAGATCGCCCGCAAGAGCGAGAACCCCTCCATCACCCGGGACGTCAGCGGCGAGGGCGTGCAGCAGGCGCTGCTGAAGATCCTGGAGGGTACGGTGGCTGCAGTGCCGCCCCAGGGCGGGCGCAAGCATCCCCACCAGGAGCTGCTGCAGATCGACACCACCAACATCCTGTTCATCTGCGGCGGCGCGTTCGACGGCATCGTGCCCATCATCGAGAGCCGCACGGGCAAGAAGAACCTGGGCTTCGGCGCGGAGGTGCAGAGCAAGCGCGACCCCGACGTGAGCAAGTCCCTGAAGGAGCTGCGGCCCGAGGACCTGACCAAGTACGGGCTGATCCCCGAATTTGTGGGCCGTCTGCCCATTGTGGTGACCCTCGACCAGCTGGACGAGAACGCCCTGGGACAGATCCTCACCGAGCCCAGGAACGCCCTGTGCAAGCAGTACCAGAAGCTGCTGGACATGGACGGGATAGAGCTGACCTTCGAGCCGGAGGCGGTGAAGGCCATCGCGCACCAGGCCATTGAGCGCAAGTGCGGCGCCCGCGGCCTGCGCGCCATCATTGAGAACATCATGCTGGACACCATGTTCGAGCTGCCCGCGCAGATGGACGTGACCGGCTGCGTGATCACCGAGGCCTCCGTCAGCGGCAAGGAGCCGCCGACGCTGGTGCGGGGCGCCCGCCGCGCCGCCCGGAAGCGCGCTGAAGCCGCCGCCGCGCAGGAGGCTGCCTCCCTGGCGGAGGACGAAGCGCAGCCCAGCGTGTCCTGACGCGCTGCATCACCCTGCGTCTGCCGGAAAACGGCGGGCGCGGGGCTTCTTTGCATCAAGAATGGGAGAAAGGGAGCGGTACGAATGAAGATTGTCATCCTGGACGGCTACGGTCTGAACCCCGGTGACCTGAGCTGGGAGGCCTTCGAGGCCCTGGACGATGTGACCCTGTACGACTACACGGCCCCGGAGCAGGCAGCGGAGCGCATGCGCGGAGCGGAGGCGGTCATTACCAACAAGACGGTGCTGACGAAGGAGCTGATCGCCGGGTGTGAGACCCTGCGGTACATCGGCGTGCTGGCCACGGGCTACAACGTGGTGGATTTGCAGGCGGCGGCGGAGCGGGGCATTCCGGTGACCAACGTGCCCGCCTACAGCACGGACGCGGTGGCGCAGCATGTGTTTGCCCTGTTGCTGGAGCTGACCAACCGGGTGGGCCACCACAACGCGGCGGTGCAGGAAGGCCGCTGGCAGCGCAATCGCGACTTCTGCTTCTGGGATTATCCGCTGATGGAGCTGAAGGGCAAGACCATGGGCATCATCGGCCTTGGTCAGATCGGCCGGGCGACGGCGGCGCTGGCCCGGGCCTTCGGCATGGAGGTCATTGCCGCCAGCGGGCACGGGACGGATGACTTCGTCGTGCCCATGGACGAGCTGCTCCGCCGCAGCGATGTGATCTCCCTGCACTGCCCCCTCCGGGCGGACAACAAGGGGCTGATCAACCGCGACACCATCGCGAAGATGAAGGACGGCGTGATTCTTATCAACACCGCCCGTGGCCCGCTGGTGGACGAGGCGGCCCTTCGGGAGGCGCTCCTCAGCGGGAAGGTGGGCGGCGCGGCGGTGGACGTGCTGGCCACGGAGCCGCCCCGGGAGGGCAGCCTGCTGACGGGCCTTGACAACTGCATCATCACCCCGCACATCGCCTGGGCGTCGAAGGAGGCCCGGGGTCGGCTGATGGCCATTGCAGCAGGAAACCTGCAGGCCTTCCAGCGGGGAGAAAGGAAAAATGTGGTGAACTGACGGAGGCATGGGGCGGTGCGGCTTTGACTGCGCCGTCCCTTTGTCTGTCTAAAATGATTCCTTCGGTTCAGTTTGCCGTCGGCAGACTGTAATCGATAATCGGCGAGCCCCATCGGGGCGATCAACGGGGCGATGCTCCTGTGCGGTGTTTTCGTGCGATTTTGCTTGCAAAACCGCTTCCTTACACTGAGGGAGGCCGTAAGGCTGACTAAGCGGATGCAATGCTTGCATTGTGCCGCTGTAGTCTCGACGCACAAAGTGTGTCGAGACCCAATAGAGCGAACGGCCGGGAAGGCTGCTTGCAGCCCAACTGGCGAGTGTGTACAGAACCCCCAAAAGTGGCCCTGGCCACTTTTTTTGATGCGCTGTGCTGCTTCTTTTCATATTTTTTGCCGCACATGATTGGGCGGCTTCCCGTCCATGCTAAAGCCGGAAATGGAGGGAAGCCTGTGGTCAATTTCTTGCTGATCGCGATTCAACTGACGGTGACGCTGGTGGTGGGCGTCTACTTCTACAGGCAGCTGAAGCAGCAGAAGAACGCTCAGCCCACCGTGCGCCGGGAGAGCAACCGGGAGTTGGAGCGGGTGCAGCGGATGCGCGCCGTTCACCTCTCCGAGCCCCTGGCGGAGAAGGTGCGGCCCACGGAGTTCAGGGACATTATCGGCCAGGAGGACGGCATCAAGTCCCTCAAGGCCATCCTCTGCGGCGCGAACCCCCAGCATGTGCTGATCTACGGCCCGCCGGGCATCGGCAAAACCTGCGCGGCCCGCCTGGTGCTGGAGGCGGCCAAGCATTCCCCCGGTACGCCCTTTCGGGAGAACGCGCCCTTTGTGGAGATGGACGCCACCTGTGTCCGTTTCGACGAGCGGGCCATTGCCGATCCGCTGATCGGCAGCGTCCACGATCCCATTTACCAGGGCGCGGGGCCGCTGGGGGTGCAGGGCGTGCCTCAGCCAAAGCCCGGCGCGGTGAGCAAGGCCCATGGTGGCGTGCTGTTCCTGGATGAAATCGGCGAGCTGCACCCGATTCAGATGAACAAGCTGCTGAAGGTGCTGGAGGACCGGAAGGTCATGTTCGAGAGCGCGTACTACAACCCGGAGGACACCTCCGTGCCCCGGCACATCCGCGACATCTTCGATAACGGCATGCCCGCCGACTTCCGCCTGGTGGGCGCCACCACCCGCAGCCCGGAGGAAATCAGCCCCGCCCTGCGCTCGCGGTGCATGGAGATCTTCTTCCGCGCGCTGACGCCGGGGGAGGTGGCCTCCATCGCGGCAGGGGCGGCGGAGCGTGCGGGCTACGACATGGCGCAAAGCGAGGCGGACACCATCGGCCGCTACGCCTCCTGCGGGCGGGATGCGGTGAACATCGTGCAGATGTGCGCGGGCCTGGCGCAGCTGGAGGAGCGCAAGACCATCACGCCTGCGGATGTCAGCTGGGTGGTGCAGTCCGGGCACTACGCGGTGCGGCCCTCCCAGAAGGCCGACCTGTCCCCGAAGGTGGGCGAAATTCACGGGCTGGCGGTGTTCGGCACCCACCAGGGCGCGGTGCTGGACATCGAGGCCGTGTCCACCCCGGGGACGGGCGTGGTCACCGTTACGGGCATTGTGGAGGAGGAGGAGCTGGGCCAGGAGGGCCACCGGCTCCGGCGGAAGTCCACGGCCCACGGTGCGGCGGAGAACGTCAGGACACTCCTGGCGAAGCTGGGCTTCCCCCTGGGGGCGCGGAACCTGCACATCAACTTCCCCGGCGGCGCGCCGGTGGACGGCCCCTCCGCAGGTGTGGCCATGGCGGTGGTGGCCATCAGCGCGCTGACAGGGCAGAAGGTGGACGGCGCGGCGGCAGTGACCGGGGAGATCGACCTGCAGGGGCACGTCAAGCCCGTGGGCGGTGTGCCGGAGAAGGTGGAGGCCGCCCGGCAGGCGGGCATCCGCCGGGTATTCATCCCTGCGGATAACGACATGGAGAGCATCCACACCGATGGCATGGACATCCGCCCCGTATCGGCCCTGCAGCAGGTGCTGGCGGAGATGCTCCTGCCCGTGACGGCAGGGGAGGAGACGAGCGTTCCTGCCGGTGTGCAGGTGGAGCTGCCTGTGGCTGCCGCGCCCGCGGAGGGCCGGGGAACCGCCGTCACCGCCGGAACCGGAAGCTGAAAGGACTAAATTCGCCTTTTTCCTGCCGGCACGCCCTTGCAAATCCTGCCGGATGCCTGTATACTATATGCTTGCCGGCATGCACCCATGATCCGGCAAGCATTGCCTTTTTCCGCCCTTCTTCGGGCGGCTGATACAGGAGGAACTTTATGCCCGCAAAGAAGAAAACCCTGACCCTGCCGGTGCTGGCCCTGCGGGGGCTGATGGTATTCCCGCACATGGTGCTGCACTTTGACGTGGGGCGCGCCAAGTCCGTGGCCGCGCTGGAGCAGGCCATGATGACCAACCAGCAGGTATTCCTGGTGGCCCAGAGGGACGCCGATGTGGAGGAGCCCGGCGTGGAGGATCTGTGCCGGGTGGGCACGGTGGCTTCCATCAAGCAGGTGATGAACCTGCCCGGGGACACCCTGCGCGTGCTGGTGGAGGGTGAATGCCGCGGCACGGTGCAGAGCGTCACCCAGGAGGAGCCGTATATGGTGGGCGTGATCGCCCCGGTGGAGGAAGCCTGCGAAAGCGGCGTGGAGATGCAGGCCCTGGTGCGCGTGGCCCAGGAGTACTTCGAGAACTACGCCCGGGCCAGCCAGCGGGTCAGCCAGGAGACGGTCAATTCCGTCCGCGACGTGGAGGATCCCAGCCAGCTGGCGGACATTATCGCCGCCAATGTGCTGGCCCATGTGGAGGATCGCCAGGCCATCCTGGAGGAGACCGACGTGCAGCGCCGCCTGGAGACCCTGTGCGGTATCCTGGGCCGGGAAACCGAGCTGGCCGGGGTGGAGAAGCAGGTGCAGGCCCGCATCAAGAAGCAGATCGAGAAGAACCAGAAGGATTACTACCTCAGGGAGCAGATCAAGGCCATCCAGACGGAGCTGGGCGACACCGAGGCCACCGACGTGGAGGAGCTGCGGGCGCGCATGGAGAAAACGCCCCTCAATGAGGAGGCCCGGCAGAAGTGCGCCAAGGAGCTGGAGCGGCTGGCCCGCATGGCTCCCGGCACGCCGGAGGTGGGGATTGCCCGGACGTATATCGAGTGGATCCTGGACCTGCCCTGGGGCGTGACCACCCCGGACAACCTGGATCTCAAGCGGGCGCGGAAGGTGCTGGAGCAGGATCACTACGGTCTGGACAAGGTCAAGGAGCGGATCATCGAGTACCTGGCGGTTTTGCGGATGAAGCAGGACATGAAGGGCCCGATCCTGTGCTTCGTGGGCCCTCCCGGCGTGGGCAAGACCTCCATCGTCCGGGCCATCGCCAGGGCGGTGGGGCGCAAGTTTGTGCAGATGTCCCTGGGCGGCGTGCGGGACGAGGCGGAGATCCGCGGCCACCGGCGCACCTACATCGGCGCGATTCCCGGCCGGATCATCGCCGGTATGAAGCAGGCCGGCACCATGAACCCCGTGTTCCTCTTTGACGAGATCGACAAGATGTCCAGCGACATGCGGGGCGATCCCGCCAGCGCCATGCTGGAGGTGCTGGACGGCGAGCAGAACTTCGCCTTCCGCGACCATTACATGGAGCTGCCCTTTGACCTGAGCAAGGTGATGTTCATCACCACCGCCAACTCCGTGGACACCATCCCCGGGCCGCTGCTGGATCGTATGGAGATCATCGAGGTGCCCTCCTACACCGAGGAGGAGAAGCTGCAAATTGCCAAGCGCCACCTGGTGCGCAAGCAGCTTGAGGCCCATGGCCTGGCGCCCAAGTCCGTGCGTATCTCCGATCGGGTGCTGCGCTCGCTGATCGAGGGCTACACCCGGGAGGCAGGTGTGCGCACCCTGGAGCGCACCGTGGCCAAGGTCATGCGCAAGGCAGCCGTCACCATGCTGGACGAGGGCGTAACGGAGGTCACGGTGACCCCGGCGGTGCTGCACCAGTACCTGGGCGCGCCCCGCTACATCCGGGAAATGCCGGAGAAGGAGCCCCGCATCGGCGTGGTCAACGGCCTGGCCTACACCACCGTGGGCGGCGAAATGCTGGAGGTGGAGTGCGCCATCATGCCCGGCAAGGGCACGCTGCAATTGACCGGCCAGCTGGGCGACGTGATGAAGGAATCCGCCGAAGCTGCCTTCAGCTGGGTGCGGGCCCATTCCGCCGACCTGGGCCTGAAGGACGACTTCTACAAGGACAGGGACATTCACATCCACGTGCCGGAGGGCGCGGTGCCCAAGGACGGCCCCTCCGCCGGCGTAACCATGACCACCGCGCTGGTATCCGCCTTCACGGGGATTCCTGTGCGCCAGGACGTGGCCATGACAGGCGAGATCACCCTGCGGGGCCGGGTGCTGCCCATCGGCGGGCTGAAGGAGAAGACCCTGGCGGCCTTCCGCGCGGGCATCAAGGTGCTGCTGATCCCCAAGGAGAACGTGAAGGATCTGGAGGACATTCCGCCCCACGTGCTCAGCCAGTTCCGCGTGGTCACGGCGGAAACCATCGACGACGTACTTTCGACCGCCCTGGTCACCATGCCGGGCAAGGAGAGAGCTTAAGTGGAAATCAAGAGCGCAGACTTCATCACCTCCATGGCCAGCTACGGCAATTTCCACGGCAAGGGGCTGCCGCAGGTGGCCGTGGCGGGCAAGAGCAACGTGGGCAAGAGCAGCCTGATCAACAAGCTGTGCCGCCGCAACAAGCTGGCCCGCACCTCCGCCACCCCCGGCAAGACCCGGCTGATCAACATCTTCCTGCTGAACCAGCAGTTCCACCTCATTGACCTGCCGGGCTATGGCTTTGCCAAGGTGGACAAGCAGGAGAAGGCCCGCTGGGGCAAAATGATGCAGGACTACTTCGAGCAGGCGGAGGAGCTGCGGCATGTGCTGTGCCTGGTGGACATCCGCCACGAGCCCACCGAGGACGATAAGCAGATGAACCTGTTCCTGCGGCAGATGGGCATCCCCTTCACCGTCATCGCCACCAAGGCGGACAAGATCAGCCGGGGCGCGCGGATGAAGCAGCTGGCGCCCATCTGCCGGGCGCTGCTGGTGCAGCCCTGGGAGATCATCTGCTTCTCCTCCGAGGACGGCACGGGCCGTGAGGAACTGCTCAAGCTCCTGGAGAAGGTCACCGCCCCTGAACCCATCGGGGAAGACGCGCATACCATGGAGCAGCCCACCTGAACGATACGGGGTGGGCCACATGGAGGCGACGCATACATGAAACGGATCCATCCCACCCACGCCCCGGCCCTTGCGCGCCAGGAGGCTGCGCTGCTCCCCGCCATGCGAAGGGGTCTGCCCCGTAATCTGCTGCCGCCCACGCCAAATCTGCGCTTCCGCCCGGCGGTGGAGGAAGCGCCTGCATCCGCACATCAGGCTGAGCCTGTGCCGCGCAGGAGAGGCAGCGCGGCGGGACGGGCCATCCTCCACGCGGAGGGCGTGTCCCTGCCGGGGGTGACGCCCATGTCGGGCATCGGCCTGGCCCTTGCCCGGGAGGAGGACTGGCCCCAATAGAACAACGCCCCCCTGCTTTTGGGCAGGGGGACGCTGCTGTCGGGGCGTGTTACCGGACGAAAAGCTGGGTCACGTACACGTAGCCCTGGGCGTCCACGTTGACGCCGATGCCCACCTTCGTCCAGGAGGAGGACAGAATGTTCCGCCGGTGGCCGTCGGAGGACATGAACGCCGCCTGGGCCTTCTCCACATTGGCGTGATGGGCGATGTTCTCGCCCACGGCATTGAAAGCGTAGCCGAAGGTCTTCAGCATGGCCGAGGCGTTGCCGTAGGTGGGGGACTCATGGGCGAAGTAGCGGTTGTCCCGCATGTCGTTGGATTTGATCCTCGCCAGCTCCGACAGGACGGGATCCATGGTCAGGGCGGGCAGACCGTTGGCAATACGGTCATTATTGAGCAGTTTCAGTGCAATTTGCTCTTGCGCGGATACAGAGTTTGTATTATAATCTTCATCCATGGAAGGGGCCTGCGTTGCGGCCGGTTTTTCCGTGGGCGCGGCGGTGGGCCGGAGGGTAGGTTCTGCGGTCGCGGTGGGAGCAGGTGACGCCGTCGGGGCGCTCAGTGGCGGCTCCGTGGGGGTCATGGGCTCCCGAGTGGCACTGACGGGAGGAATCGTCCCATTTTCATCCTCATTTGTGCCGCCGGAAGGGCAGCTGGTGGGAATGACGGTGGGTGCGGCGGAAGGCAGCGGCGAAGCGGTTTCCGCGGGCTGCGTCTCCTGGCATGCGGGACGCTGGCGATAGGGCCAGCCCCTGAAGCCGAACTGGGATGCGGGCGCTTCCGCCTGCGCGGTTGAGGCAGTCAGGAGCAGGAATGCCAGGATCCGGGCCGTGTGCTTTCGTGTCATCGTGTTGACCTCCGTTCTGTTACGATTTGGTTACAAACCGTGAAGGAAGTGTAATATATCTTTCGCCCGCCGTCAACCGAACTGGCAGCCCTCTGCCATGGCAATCCATGCCAGCATCCGCTTTCCTGGGCCTGAGAGGCCCTGAGCATACAAGCATCATGCCCATGATCATAGAGGAGGAGTCCCAAATGAAATTTGTGCTTTGCCCCCGCTGCGAACTGAACTATATCACCGAGACCGAGAAGTACTGCAAGGTCTGCCTGCGCGAGATGAAGGGCGACGCCCCCAGGGATGAGATCGAGCTGTGCAGCGTGTGCAATGAGGCGCCCGCCCTGCCCGGCCGGGACGTGTGCCTGTTCTGCCTCAAGGAGATGAGCGGCCAGGACAACCGCGACGACGATACCGAGCAGGAGCATGTCGATACTGCTTCCATCGGCGGCATGGACTCCGTGAGCACCATGGACGAGATCATCCCCGAGATCGACGAGGATATCCCCAGCCAGGAGTACGGTGAGATCGAGAACGAGCTGTCCCTGGAGAGCGTCCGCGAGGATGAGGAAAACGAGCAGGACGACGACGAGGACGAGGACAACCGCTGAAAGGAACATCCATGAAGCTCTTTGCCATTGGTGACCTGCACCTGCCCGGCGGCGACGACAAGCCCATGAACGTCTTCGGCAGCCACTGGGACAGCCACTTCGAGCGCATCAGCCAGGACTGGCGCGCCCGCGTGGGTGAGGAAGATACGGTGCTGATCCCGGGGGACATCTCCTGGGCGCTGCAGCTGCGGGACGCCGTGCCCGACCTGCAGCTGATTGGCGCGCTTCCCGGGCGCAAGGTGCTGACCAAGGGCAACCACGATTACTGGTGGAACTCCCTGACCCAGGTGCGTGCCGTGCTGCCCGCCGGTATGCAGGTGATCCAGCACAGCGCGCTGGATCTGGGGGAAGCGGTGGTCTGCGGTACCCGGGGGTGGATGATCCCCACGGCGGAGACGGCCCTGGCCCCGGAGGATCAGAAGATCCACGACCGGGAGCTGATGCGCATGGAGATGGCCCTGCAGGAGGCGGCGAAGCTGCGTGCCGGCCGGCCCCTGGTGGTCATGATGCACTATCCGCCCCTGTACGAGCTGGAGCGGGACACGGGCTTCACCCGGTTGTTCGAGCGGTACCAGGTCAGCACGGTGGTGTACGGCCACCTGCACGGCGCAGGCATCCGCGCGGGCTTCAACGGTGTGCAGCAGGGGGTGCGCTACATGCTGACCTCCTGCGACAGCCTGAACTTCGCTCTGGCGGAGGTTCCCCTGGAAAACTGAACAAAATCTTATTTCTTTGTTAAGAAAATGTAACATCCATTCCGGAGCGGGTGGAGAATTCGCGATGCAAGCGTCTGACAGATTGTCAGGCGCTTTTTTTGTCCACAAAATGTGGGCGGAGGCGAACATCAGACCACAAAAGGCAAACAAATACATTGCAAATTAATTACAAAAATATGAAATCAGGTTCACAAAAAGGACACGATAATTTTTTGATAGATCCTGTCCGACGGCTTGCACAATTTTTGCCGGTGGGATATAATGGGGGCAGTGATCAAAAAAGTGGGGATCAGGTGGTGATTAGTGGTGCCGGGAACGAATGACGATCAGCCGAGGACGGACGCTGTCCTGCCGGACGCCGCTGCCATCGCTGCCGCTGCCGCCGCTGACGAGGCGCTCACCGCCGAGGATCAGGCCCTGCTGGAAAAATACAGCAGGACGTTTATCGGCTCCTATTCCCACTCCCTGGACGCCAAGGGCCGCCTGGTGGTGCCCCTGGCCTTCCGCGAGCAGCTGGGGGCCACCTTCTGCATCGCCCCATCCTTCGACTTCAAGTCCATCGCCCTGTATCCCACGCTGATGTGGGCCCGTATGCGGGACCGCTACGAGAAGCTGGGCAGGGTCAACGCGCAGCTCCGGCGCTACCTGGAGCAGCTGGACGCGCTGTCCTTCCGCGGCCAGGAGTGCGACGGCCAGGGCCGCGTGCTGCTGCCCGGCAAGATCCGTCAGAATATCCTGGGGGACGAGAAGGACGTGGAGATCACCGGCGCCAACGATCATGTGCGCATTGTGGCCCGTCCCGCCGCCGACGAGCAGTTCGCCGCCTTTATGGCTGACCTGCCCGATATCCTGGACAGCATTTCCGCCCTGGAAGGGCAGGCATAACCCTTCTTCAAGGCATCAAAATCCAAAGGGGTGAATAGCGTATGTTGCCTCTTGTCCGCATCTTCCGGCGGAAGGCCCACTTCGCCTGGAACGATATGAAGCCCTATTCCTACGGCAAGGTTGCCGACAGAAACCTGCGCGGAGAGCGTATGACCTGCAGCGCCTATCTGCCTGAGCTGCGGGGGGACGAGGGGTACGGCTATGCCAATCCCATTCCCGATCAGCCCGCCCGGCCCCGCCGCCGCCGCGCCGACCGCCACAGGGCCATCGGCCGCAACGACACCGCCCGCATCCGCATGATCAGCCGGGACGGCGTGAAGGGCAGCATGGCCTGCGTGATGCTGGCGGCGCTGTTCTGCGCGCTGGGGCTCATGTGCCTGGTGGGGCGCAGCCAGGTGCTGGACACCACCAAGCGCGTCAACGACATGCAGTCCCGCATTGAGTCCGTCACCCGCCGCAACGAGGAGCTGGAGACCCAGCTGGCCATGAGCGCGGCGGAGGTGAACGTGAGCTATCAGGCAGTGCAGATGGGCATGATCTCCTCCAAGGGCGTGAACGTGATCTACCTCACCGCGCCGGAGAACGCCGATATGATTCTTTCCGCGCAGAGCGGCGGCGTGACCGGTGAAAGACTGGCGACCATTCTGGGAGACTGAGGACAGGGCGGCTTCCGCCCTGCGCAAAGCACATACCGGCGGCCGATCTGACCGCAAAGCATGGCAAAAAAGCATGGTACGGGTTTGAGCCGCCGCTTTTTTGCCATTGCTTGTAAACGGCGGTGTGCGGCGCTCTCCCATGTGGAATATTTGCGAAGCCGGGAGGACGGGTATGCATCCCGAACTGAAGGTTCGCAAAAGAATGCTGCTGCTGGTGGTGATCCTGGGGGCGCTGTTCCTCCTGGTGGCCCTCCGGCTATGGCAGCTGACGATACTCGAGCATGACGAGCTGACCCGCCGCGGCGTCAGCCAATGGACGAAGGAAGGTATTGTCACCGCCCGGCGGGGCACCATTGTGGACAGGGGCAGCAACGTGCTGGCCCTGAGCGCCACCTCCTACATGGTGTGCGCCGACCCACGCCTGGTGACGGACACAGACGCATTTCTGGATGTGCTGACGGAGGTGCTGCCCCTGGACCGGGCAGCAGCGGCCAAGAAGCTCTCGGACAAAACCAAGGGTTCGGTGATCCTCAAGCGGCAGGTGACCCGGGAAACCGTGGACGAAATCCGCCGCCTGAAGGCGGAAACGGACGCTTCCGCAGGGCTGTCCGCCATTACCTTTGACGAAGACGCGCGAAGATGGTATCCTTATGGTGATCTCCTGTGTCAGGTGCTGGGGCTGACGAACGTGGACAGCCTGGGCCAGTCCGGCCTGGAGCAGCAGTATGAGGATGTTCTGGCCGGGACGGAGGGCAGCTACCTGCGGCAGGTGGACGCCCGCAACCGGATCCTGGCGGGCACGGAGGGCTGGTACATTCCCGCCCAGCAGGGGGACACCCTGCGCCTGACGGTGGATGCGGCCATTCAGCAGGTCTGCGAAAAGGCCATGCGGGAGTGCCTGGAGGTCAACGAGGCCGAGAGCGTGCTGTGCATCGTGACCGACGTGCGCACCGGTGGCATCCTGGCCATATGCATGAAGCCCGACTACGACCCCAACGACCCGCCGAGAAACGAAGCCGCTGCCCTGACGGAGCTGATGCGCGTCACCGCCATCTCCGACGTGTACGAGCCGGGCAGCACCTTCAAGATTGTCACGGCAGCCGCCGCGCTGGATTCCGGTGTGACCAACCCGGACGACCAGTTCTACTGCTCCGCCAAAATCACCGTGGACGGGGATACCATCCGCTGCTGGGGCAAGGCCCACGGGGCGGAAACCATGGCCGAGGGGCTGAAGAACAGCTGCAACCCGGTGTTTGTGGAGCTGGCCCTGCGCATGGGCACGGACACCTTCTACCGGTATCTGACAGCCTTCGGGCTGGGGAAGAAAACCGGCGTCGACCTGCCCGGGGAGAGCGCGGGCATCCTCATCGGCAGCCGGTATGTGAAGAATGTGGATCTGGCCCGCATCGGCTTCGGGCAGTCCGTGGCGGTGACGCCCCTGCAGCTGGTGATGGCGGCCAACGCGGCCGTCAACGGCGGCAAGCTGATGAAGCCCTACCTGGTCAGCGAGGTGCTTGATGGGGAGGGCGAGGTGCTGCAGCGCTTCCACCCAACGGTGGTGTCCACGCCCATCTCCCCGGAGACCAGCCGGATCATGCGGACGCTGCTGGAGCGGGTGGTGTCCGAGGGCGGCGGAAAGAACGCCGCCATAGCCGGCTACCGCATCGGCGGCAAGACCGGCACCGCCCAGGTGTACAAGGACGGGGTCATCGTCCGGGACGTGCACATCGGCTCCTTCTACGGCTTTGCCCCGGCGGACGATCCGCAGTTCTCGGTGCTGGTGGTGGTCAAGGAAGCCCATGTGCCGGTGGACTACGGCGGCACCACCGCCGCGCCCTTCGCCCGGCAGATCATGCAGGACACCCTGCAGTACCTGCAGATTGCGCCCACGGGGGATGAAATTGCGTCGGATGTGACGGTTCCTGACATTGTGGGCTTGACGATTTCCTCCGCAAGGCGTACACTTGCAGGGGTGGGT
>JAXEEE010000162.1:0-10619 GCA_034104265.1 Eubacteriales bacterium | reverse complement strand
GGCCATGCATCTTGTGCGCAAACAGCAACGGGTGCAGGAGCCAGCTCCTGCACCCGTTGAGTCAACCATAACAGCACAAGGGACAAGGGTATTACCACGAGTCAGCCATGGGCGACGCCCACCGCCGGGGTTCGGGGCAGGCCGACCCGGTTCCGGGGGTCCCGGGGGCCTTGCCCCCTGGGGGCCAGCACGACCGCGTCGCGGCGCACCCTTTGTGCGCCGTGACCCCCGCAAGCGCGGCGCGCAAGCCGCAGTGCAGCTCCACGCGTGTTCAGCCTGACCGGAGGCGCGCAACTCAATCGCGTGCCGGGTGTGGGCACTGCCCACCGTGACCCCCGCAAGCGCGGCGCGCCCTCCGCGCGCCGTGCCCTCGCGCAAGCCGCGGTGCAGCTCCACGCGCGCGCAACTGCGACCGGAGGGGCATAACCCATTCGCGAGAATGGGAGTCCAGAGGGCTATGCAGCCCTCTGGCAGGGGTGAAGGGGGCGGTGCCCCCTTCCCTCGTCTCACACACCCAGCACTTCCCGGCGCAGCGCGTCCACGTAGTTCGTCTCTTCCCAGGGGAGACCGGCCTTGCCGAAGTGACCGTAGTTGCAGGAGGCCCGGTAGATCGGGCGGCGCAGGTCAAGACGGCTGATGATCGCGGCGGGGCGCAGGTCGAACAGCTTGCGCACGGCGGCGGAGAGCACATCGTCCGGCACAACGCCCGTGCCCTTGGTGTCGATGAGCAGGCTGACGGGGTTCGCCACGCCGATGGCGTAGGCCAGCTGAATCTGGCACTGCTTCGCCAGGCCGGCGGCCACCACGTTCTTCGCCACGTGCCGGGCTGCGTAGGCCGCGCTGCGATCCACCTTCGTGGGATCCTTGCCGGAGAAGGCGCCGCCGCCGTGAGGCGCATAGCCGCCGTAGGTGTCCACGATGATCTTCCGGCCCGTCAGGCCGCAGTCGCCCGCAGGGCCGCCCAGCACAAACCGCCCCGTGGGGTTGATGTAGTACTTCGTGTCGTCGTTCAGCAGCTCGGCAGGGATCACCGGGCGGATCACCTGCTCCAGGATCGCCGTGCGGATTTCCTCCTGGCTCACCTCGGGGGCGTGCTGGGTGGAGATCACCACCGCATCCACCGCCACGGGCTTGTCGTCCTCGTAGGCCACGGTCACCTGGCTCTTGCCGTCGGGGCGCAGCCAGGGCAGCGTGCCGTCCTTGCGCACCTGGGTCAGACGGCGGGTCAGGCGGTGGGCCAGGGCAATGGGCATGGGCATCAGCTCAGGGGTCTCGTCGCAGGCAAAGCCGAACATCATGCCCTGATCCCCCGCGCCGGTGTCGTTGACGTCCTCCGCACGGGTTTCCAGGGCCGCGTCCACGCCCATGGCGATATCCGGGCTCTGGGCATGCACCGCCGTCAGCACGTTGCAGGAGTTGCCGTCAAAGCACATGTCGGAGGAGTTGTAGCCGATATCCAGCACCACATCCCGGGCGATGGAGGCAATATCCACCTTCGCGGTGGTGGTGATCTCGCCCATGACCATCACCATGCCGGTGGTGGCACAGGTCTCGCAGGCCACCCGGGCCATGGGATCCTGGGCGAGGATCGCATCCAGCACCGCGTCGGATACCTGGTCGCACAGCTTGTCGGGATGGCCTTCGGTGACGGATTCAGAGGTAAAGAGTTTGCGCATGGAGCCGCTCCTTTCGGTCGAAGGGAAATATTCCGCCTGGAAAAAGTAAACCCGCCTGGTCTGCACACGGACACAGGCGGGGAGCAATCGTCAGGGATTGTCCTTATCTGTCAGCGCTGCCCGCATAGGGGGCGTGTGCCGCGCTGTGGGAATTGGCACCTTGTCCTCCCTGATGGAGGCCGGTTGCCGTGGCTTCATCGGGCCCGTCCCTCTGCCACTCGTGATAAGGGTATTTACTTTTCGCGACAGTCATCGTATCACAGATGACACAGTCCGTCAAGGGGCTCTGCAGAGAAATTTGTTGCCAGTTTTTCCTTCCTGTGCTATCATGCAGAAAAACGGCCCCGCAGGCCGGAGAGAGGCGCAACAATGAAGTACTGCATCCTGGTGGCCGGGCCGCCCGCCTCAGGCAAAACCACCCTGGCGCGGCAGCTTTCGACCCTGATGGCCCTGCCGGTGTTCTCCAAGGATCACATCAAGGAGCGGCTGTTCGATACCCTGGGCTTCACCTGCCGGGCGGAGAAGGTTCGCCTGGGCGAGGCCGCCGCGGCCATCCTCTGGGACTGCGCGGAGGAGCTGATGCGCCTGGAGCAGTCCTTCATCCTGGAGAACAACTTCGAGGACGCCACGCGGCCCGCCATCATGGCCCTGCTGGAGAAAACCGGCTACACGGGGCTCACCGTGCTGCTGACGGGGGATCATCAGGCGCTGTACAGACGCTTTGCCGCCCGGGACATGAGCCCCGAACGCCATCGGGGCCACGTGGTCAACGACCGCTACCCGGAGCCGGAAGGCGCACCCCTCAGACCGGCCTCCGTGCTGACCTACGAGGGCTATGTGGAAGGGATTGAGCGCCGGGGCATGGAGCGCTTCTGCGCGAACGGGCCGAGGCTTGTGGTGGACGCGACGGCTCCCGCCGGGGTGGATGCGGAGGCCGTCGCCGCGTGGATCCGCGCCCAGGCCACACCCTGACCCGGGCAATTTCCAGTCCGGCCCTTGCAAATGCGCCGGGACTATGCTATAATCAGCCTGTTGCCGGAGTGGCGGAATGGCAGACGCACTTGACTCAAAATCAAGCGGGTGCTCCCCGTGCGGGTTCGAGTCCCGCCTCCGGCACGACAGAAAGAATCATCCGAACCAGTCGCTATCATCAGCTGCCGGTTCGGATGATTTGTTTTGTTTCAGGCTTGCTGGCTGCTCAACGCTGCCCGCTCAGCCAATCACCGCATCCTCCGCCGTGAAGCCCTCCAGCGAGCCCTCCCTCACCTGGATGCACACATAGGTGATCCCCTCCTGTTCGCCCGCGAAGAACTGACGCTTCGCGGCAGGGGCGATCCGCAGCCAATCCCCGGCGGCGAGCGCGATGTCCTCTCCGTCAATCACGGCCCTGCCCTCCCCCGCCAGAATGCCGTAGATTTCCTCATTCTTCCTGTGGGCGTGGACAAAGGGCACCCCCGCCCCCGCAGGCAGGCTGTTGATGCTGATTTCCGCCCCGGTCAGGCCAAGGCTGTCGTGCAGCTCGGTGCGGCCCTCCCGGCCAATGCTGATCTTCGCGTAGTTGCTCATGTTCGGTTACCTCCGGATGATATTGGCAAGTCTCCCTGCCGGCCTTGATTGTACAGATGAACACACGCTCCTGCAAGTACGCACTTTTTTGTGACTGTACACACGAAAAGAAATGTGCTATCATGATCCCGGAGGTGATGTGCCATGAAGACGAAAGACGAGCTGCCCGATTGCCCGGTGGCAACGGCGGTATCCCTGATCGGCGGGAAATGGAAGCTGCTGATCCTGCGCAACCTGAAGGCCCGCCCGTGGCGGTTCAACGAGCTGCAGCGGGATCTGGACGGCATATCCCAGAAGGTGCTGACGGACAGCCTGCGCCAGATGATGGACGACGGGCTTGCCTACCGGCATGATTATCATGAGATGCCCCCGCGGGTGGAGTACGGGCTGACGGCGCTGGGCAGGGAGATGCTGCCCATCATCGACGCCCTGGCCGAATTCGGGAGCTACTACCAGTCCGTCGTCCGGCATGAATGAACCGGATCCACGGCATGAAGGGAGGGTGCGCCCATGGCGAAGATTGACTGGGGCGAAAATCTTGAATTGAAGATCGCCAAGCTGCCCGAGAGTCCCGGCTGCTACCTGATGAAGGACGCGGAGGGGACCATCATCTATGTGGGCAAGGCGGTCAATTTGAAAAACCGCGTCCGTTCCTACTTCCGCGATACGGCCCATACCCCCAAGGTCGCGGCCATGATCAGCCACATCGCGGACTTCGACATTCTCCTGTGCGAAAGCAACCTGGAGGCCCTGTGCCTGGAGTGCAACCTCATCAAGCTGCACAGGCCCTACTACAACATCCTCCTCAAGGATGACAAGCACTACCCCTACCTGCGGGTGGATCTGAAGGAGCCCTTCCCCCGCCTGACCCTGGCAAGGCGCATGGAGAAGGACGGCGCGAAGTACTTCGGCCCCTACATCGGCGCGACGGCGGTGAAGCAGGTCATCGGCGCGGTGCGGGATGTGTTCCCCCTGCGCACCTGCAAGAAGGCCCTGCCCCTGAAAACGCCCTGCCGCCCCTGCGTGAATTACGAGATCGGCAAGTGCCTGGCGCCCTGTGCGGGCAAGTGCACCGAGGCGGAATACTGGGACATGCTGGACGGGGTGCTGTCCTTCCTGGGGGGCGACTACGCCAGGGTGGTGGACAGCCTGAAGCGGGACATGGCCGATGCCGCCGCCCGCATGCAGTACGAGCAGGCCGCGGTGCTCCGGGATAAGATCCGGGACGTGGAGGGACTGATGGAGCGGCAGATCGCCATCCAGACCGCCGCGGCGGAGCAGGACATCCTGGCCATCGCCCAGGACGGGCTGGACGCCATGGTGCAGACGGTGTACGTCCGGGGCGGCAGGATGATCGGCGGGGACAGCTTCCCCCTGCCCCGGGAAGGCAGCGAGGAGCCCGGCGAGGTGCTGGCCTCCTTCCTGACCCAGTACTACGAGGACGCGAACCTGATCCCCCGCCATGTGCTGGTGCAGGCCTTGCCGGAGGGCGCACAGGAGCAGCTGGAGCAGTGGCTGCGCCAGCAGAAGGGCGGCGCGGTGACCCTGGCTACCCCCAAGCGGGGCGAGAAGCACGACCTGGTGCTGCTGGCCGCCAAGAACGCCGCCGACGCCCTGGAAAAGCGCAACGCCCGCGCGGCCATCCAGGAGGAGCGCACCACCGGCGCGGCGGCGGCTCTTGGCCGGGCGCTGGGTCTGCCGAAGCCTCCCCGGCGCATCGAGGGCTACGACATTTCCAACACCCAGGGTGTGCTGAGCGTGGCAAGCATGGTGGTGTTCATCGACGGCGTGCCTGCCAAGAAGGAATACCGCCACTTCCGCATCAAGACCGTGGAGGGCGCCAACGACTTCGCCTCCCTGAACGAGGTGCTGGGGCGGCGCTTCGCCCACGGCCTGCAGGAAAAGGCCGAGCGGGAGGCGGCGGGCCTCAGCCCCATCGGGGGCAAGTTCAGCGATCTGCCGGATCTGGTACTGATCGACGGCGGCCCCCAGCAGCTGCGCTTCGCCCGGCAGGCCCTGCTGGACATGGGCGCAGATGTGGCCATGTTCGGCCTGGCGAAAAAGCAGGAGGAGATCTTCCTCCCCGACCGGGAGGAGCCGATTCTGCTGGATCACCACACGCCGGAGCTGCACCTGATTCAGCGCGTGCGCGACGAGGCCCACCGCTTCGGCATCACCCACCACCGGGCGCTGCGGGGCAAGGCCAGCATCCACAGCCAGCTGGAGGACATCCCCGGCGTTGGCCCCAAGCGGCGCAAGGCCCTGCTGAACCGGCTGGGCAGCTTGAAGGCCATTCGCGAGGCATCACTGGAGGAGCTGCTGGCCGTCCCCGGCATGTCGAAGCCTGCGGCGGAAGCGGTGCTGGCCTGGGCGCGAGCCTCCACGGAAAAGAAGAAATGACGGGCTGCAGGGAGCATTCCCGGCGGGCCCTGGGCGCGGACTGTCTCACCGGAGGCGGTTCGCGCCGCTTTTTTCCCGCCGCATTGCGTTCCCGTCGGCACGATGGTATAATCAGGGCACTGATGACCGTATGCATCACCCAATACGCCAGGAAGGAAGCCCGCTCATGCATTATCATGTTTACGACCGCCCTGCCGGATGCGTCTGCACGGAGAATCCAGCCCGCTTCACCTGGATGCCCCCCGCCGGGAACGACGCCCCCTGCCGCATCGAGGTGCGCCGCGAGGGGCAGCTGGCCTACTGCTTTGAGGGCATTGACTGCAACTTCTTCACCCCCGGCTGCGCGATGGCCCCCGGCGCGTACACCTACCGGGTTTTCGCCGGGGAGGAGGAGATCGTGCCGGAGAAGGCCTTCTCCATTGCGGAGGACGCGGTGCACACGCCGCTGATCGGCCGGGCGCACCGGTATGACGCCATTGGCGGCCATCCCCGCATCTGGCTGCGGGAGGAGGATCTGCCCCGGGCCCGGGAGGCTGTCGCAGGCCCCCTGCGCAAGCAATGGGATGCGTTCCTTTCCAGCGGTGTGAATCCCTGGATGGACGTGCCCGTCAAGCCGGAGCCCCAGCCCTATCCGGGGAATATCCGGGTGATCCCCCTGTGGCGGCAGATGTACGTGGACTGCCAGGAGGCCCTCTACGCCGTGAAGCACAGCGCGGTTGCCTGGCGCCTGACGGGCGACAGGCTATACCTGGACAACGCCCGCCGCTGGCTCCTGGCCCTGGCCCGGTGGGATGTGAACGGCCCCACCGCCCGCAGCTACAACGACGAGGCGGCCTTCCGCGTCACCACGGCCCTGGCCTGGGGCTACGACTGGCTCCACGACGAACTGACGGCGGAGGAACGCCAATGCGTCCATGACGCGCTGCTGGCCCGTGGGCGGGAATTGTTCCGCTACGCCACCGAGGACATCCGCATCCACATCAAGCTCCTGGACAGCCACGGCGTGCGCTCCCTGTCCATGACGCTGGTGCCTGCAGCCCTGGCGCTCTTTGGCGAGGATGAGGAAGCACGCCGCTGGCTTGACTACACCATCGAGTACTTCTTCTGCCTGTTCACCCCCTGGGGCGGGGACGACGGCGGCTGGGCGGAGGGCCCGGCCTACTGGCAGACCGGGGTGTCCTTCTTCACCGAGGCCATCACCCTGCTGAAGAAGGCCACCGGCGTGGATGTGTTCGCCCGGCCCTTCTTCCGCAACACGGGACGGTTCATCCTCAACACCTACTGCCAGGATACCCGCTTCATGGCTTTCGGCGACATGTCCGACCTGGGGGACTACCCCGGGCTGAAGGCGGGCTTCACCATGCGGATGCTCAGCGCGGCCACGGACAATCCCATGGCGCCGCAATTTGCCTGGTATTATGACAGGGCACGGGAGCGCGGCAAGGGCACCGAGGGCCTGTTCTACAACTACGGCTGGTGGAACTTCGACTTTGACGAGCTGTTCTTCCGCCTGCTGTATGACCAGCCCGTGGACGCATGCCCGCCGGAACCCGGCACGAGCCTGACCTGGTTCCGGGATATCGGCTGGGCCACCCTGCACCGGGACATGGCGGATGAGGACAAGCACCTTGCCTTTTGCTTCAAGGCCAGCCCCTACGGCTCGGTCAGCCACAGCCACGGCGACCAGAACGCCTTTGTCCTGCACGCCTTCGGGGAGCCGCTGGCCATCCAGTCCGGGTACTACATCGGCTTCTGGAGCAGCATGCACCTGAACTGGCGGCGGGAAACCAAGTCCAAGAACGCCGTCACCATCGGCGGCGTGGGGCAGTTCGCCCAATTGCGCAAGACCACCAAAGCCGAGGAAATGAACGGCTCCGCCAAGTCCCAGTATGAGCAGCTGATCGCGGCCCGGGGCTGCATCGAGGCATGCCGTCAACAGGGCGGCCTGGTGTACATGCGCGGCGACGCGACCCCAGCCTTCGCCCGGACGGTGCCGGGGCTGCTTGTCAACAGGCGCCATGTGCTGTATACGGAGGAAGGGTTCTTCGTCCTTGTGGACGAGATCCGCCTGCAGGCCCCGGAGACCATCGACTTCCGCCTGCACGCGCTGTACCCCTTCGACATCGGCAGGAACACCGCGCACATGGCTGGACAGAAGGCCGGCATGACCGTGCTGTTCAACCGCGACATGGCCATGACCCAGAGCGACGTGTTCGACGGGGTGGATCCCGCCGAGTACGAAGGGCTTCCCACGCAGTACCACCTGTGCGCCACCACCCGTGAGGCATCCTGCGAGCATACGCTGGTGTCGGTGCTCTACCCTTACCCCCTGGGCGGGGAGAAGCCCGTCGCCCTCTGCGGCCAGCGCATCACCTTCGACGGCCGCGCCTTCGACCTGGTGCGCCAAGGCGAGGGCTACACCCTGCGCACCGCTGAGTAACAGAAAGGAGCAGACCATGCGGCTGCTGTTCAAGCAAAGGATGCTGTCCTGGATGGACAGCTACGACATTTACGCCGAGGACGGGAGCGTCCTCTACACCGTCCGGAGCAAGCTGGCCTGGGGCCACTGCCTGAAAATCTTCGACACGCAGGATCGTGAGGTCGGCGTGGTGAAGGAGCGGGTGATCACCCTGCTGCCCCAGTTTGAAATGTACCTGGGGCAGCGGTACCTTGGGTGCATCCGCCGGGAATTATCCTTCTTCAAGCCCCGCTACAGCATCGACTGCAACGACTGGCAGGTGGAGGGCAACTTCCTGGCCTGGGACTACACCATCCGCGATGCGGGCGGGCGGCACATCGCCTCCATCACCAAGGAGCTGATGCACTGGACGGACGTGTACGCCATCGACGTGGAGAATCCCGCCGACGCGCTGTGCGTGCTGATGCTGGTGCTGGCCATCGATGCGGAGAAGTGCTCCTCCGGCAAGGACTGACGCAAAAGAAACAGAAGGCTCCCTCTTACGAGGGAGCCTTTCGTGTACCGCGGCATCCGATCAATCCTCCGGGGACGCAGGCTGCAGCACAAACACCTGATTGGGATACCCGAATTCTTCAGTCAATTCTCCTTCCTGAAAGCCGAATTTCCTGTACAGCGCCCTGGGCGCAATCCCCTTATCGTCATCCTCGCGAAACGTCGATACCGTGATGTCCCGGTTCCTGTCCAGTTCATCCAGCGCCCTTCTCATCAGGAGCGAGGCAACGCCCTGCTTCCGATCATCAGGATCCACCGCCAGGAAGCAGATCATATTCCTGCTGCGGGAAAAGAGAAGAACGCCGATGATCGCTCCCTGACTTTGGACGCACAGCGCCTGCCTTTTGCCCATAAACTTCAGCACGGTCTTTTCATGCTCCACGATACTTGCTTCCGTCTCAAGGCCCGGGAAATTCCAGCTGACCTTTCTCACCAGCTGCATCCATGCATGGATGCAGGAGCTGTCCGCGAAAACTGCTTCCATCCCTTTCACCTCCTCAAAATACCTGCTTGCAGGCCAGTGGGTGTGATGCTGTCCCATCACAGAAAGAAACGAAGGAACAGCCACAGCAGCGCAAATGGCCGTGACTGTTCCCTGTTCTTCAAGCACCGCGATACAAGCGGCTGTATGATGTGTTGATCCGGCGTGCTTACCGGCGGTTCTGGTTCCTGTCCGCGATGATCAGCAGGCGCAGCAGGGACAGCAGGCTCGTGACAGCCGCAGCCACATAGGTCAGGGCGGCAGCGTTGAGCACCTTGCGCACGCCCTGCTCCTCCTCGCCGGTGACGTAGCCGCCCTCGGTGAGCATCTGCACGGCCCTGCTGCTGGCGTTGAACTCCACCGGCAGGGTGATCAGCGCGAAGATCACCGACAGACTGAACAGCAGGATGCCCACGTTCACCAGGGGCTCCCAGGCGAAAATCAGCCCGGCAATGAAGATGGGCGTGGCCATGGTGGAGCCGATGTTGACGACGGGCACGGCAGCGGTGCGCAGCTTCAGCGGGGTATAGCCTTCAAACTTCTGCATGGCGTGGCCGGCCTCATGGGCCGCAACGCCCAGGGCCGCCACGCTGCTGGAGCCGTACACGCCCGTGGACAGGTTCAGCGTCTCACGGGCGGGGTCGTAATGGTCGGTCAACTGGCCGCTCACCCGGCCGATGCTGACCCGGCCGTTGCCGTTGCGGCGGAGCAGGTCGTCCACCACCTCGCTGGCGGGACGGCCCAGGCGGGTGCCTACCCGGCTGTATTTGGCGTAGGTGCTCTGCACCCGTGCCTGTGCCCACAGGCCAAGCAGCAGACCGGGAATCACCAGAATGTATGTCCAATCCCAGAAAAACATGGATGTACCTCCTTCATGACCCTGCGGGGTCAGCAACATGGTATCATATTGCGCAGCCGTGCGCAAGGTGATTCTTCCGAATCTTACTTCGGTATGCTGCATGGTATCACAGCTTCATGTCCCCAGTATGAACAAATGCTGAACAATTCTCCTGAAATACGTTCTGTGACATACCCGTGAATGCTTCCTACGGATCCGACAGCGACCCTTTCTCCCGATGCGGACGAATGCTCCGACTGCGGGCTGGATGACGGCGGCGCCAGCCATGCAATTCCGTCCCCTGCTATGAAAAAAAGAAGCACCTCGATTGAGATGCTTCTATATGGAATCCGGCAGCGACCTATCCTCCCGGGCCGTGTCCAGCCAAGTACTTTCGGCACTGAAGGGCTTAACTGCTGTGTTCGGAATGGGAACAGGTGGAACCCCTTCGTCATTGCCACCGGAAATGGTGAGCTATTCACTTTCCCGCACCCTGACAACTGCACATCAAATGATTCATTTCAGACCGTTTTCCAATTAGTCTCTTCTTTGTCCTTCGGTTTCCCGAAGCGACCAAGCGCTGTAATCAAGCCCTCGACCTATTAGTATCATCAAGCTCCATCCGTTACCGAACTTCCACCGATGACCTATCTACCTGGTAGTCCTCCAGGGGTCTTACTTCTTTCG
>JAXEEE010000161.1:0-20695 GCA_034104265.1 Eubacteriales bacterium | reverse complement strand
ACGCCCTTGCCCTTGAGCGTATGCAGGTGAATCAGCCGGGGCTTGCCGGGGCAGGCAGGCGTGTGCAGCGCATCCAGCACCTGCTGCATGTCGTTGCCGTCCTTGACGTCGATCACGTCGTAGCCAAAGGCGCGCCACTTGGCGTCCACATCGCCCAGGGACATGACCTCGTCGTTGGTGCCGTCGATCTGCATGCCGTTGTGGTCGAAGATGACGGTCAGATTATCCAGCTTGTAGTGGGCGGCGGCCATGGAAGCCTCCCAGACCAGGCCCTCCTGGCTCTCGCCGTCGCCGATGATGGTATACACATGGCAGGGATTGCCGGTGTGCTTGGCGCCCAGCGCCATGCCCACGGCGATGGAAATACCCTGGCCCAGGGAGCCGGTGGACGCATCGATGCCCGGGCACTTCTTCACATCGGGATGGCCCTGCAGGATGCCGCCCAGCTGGCGGAACTTGTCGAATTCCTCGCGGCCGAAGAAGCCACGCTCGCACAGCGTGCCGTACAGGCCGGGCGCGGCATGGCCCTTGGACAGGACGAAGCGGTCACGGTTGGGATTCTTGTCATCCTGGGGATCGACGCCCTTCATCACGTCAAAGTAGAGCGCGACAAAGGCTTCGGTGGCGGACAGGGATCCGCCCGGATGGCCAGCGCCCGCCTTGCTCGTCATGGTGATAATGTTGCGCCTCACCTGACGGCAGATGGACTGAAGCTGTTGAATATCCATCGTATTGTACCTCCTCATGATGCTGCCGCCCTTTGGCGGCAGATGAAAATGCCTGCATATGAAAATTATAGTGGTTTCGGCGCGGATTGTCAATGGACGGAAGTCTTTTCGGTACAGAAGTTGTCCAAATCGTCCGCATTTTCTCCGTTTTCAGCGGACAGACGCGTTTACAGCCCCAGCAGCATGCACACATGGTACACCAGGAACGCGCACACCCAGGCAACGCCGCACTGGCCCAGGGCGCTGCAGATCGCCCAGGTACGGCTCTCCAGCTCACGCTTCATGGCAGCGAAGGCGGCCACGCAGGGCATGTACAGCAGGATAAACGTCAGGAAGGACAGGGCCGCCGCTACCGATGGGAACACTCCGTGGAGCGCCGCCAGCATCGCGCCGGACTCCGCATCCACCCCCGCCAGCACCGCCAGCGTGCTGACCACGCTCTCCTTGGCCATCACGCCCGTCAGCACCGCCGTGGAGGCTTCCACCGAGCCGAAGCCCACCGGCGCGAAGATGGGTGCGATGACCCCCGCCAGCGTCCCCAGCATGCTCTCCTGCACCGAGGCTGCCGCCTCAAAGCGGAAGTTGAAGGACTGCAGGAACCATACCACGATGGTCGCCAGGAAGATCACCGTAAAGGCACGCTGGACAAAATCCTTGGCCTTGTCCCACATGGTGCGCAGGACGTTGCGGGGCGTGGGCAGGCGGTAGGCGGGCAGCTCCATGATGAAGGGCGCCGCGTCGCCGTGGAACAGCACGCGCTTGAGCACCAGGGCCGCCAGAATCGCCACCAGGATGCCGCCCAGGTACATCAGGGACATGACCAGCACCTTGTTGTCATTGAAGAAGGCTGCGGCGAACAGCGCGTACACCGGCACCTTCGCGCCGCAGGACATGAAGGGCGTCAGAAGGATGGTGAAGCGGCGGTCCCGGCGGCTGCTCATGCTGCGGGAGGACATCACCGCCGGCACCGTGCAGCCAAAGCCCATGATCATGGGGATGAAGCTGCGGCCGTTCAGGCCCAGGCGGCGCAAGGGCTTGTCCATCAGGAAGGCCGCGCGGGCCATGTAGCCGCTGTCCTCCAGGATGGACAGGCACATGAACAGAATCACGATGGTGGGCATGAAGGACAGTACGCTGCCAACGCCCGTCAGCACGCCGTTCACAATCAGCTCCTGCAGCCAGGAGGCCACGTTCGCCCGGGCCAGCGCGTCGCCGATCAGCCCGATGCCCCCGTCCACCAGCGCGGCAAAGCCGTCCGCCACCCAGGTGCCGAAGGGGCCGAAGGTGATCCAGAACACCAGCAGCATCATCATGATGAACACGGGAATGGCCATCACCGGATGGGTCAGCAGCCGGTCGATCTTGTCCGAGCGGGTGGGCTCGTCATCGTCCTGGGTGCCCCGGATGTAGCTTTTCTCCAGCAGCTTTTCTATGTAGCGGTAGCGCACGTCCGCCATGACGGCCGCCCGCTCCATGCCCTCGGCGGCCTCCATCTCGGTGAGGATCTCCTCGATGATGTGGTTCTCGTCCTCGGTGAGCTTGAGAAGCTCTTTCATGGGCTCATCGCCCTCGAACAGCTTGGTGGCAGCGTAGCGGGGATTCAGCCCAGCCTCGACGGCCTTGGGCTCTACCAGATGGATGATGGCGTGCAGCGCCTTGTGGGCTGCGCCGGTGCAGATGTCCAGCTTCGGCGCAGGACGATGGTTCTCCGCCGCGTCGATGGCCAGGCGCACCAGCTCGTCAATGCCCTCCCCCTTCCGGGCGCAGATGGCCACCACAGGCACCTGCAGCCAGCGGGACAGCTCATCCACCTTGATCACATCACCGTGGGCGCGAACCTCGTCCATCATGTTCAGCGCGATGACCACGGGCGTGCCCAGCTGCAGCAGCTGCAGCGTCAGGTACAGGTTGCGCTCCAGGTTGGTGGCGTCCACAATGTTGATCACCACGTCAGGCTTTTCCAGGGTGATGAAGTTGCGGCTGACGATCTCCTCCATGGAGAAGGGCGACAGGGAGTAGATGCCCGGCAGATCCACAATGCGGATGTCGTTGTTCTCAGCCTTGTCCTTGCCTCCGCCGAAGGCCGGCGCACCAAAATGACCCGACCCGCCGTGATGATGGTGCAGAAGAACGCCCGTCTTTTGCTCCACCGTCACGCCGGGCCAGTTGCCCACGTGCTGGTTGGATCCCGTCAGCACGTTGAACAGTGTGGTCTTGCCGCTGTTCTGATTGCCCGCCAGGGCGAACACATACTGCTGCCTCATGCCTGCTCCTCCTCCTGACGCAGGGTGATCTTGGCCGCGTCGTCCTTGCGAAGGGTCAGGGAATAGCCCCGCAGGTGAATCTCCAGCGGATCGCCCATGGGGGCGGTCTTGCGCAAGGTCACATGCACGCCGGGGGTAATGCCCATGTCCAGCAAATGCCGGTGCAGCGCGCCCTCGCCGCCCACCTTGTCCACAATGCCCCATTCGCCGGGCTGAAGCTGCGCCACATTTTCACGCTTTGCCGCATGCTGCTTTTTATCCATGAAAGGCTCATCTCCCATATGAGTTATTGGAAGCTAACATAAGATAGCACACGCGGCGCCGTATGTCAACGGGCAGAATCGTCAACTTGCCCCAAAGTTTCTCCAGGAAAGCGCAGATAAGCGTCAATCACCCGCTCCTCCGGAATGAGCCGCACCCCGCCCTGCTCCGCAACCCGGCAGAACAGTGTGTGCCGCCGGGGATGCAAAAGCTTCACCGCCCGGCGCAGGGGAAGATCGTCCGTGATGCTCACGCACCACGCGGCGCTGTAGCCCCGCTGCTCCATGCGGATCTTCCTGTCCATGAAGGCTCGCAGCTCCTGCATGGCGGCGGTGGTGGCGGATACAGCTCCTGCGTAAAGCATGAAGCACCCCGCCGCGGCCAGGGACAGGTTCCAGCCCCCGTATCGCCAGCTGACCCACAGGTTCAGGTGGATACAGGCAAAGCCCGCCGCCGCGCCCAGCGCCCGCATGACAGTCCGCACCGTCTGCGGCCGGAGGAACCGTCCCAGCAGGAGGGCCGTCAGCCTTCCGCCGTCCAGGGGCATGACCGGCAGCAGGTTCAGCAGCAGCAGGGCCAGGTTGCATCGGAACAGTATCCGCCCGGCCGGCAGCGACAGCAAGCCCGCCTTCGTCAGCAGCAGCACGGCGGCGCACAAGGTCAGCGTCATGGCAGGGCCCGCCAGGATGATGACCAGCCGCCAGCCCCCGGGCAGCGCGTCCTCCTCATCCATGCGCATGACCGCCCCCAGGGGCGTCAGTTCCACCTCCTCCGGCGGATGTCCCGCCGCCGCAGCCATGGCGGCGTGGGCACCCTCATGCAGGAGGATGGAGGCCATGCCTGCTACCATCAGCCAGCCCTGCCCCAGCAGCAGCATGTACAGCGCGAAGGCCAGCGTTCCTGCGTGCAAAAAGACCTCCGTGTCCCCCAGGCGGAGGATCCGCAGCCTCATGGCGCCGCCTCCAGCAGCGCAGTGGGATTCACGCTGTGGCCGTTGCGGCGCACCTCCATCACGCACTCCGCTCCCGGCAAAAGCGTCCCCAGCACGTCACCGGCACGCACCGCGTCCCCCGCAGCCACCGCCGCTGTTTCGATGTTCCCGTACAGGCAGGACAGGCCGCTGTCCGCCGTCACCTGGACAATACGCTCCTCATCGTTGCCGTGGTACACCCCGGACACCTCCCCGTCCAGGGAGGATACCACCTGGCCGGAGGCGCACCTCCAGCTGATGTAGGGCTCCGCTTCACTCCAGGCATGGATCACTGCTGCGCCGGATACCGGCATGATCAGCACGTCCTCCGTCTGCTCCCCGAAGACCAGCGTGGCCTCCGGGAACAGCGCGCTGACGAAGGACAGCTTGCCCAGCTGCTCGTCCAGCAGCGTATCCCCGGTGACCGCCGCCAGCACCGCGTCCGTAGGCTGGGTCAGGGACGGCACCGCACCGCTTCGCAGCGCCAGGGCGCACACCACCAGCGCGGAAGCCACCGCCAGGTTCTTCAGCAGCTCTTCCCCGGGCTTGCGCTTCACCTGCTCCCGCCAGGCAATGGACGGCTTCTTCTCTTCGGCCTTTTCCGGCTCCATGCGGGGACGGGGCTTCGGCTTCAGTTCCTGCACGCTGTTTTCCTTTTCAGGCATGAAAAAACCACCTTCCTTGCATCCACCTGTATGCAAAGGAAGGCGGTTTCATGCGCCCGGTCAGTCCAGGGTCAGTGCGCCCACCTGCACCATGCGCTCCAGCGCGCGTGCCAGGGCGATCCGCCCGTGGACATAGGTCAGTCCGCCCTGCAGATAGGCGGTGTAGGGCTCGCGCATGGGCGCGTCGGCACTCAGCTCCACCGATGCCCCCGCCACAAACGTGCCCGCGGCCATCACCACCTGATCGGTGTAGCCGGGCATGTCCCAGGGCTCGGGCAGGGCCATGCTGTCAATGGGCGAGGCCATTTGGATCCCCTGGCAGAAGGCCACCAGGCGCTCCGGCGTGCCCATCTGAATCGCCTGGATGATATCCGCCCGGGGCTGCGCGGCGGGCGGCGTGGTCTGCATGCCCATGTCCTCGAATACCCGGGCCGCCAGACATGCGGTCTTGAGGGCCTGGGCCACCGTGTGCGGGGCCATGAACAGTCCCTGGTAGAAGGGCTGATAGCTGGCGGCGTAGGAACCCACCTCCAGGCCGATGCCCGGGGCCGTCAGCCGGTAGGCAATGCGGGTGACGGATTCCGTGTCGCCCACGATGTAGCCGCCGGTGGGGGCCAGGCCGCCGCCGGGATTCTTGATGAGGCTGCCCACGCACACGTCCGCGCCGTAATGGCTGGGCTCCTTCTCGCAGACAAACTCGCCGTAGCAGTTGTCCACCATCAGCTTCACGCCGGGATGGCGGGTGTGCAGCATCTCCGCCAGAGGCTCAAACTCCTCCGGCATCAGGGAGGGCCGCCAGGCATAGCCCCGGCTGCGCTGGGCAATGACCAGCTTCGTCCTGGGCGTGATGGCACGGTCCACCGCTTCCACGTCGATGCGGCCGTCCTTCAGCTCCACCTGGCTGTAGCTGACGCCCATTTCCTTCAGCGAGCCCATGGGCGCGTCGCCCTCGCCCCAGCCGATGATCTCCTCCAGCGTGTCGTAGGGCGTGCCCGTGGCGGACAGGATGTGATCCCCCGGCAGAGTCAGGCCGAACAGGCACAGGCTGATAGCATGGGTGCCGCTGGCGATCTGCGGGCGGACAATGGCCGCCTCCGTGCCGAACAGCTCGGCAAAGATGCGCTCCAGGTTGTCACGGCCCACATCGTCATAGCCGTAGCCGGTGGTGGGGGCAAAGTGCCGGTAGGCCACCTGATGGCGCTGGAAAGCGTCCAGCACCCGGCGGGTGCCGCTCTCCTCCATGGCGTCGATCCGGGCAAAGGCCTCCTTCAGGCCAGCCTCCGCCCGGGCAATCCGTTCCTCAATGGTCATGCTTCTTCTCCTCTTGTATACCAGTTTTTCAGTTGATTGAAGGCATCCGGGGCCAGGCTGTCCACCCACAGGACGTCCTCCTCCCGGCGCATCCAGGTCAGCTGCCGCTTGGCGTAGTGCCGCGTGCCCAGCTTCAGCTGATACACGGCCTCCTCCAGGGTGCATTCGCCCCGCAGGTACGGGATCATTTCCTTGTAGCCCAGGCCCTTCATGGCCTGCGCTGTAGCGGGAACGCCGCTGTCCAGCAAACTGCAGACTTCCTCCGCAAGGCCCATGTCCAGCATCACGTCCACCCGCTGCTCGATGCGTCGGTAGAGCGTATCCCTGTCCATGGTCAGCGAGGCCACGCGATAGCCGAAGGGCGGTTCCGCCTCTACCTGGGGCTGTCTGCTGAAGGGCGTGCCTGTAAGCCTGTACACCTCCAGGGCGCGGATGGCCCGGCGCACGTCATTCAGGTGCAGACGGGCGGCGGTGTCGGGGTCAACCTCCGCCAGCATGTCGTGGAGACGCTGCTTCCCGTCGGGGCCGTCAGCAATGGCCTGCAGTTCTTCCCGGATGGCCTCATCGCCGCACACATCGCCCATGGCCATGGGATGGCGCAGCGCCCGAAGGTACAGTCCCGTACCGCCCACCAGCAGCACCTGTCGGCCCCGGGCGTGAATCCCGCGGAAGACCTCCTCCGCCATTTCCTGGTAACGCGCCACCGAGAAGCTCTCCCGGGGATCGGCCACGTCCAGCATGTGGTGGGGTATGCCGTCCATTTCCTCCCGGGTGGGCTTGGCAGTGCCGATGTCCATCCCCCGGTAGATCTGCATGGAGTCCATGCAGACGATCTCGCAGTTCATCTCATGGGCCAGCCGGATGGACAGGCCCGTCTTGCCGCTGGCGGTAGGGCCCGTCAGCACCCAGCAGCATTGCTTCTTCTCCATGCCGCCACCTCACTGTATGCGCTTGAAGCGCTTGTCCAGTTCGGTATGGCTGAGGGAAATGACCAGCGGCCGCCCGTGGGGACAGGTGGGCGTGACCTTCTGGTCGATCATGGCGGTCACCAGGTGGCGGATTTCGTCCTCGCTGAGGGGATCGCCGCCCTTGACGGCCTTCTTGCAGGCGATTTGCAGGATGGAAGCCCGGCGCTTCTCCACGGTGATCACGCCCCGCTCGCTCTCCAGCTCGTCCAGGATGTCGTGCAGGAAGTCCTTTGCCTGGGGCTGGCCAAGAATCATGGGGATGGAGCGGATGGACACCTCCGTGTCGCCGAAGGGCTCCACCGTCAGGCCAATGGAGGACAGCAGCTCCTGGTGCTCCTGCAGCAGCGCCTGCTCCCGGCGGCTTACCGTCACCACCATGGGCAGAAGCAGCTCCTGTCCGCAGGCATGCTGGTCGTAAGCTTTCATCAGCCGGTCGAAGAGCAGCCGCTCATGCACGGCGTGCTGGTCGATCATCAGCAGATGATCCTCGTATTCCACCAGGATGAAGGTGTTGAACGCCACGCCCAGCAGCTTCATGGGCTTGGGCGCGTCCGGCAGGAAGGAGGGCACCTGCTCCGGCTCCTGCACAGGCGTGGGAACCGACTTGGGTGCAGCCTGCTCCGCGGCAGGCCGGCGTTCGGGCTTGGGCAAAGCGAACTCCGGTCGGTTTTGTTCCGGAACCGACGGGCATACAGGCATCTTGGGCGGCACAGGCGGCGTCGGCATGAAGCCTGCCAGCACCCGGGGCGTTTCCCGCATCACCGGCGCGGTGGAGGTAACGAACAACTGCGGCACAGCCAGCGCGGGCGCAGGGACAGCCTCCGGCACAGGGGCCTTGGGCTGCGGCACGGGCGCAGACTGCACCTTCACGTCCGCGGGAAGCGGCACCGTCTGGCGAGTCACCGTCACCGGCGCGGCAGCGGGCTGCTGCGGGGTCAGGAGCATCTCCGGCGGACGCTGCAGTGCGTCCCGGTCGGCAATGCCCTCCCGCACAATGTCCGCCAGGGCCTGGGCAATCGCAGGCTCGTTCTGGAAGCGCACCTCCAGCTTGTTGGGATGCACGTTTACATCCACCGTGTCATAGGGCATGGTCAGGTGCAGCACGCAGGTGGGGTACTTGCCGATCATCACCCGTTCCCGACAGCCCTCCTCCACAGCGGAGGAAAGCAGACCGCTTTTCATGTACCGTCCGTTGATGAAGAAGGACTGGTGCCCCCGGTTGCCCCGGGCGCTCTCGCCGATGCCCACATAGCCCTTGACCACCATGCCGCCGCCGTGGCCCTCCACATAGCGCATGGAGCGGAGCATTTCGCTGCCGTAAATGGCGAATACAGCGGAATCCAGCTTGCCGTCCCCGGCTGAGTGGTACAGGGTCTTGCCCTGGCTGATGAAACGGAAGGACACGTCCGGCCGGGAGAGGATCAGGCGCATCATCAGGTCAGCCACGTAGCCGGCTTCGGTGGCGGGCTTCTTGAGGAACTTGAGGCGCACGGGGGTATTGTAGAACAGCTCCCGCACCACGAAGGTGGTTCCTTCCGGGCAGGCCGCCTCCTCAATGGAGGTAATGCGTCCGCCGTCGTTCTGCACCTTCACGCCGCTTTGATCCTGCCGTGTGCGGGTGGTGCAGGTCACATGGCTCACCGCCGCGATGGAGGCCAGCGCCTCCCCCCGGAATCCCAGGGTGGCAATGGCCGTCAGATCCTGGGCGCGGGTGATTTTGCTGGTGGCGTGGCGCTCGAAGGCCATGCGGATGTCGCCCTGGTTGATGCCGCTGCCGTTGTCCGTCACCCGGAAGTAGGTGATGCCGCCGTCCCGGATTTCCACCGTCACCGCGCTGGCCCCGGCGTCCAGACTGTTCTCCACCAGCTCCTTGATAGCGGCAGAGGGCCGCTCCACCACCTCGCCCGCGGCGATCTTGCCGATGACCTCGTCCGTCAGCAGCTGAATCTTTCCCGGCATGTCGCACCTCTTTTCGTCAAACCGACCGAAGTCGCTTTGCACTCCGGTCGGATATGGTTACAGCTTGCGGGCCTTTTCCCGCAGAAGGAACAGCTTGTTGATGGCGTCCATGGGGGTCAGGGCCATCACGTCGATGTTTTGCAGCTCGTTGATGATCTCCGTCTTGGCGAAGTCGAACAGGTTCACCTGCTCGTCCTCCCGCTTGGGGGCTTCCTCCAGGATGTTCTGGCCGATGCCCTTCTGGTTGATGTCGCTGACCTCCAGGCGGGCCTGAATCTCATGGGCGCGCACCAGCACCGGATGCGGCACGCCTGCCAGCCTCGCCACATGGATGCCGAAGCTGCGATCCGCCCCGCCCCGGACGATCTTGCGCAGGAAGATCACATCCTCCCCGTGCTCCTTGACGGAGATGCAGTAGTTCTCCACGCCCTCGATGTGCCCTTCCAGCTCGGAGAGCTCATGATAGTGGGTGGCGAAGAGGGTTTTCGCGCCCACGCGGCTCTTGTCGCACAGGTACTCCACCACCGCCCATGCGATGGACAGCCCGTCGAAGGTGGAGGTACCACGGCCGATCTCGTCCAGAATCACCAGAGATCTGGCGGTGGCGTTGCGCAGGATGTAGGCCGTTTCGCTCATTTCCACCATGAATGTGGACTGGCCGCTGGCCAGATCGTCCGACGCGCCCACACGGGTGAAGATGCGGTCCACAATGGGAATGTTGGCCTCCTTCGCCGGGACAAAGGAACCGATGTGGGCCATCAGGGTGATCAGCGCCACCTGCCGCATGTAGGTGCTCTTGCCGGCCATGTTGGGGCCGGTGATGATCAGCATCCGCTGGCCGTCCTGGTTCATGTGGGCGTCGTTGGGCACGAAGCCGCCCTCCTGCATGGTCTGCTCCACCACAGGATGCCGCCCGTCCACAATGTCCATAACGCCCTCCTCATTGATGGCGGGGCGGACGTAGTGGTTGTTCACCGCCACCTTCGCCAGGGACAGGATGGCGTCCAGGGTCTTGAGCGCCGTGGCGGTGGACTGGATGCGCCTGATCTCCCCGGCGATCTTCTCCCGGATCTCCGTGAACAGCTGCAGCTCCAGCCGCACGGACTGCTCCTGGGCACCCACGATCTTCTGCTCGATCTCTTTCAGCTCCGGGGTCATGTAGCGCTCGCAGTTGGCCAGGGTCTGCTTGCGGATGTATCGGTCGGGCACCAGCTCATAATAGGACTTGGTGACCTCGATGTAGTAGCCGAAGACCCGGTTGTACTGCACCCGCAGATTCTTGATGCCCGTGGCTTCCCGCTCCCGGGCCTCCAGGTCGAGGATCCACTGCTTGCCGCTGGTGGAGGCGGCGCGGTACTCGTCCAGCATGGAGGAGTACCCGTCCCGGATGATGCCGCCCTCGGTGATGACGATGGGCGCGTCCGGGTGGATGGCCTTTTCCAGCAGGGCGCTCAGGCTCTCCAGGGGATCCAGCTGGTCGCGGATTTCCCGCACGGCCTGGCTGGAGGCGTTTTCCAGCAAGCCCCGGATGCCCGGCACCTTCCCCAGGGAGGCGCACAGGGCCAGGCAATCCCGGGCGTTGATGGACTTGTAGGCCACCTTGGACAGCAGGCGTTCAATGTCGTACACGCCCTGCAGCTCCTCGGAGAGGGTCATGGTCAGCACATGCTGCCCGGCGAACTCCTCCACCGCATCCAGACGGCGTTCAATTTGCCCCCTGTCCGTCAGCGGCTGCTCGATCCAGGAGCGCAGAAGACGTCCGCCCATGGCTGTGGAGGTCTTGTCCAGCAGCCAGAGCAGGGATCCCTTCCGGGCGCGGCTGCGGATGGATTCGGTCAGCTCCAGGTTGCGGCGGGTGTTGCGATCCAGCAGCATGGTGGAGGAGCCCTGATAAATCCGCAGGTCGGTGATATGCTCCAGGGCGTTCTTCTGGGTGTCGGACAGGTAGCGCATCAGCGCCCCGGCGGCGCTGGCCCCCAGGCGGTATTCCTCGCTGAGCCCCAGAGGGGACAGATCCTTCAGGTGGAAATGGCTGCACAGCGCGTCGCTGGCGTTCTGGTACTGATACCAGGCGGCGGGCTGCTCGGAGCAGGAGGCGTCCTCCCGGCGCAGGCATGCCCGCAGGCGCACCAGGTCGTTGGTAATCACCTCGATGGCCTGGATCCGGGCCATTTCATCCGCCAGGGTGTCCTCCGGCGCGCCAATCTCATGGACGAAGAACTCGCCCGTGGACACATCCGCAAAGGCCAGCCCCGCCTTGTCCCCTGAGAAGCACACGGACAGGAGGAAGTTGTTCGCCCGCTCGTCCAGCATGTTGTCCTCGATGACCGTGCCCGGGGTCACGATGCGGATCACGTCCCGCTTGACAAGCCCCTTGGCCAGGGCGGGATCCTCCAGCTGCTCGCAGATGGCCACCTTGTAGCCCTTGGCGATGAGCTTCTCCACATAGGCGTTGACCGCGTGGTACGGAACGCCGCACATGGGGGCCCGCTCCTCCAGGCCGCAGTCCCGACCGGTCAGGGTCAGCTCCAGCTCCCGGGATGCCTTCTTCGCATCGTCGAAGAACATTTCATAAAAATCGCCCAGGCGGAAAAACAGCAGGCAATCCTGATACTGCGCCTTCAGGTTCAGGTACTGCTGCATCATGGACGTGAGAGCCATCGTACATTATCCCCTTATCTTGATGTAAAGAAGCGACGTGCTTTTACTGGCAGCCGCCGCAGGAGCCGCAGCTGCCGCAGCTCTCGCAGGAGCCGCTGCAGCTGCCCGATTCCGTTTCACCGGTGATGATCAGCCGGAGAATCTGATTGATGTTCTCCATCATCTGGTTGAAGTCCGCACGGGCCGCCTGCATTTCCTTGACCAGGGGCTGCTCGTTCAGGTTCTGCTCAGCCTCCTGCATGGCACGCCCGGCCTCCGCCAGCGCGTCCCGGTCAACGTCCTCCTGGCCCAGCAGCGCCTCCACCACCTGACGCTTCTCCATGTATGCAGCAATGGCCCCGGACGCGCCGGGATCGGTGGTCACCTGGCTCTCGGCGGCGTGGACGCGCTGGTAAATATCGCTCTCCAGGATGGCCTGGGCCAGCTCCTGGGCCTTGTTCATGACATTCTGCATGATGATGCTTCCTTTCCTCAGTCGATGCGCTCACCCATCAGGGTGTTGTTCTTGATTTCCGTCACCCGCACGCGGACAATCTGCCCGATGTCCTCTTCCGTGCCGGGGCATGTGATGGACACGCCGTGCTGTCCCTTGCCGGACACCGCCGCGTCGCTGCGCCGGGACAGCCCCTCCACCAGCACCTCTTCCTCCTGGCCCACAAAGCGGGCCATGGCTTCCCGCTGACGTTTGTCCTGCAGGGCGATGAGCCGCTTGATCCGGTCGGTGGCCACGTCCTCGGGGATCTGATCCTCCATGGCAGCGGCCTTCGTCCCCGTGCGGGGGGAATAGATGAAGGTGAAGGCGGAATCGTAGCCCACCTCGTCCACCAGGGACATGGTGTCCTGGAACTGCTCCTCCGTCTCCCCCGGGAAGCCCACAATGATGTCCGTGGTCAGCCCGATGCCAGGCACGGCCTCCCTCAGGCGGCGCACCCGGTCAAGATAGCGTTCCCGGTCATAGCGGCGGTTCATACGGCGGAGAATCTCATCGTTGCCGCTCTGCACCGGCAGATGGAACTGGGGCAGAATGTGCCGGCTGTGCGCCATCACGTCGATGAGCTCGTCGGAGAGATCCTTGGGGTGGCTGGTCATGAAGCGGATGCGGGGAATGTCCAGATTGTCCAGCTCCCGCAGAAGCTGTGCGAAGGTGGGGCTGCCCGGCAGTCCCTTGCCGTAGCTGTTCACGTTCTGCCCAAGGAGCATGATCTCCTTCACGCCGCTGTCCCGCAGCTCCTGCGCTTCCCGCAGGATGGCCTCCATCTCCCGGCTGCGCTCCCGCCCGCGCACATAGGGTACGATGCAGTAGGAGCAGAAGTTGTCGCAGCCGTACATGATGGTGATATAGGCCGCGTCCTGCCTGAGGCGCTTCACCGGCACGTCCTCGGCGATCACGTCCTCCTCCTCCACCTCCACCACGGCACGGTCGCTGTTCAGCGCACGGCAGAGCAGCTCCGGCAGCTTGTGCAGGTTGGAGGTGCCGAAGGCCAGATCCACAAAGCGGTACTGCTTCAGGATCTTCTCCGCCATGCCCGGCTGCTGGATCATGCACCCGCACACGGCGATCATCAGCCGCGGATTGCGCTTGCGCACTTCCTTCAGCCAGGTCACGTTGCCCAGTGCCCGGCGTTCGGCGTTGTCGCGCACGCAACAGGTGTTGAAAATGACAAAGTCCGCCTGCTCCCGGTCGGGAGCCTCCTCCATGCCCATCTCCCGCAGCATGCCCGCCAGCTTCTCGCTGTCATGGGCGTTCATCTGGCAGCCGTAGGTCACCACATGATAGCTGCGGGGCCGCTGGGGCAGCTGGCTTACCTCCGCCATGAAGCCGCGCTGGCGCAGCACCTCCTCCGGGGAGACAATGACAGGCTTGCGTTCAGCCATGGTTTTCCTCCTTGGGGACGCGGCCCGCACCCTGACAGTGCGGGCACGGCAGCGTCCAGTCGTCCTCCAGGGGCCGGCGGGATTTCTTCCGCGTCATCTCGATCAGCCCCAGTGATGTGAAGCCGTGGATCACCGTTTTCACGCGATCCGAGGCAAAGCATTCGTTCAGTCGCTCCAGCACCTTGGCGCGGTGCCCCTCCTCGTCCATGTCGATCATGTCGATGAGGATGATGCCGCTCAGGTTGCGAAGCCTGACCTGCCGGGCGATCTCCCCGCAGGCCTCCAGGTTCAGATGGAGAATGGTGTCTTCCAGGTCACGCTTGCCGGTGTATTTGGCGGTGTTCACGTCGATGACCGTCATGGCCTCGCACCGGTCGATGACCAGGCTTCCGCCGCTGTCCAGCCAGACGTGGCGGCGCAGGGCCTTGTCCCGCTGGGCTGCCATGCCGGAGGCAGCCATGGGGTCCTCCTCCGTCACTGTCACGGGCAGCATACCCGACAGCTGCCGGGCCGCGTCCACATCGTTGGTGACAACGCCGTCCACGCCCCGGGGCAGATAATCGTCCAACAGGCTGTCCAGCAGCGTCCGGGGTCTGTGGATCATGGAGGGTGCGTGGGCCGTTGGCGCGGCTTTGCTGATGGCTTCCCACCGGGCCAGCAGCATCTCCGCCTCCTCGCGGATGTCCGCTTCCTCCGCGCCTGGTGCGCTGGCGCGCATCACCAGGCCGAAGTTACCCCCGGTGATCGTCTGCCCCAGCTTCTTCATGGCCTCCCGGAGGCCCTCATCCTCAATGCGGGCGGACACACCGATGTACCGGTTCAGGGGCATCACGATCACATACTCGCCGCACAGGCTGATATCCCTGGTCAGAAACGCGCCCTTGACCCCCTGCGCATCCTTCTTCACCTGCACCAGCACCCGCTGGCCATCCCGCAGCGGCGGAAGCTGCACCGAACGGCTGCGCTCCTCCAGGGGCAGGAAGCCGTTCTTCTCCTGGCCGATGTCCACAAAGGCGGCCTTCATGCCGGGAACCACCCGCTCCACCCGGCCCAGATAAATGGCTTCCGCCACGCTTGCGCCGTCGTCCAGCAGGTATTCCACCAGTTTCCCGTCCTCCGCCACGGCGATCTCCCGGGGCGTGCCGGACTTCACATAAATCGTGCGCATGTCACAGCGTCTCCAGGGGTACCAGCTGGCCGTCGCTTTCGCCCAGCAGGCCTTTGCGGTTCACCAGCATCCGGGGCGCATCGATCCCAGCGAAGGCGGACAACGCGGTCAGCAGCATGTCCGGCTTGCAGGTGGAGGCCTCCGTCAGGGTCAGGCGGGCGATGAGGATATTCCCCTCCATGCGCAGATGGTGAATCATCGGACGGATGTCGCACTCCTTCATGCCGCTCTTGCTCTTGCGCATGGCCGTGATGCTCTCCTGTGCCAGGAAGCCGGGAATGGCATGTGCGAGCGTCTGTGCGGCTTCATCGTCCTGAAGGGTCAGCTCGTAGTCCGCGGCCCGCACCATGGCCATCAGCGCGGGATGCCTGTCCTCCATGGGCTTGGCGAAGGACAGCTGCATGTCCGGGGGCAGGGCGGCGTTCATGGCGGTCATGAAGGCGTCCGCCTCCACCGGCGCGTCGAGGGACACGTCCAGGATTTCCTTCTCCCCCATGGCCCCGGTGGCCAGGGCGGAGGCGAAGGTCAGAAGAATATGCGGGTTGAACCCCTTCGAGTAGCTCACCGGCAGCCCGGAGCGGCGCAGCGCCCGCTGCATGGCCCGCTGAATATCCAGATGCCCGATGTGGCGCAGCCTTGCGCCTTTCTCAAACACAGCCATCATCCGCAAAACTTGCACACCCCCTTGAAGCGCTGCAGGCCGCAGCCGTTGCAGCCCTTGCGGCAGTCCTTCGTGGTCTCGGCGCGGTCAGCCTTCTGCTTTTCGCGCCAGAGGTACTCCTTGGTCACGCCGCTGTCGATGAAATCCCAGGGCAGGATCTCGTCCTTCTCCCTGTGGCGGTAGGCATAGAAGGCCGGGTCAATGCCGCACTCCTGAAAGGCCTCCATCCAGGTGTCGTACTTGAACTGCTCCGACCAGCCGTCCAGCATGCAGCCCTTCTCAAAGGCCCGCAGCAGCACCCGGCCCATGCGCCGGTCGCCCCGGGAGAAGCACGCCTCCAGGAAGGACAGCCCCGACTCATGGTAGTTGAAGTTCACGCCCTTGACGCTGCGCAGGGTCTCCCGCAGATGCATTTGCTTCTGCTGCACGGTATCGAGGGTGTCCTGGGGCTCCCACTGGAAGGGTGTGAAGGGCTTGGGCACGAACACCGACGCGGAGCAGGTCACGCGAAGGCCCTTGGCCCTTTGGCCCTTGGGCACGGCGAAGTAGGCGGAAACCACCTTCCGGGCCAGATCGGCGATACCGTCCAGATCCTCATAGGTTTCCGTGGGCAGGCCCATCATGAAGTACAGCTTCACGCTGCTCCAGCCGCCCTGGAAGGCGTCGGTGACCTTCTCCATCAGGTCGGCCTCGGTGACGCCCTTGTTGATCACGTCCCGCAGCCGCTGGGTGCCGGCCTCCGGCGCGAAGGTCAGGGAGGTCTTGCGCTCCTTTTGCGTTTCCTCCAGGGACTCCTTCAGCACGCTGTCCAGGCGCAGGGAGGGCAGGCTGATGGACACATGCTTGCCTTCCATGCGCTTGAGCAGCTCCCGGATCAGCTCCGCCAGGCAGGTGTAGTCACCGCTGGACAGGCTGGACAGGCTGATTTCCTCATAGCCGGTGGTCTTCTCCAGCGAGGAGGCCAGCTCCACCAGGTGCTCCAGGCTCCGCTCGCGCACGGGGCGGTAGAGCATCCCCGCCTCGCAGAAGCGGCAGCCGCGGGTGCAGCCCCGCATGATCTCCAGCATGATGCGGTCGTGGATGATCTCGGTATAGGGGACAGGGATATCCTTAGGATAGATCACGCTGTCCAGGTCGGTGACGATGGCCTTCAGCACCTTCTCCGGGGCCTCGGGGCAGTTGGGCCGGAAGGAGGCGATGGTGCCGTCCTCATGGTAGGTCACGTCATACAGGGCGGGCACGTACACGCCCCGCACCTGCGCCAGGCGTTTGAGCAGCACGTCCTTGGGCTCGCCGGACTTCTTCCATTCGTTGATGACCGCGTTCAGCTCGATGATCTGCTCCTCGCCGTCGCCCACCATGAACGCGTCGATGAAATCCGCCAGGGGCTCGGGGTTGAAGGCGCAGGGGCCGCCCGCCACCACGATGGGGTCATCCTGCCCGCGCTCCTCCCGCAAAAGCGGAATGCCGCCCAGTTTCAGCATGGCCAGGATGTTGGAGTAGCTCATCTCATACTGCAGGGTGAAGCCCACCACGTCGAAATCATGCAGCGCGTGGCGGCTCTCCAGGGAGAACAGGGGGACGTTCTCCTCCTGCATCAGGGCCATCATGTCCACCCAGGGCATGCAGACCCGCTCGCACAGGCTCCAGGGCTGGGCGTTGATGGCGGCGTAGAGGATCTTCATCCCCAGGTGGGACATGGCCACCTCGTAGGTATCGGGGAAGCAGAAGGCGAAGTGCAGCTCGGCCTCCTGCCAGCCCTTGACGGCGGTGTTCATCTCGCCGCCGGTGTATCGGGGAGCTTTCTGGACTTTCTCCAGCATGGCTTCAATCTTCTCGGAATACAACGTCGGATATCCTCCTGATTTCATCGTCCGCGCGAAAGGGCCTGATGGCCCATGATCGCATCCTATAATGTATCATTTTTCGCGGCTCGGGTCAACCGGGAACCGGCGCATTCCAGGATTTTTTGTTTCCGTATGTACCCTGGTCATGCCCCCTGTATTTTTCAGACGTCCGGGCGATGCTTTCATGCAGGAATGTCTTTTCCCGCCTGTCCGCCCATGGTATCATCATGCCGTCGGATCCGAAAGCATACCGTACCTACAGGGAGGAAGCAAAGGAGGTTTGCCCATGCTCCACAACGACATGCTCGTTCCCGTCATCATCGCCTGTGCGGCGGTGCTTTTGATCATCATCTTTATGTGCAACTACGTCAAGGTTCCCCCGAATGTGGCGCTGATCGTCTCCGGCCGGCGCAAAAAGTACCGCGTCAAGGACGAGAACGGCCGCGAGGTGGTCAAGAAGTTCGGCTACCGCATCGTGCGGGGCGGCGCGACCTTCGTCATTCCCTTCTTCGAGCGGGTTGACAAGCTGAACCTGGGCATCATGCAGGTGGACATCAAGACCACGCAGCCTGTCCCCACCCAGGAGTACATCGGCATGATGGTGGACGGTGTGGCCAACATCAAGATCGGCAGCGACGACGTGTCCGTTGCCACCGCCGCTGAACAGTTCCTGGGCTGGAAGCAGCCGGAGATCGCCGCGGTGGCCATGCAGGTGCTGGAGGGCAACATGCGCGAGATCATCGGCCGGATGACCATCGCCGACCTGGTGCAGAACCGGGACAAGTTCGCCCAGGAGACCCAAAGGGCCGCCACCATGGACATGAAGAACATGGGCCTGGAGATCGTCAACATCACCATCCAGAACTTCTCCGACAACGACGGCGTGCTGGACACCCTGGCGGTGAAGAACATCGCCGAGAAGAAGCGTGACGCTGACATCGCCCGGGCAGAGGCCGAGCGTGACACGCTGATACGCCAGTCCATCGCCAGCCAGGAGGGTAACAAGGCCCGCACCGAGGCCAATGCCCACATCGCCGAGCAGGACAAGGAGCTGGAACTGCGCCGCGCCCAGTACCGGGCCGAGCAGGACCGTGCCAAAGCCGAGGCCGACCTGGCCTACAAGGTGCAGCAGGAGAACAGCCGCAAGTCCCTTGAGACCGAGCGCGCCGCTGCCGAGCTGATCCGCCTGCAGAAGGAAACCGAGCTGCAGGCCCAGCAGGTTCAAATTCAGCGGGAGAAGCTGTCCATTGAGGTGCGCGAGCGGGCCGAGGCCGAGCGGGATGCGAAGATCGCAGCAGCGGAGGCCCAGCGCCAGGTGGTGCAGGCTCAGGCGGAGGCCGACCTGTACCGCACGCAGAAGGAGGCCGAAGCCCGGCTGATTCAGGCCCAGAAGGAGGCTGAGGCCCAGTATCTGCTGGCGGAAAAGGAAGCCGAGGCCATCCGCATGAAGGGCGACGCGGAAGCCGCCGCCATGCTGAAGAAGGCCGAGGCCATGAAGGAATACGGCCAGGCCGCCATGCTGCAGATGCTCATCGACAAGCTGCCCGACATGGCCCGCGCCGTGGGCGAGCCTCTGGCAAAGACGGACAAGATCATCCTCTTCGGCGAGGGCGGCGCCACCGCCATGACCCGGGACACCACCGGCGCCATGCTGCAGACCTTCGAGGCGGTGAAGGAATCCGTGGGCCTGGACATTCCGAAGATGCTCCGGGACGTGACCACCGGCGGCCTCATCGGCAAGGCAGCCGCCGGGCAGCCTGACGCTTCCCCGGAAGCAGCTGCTCAGGAATAACCCTCTTCTCTCCCCTTTGACCGGGGCGGACGCTGTCCATCAGGGCGCGTTCGCCCTTGCTTCATGCTTTTGCCATGGATGCAGCTTTCCTCCTGCGGACACCATATCCGCGAGGTGAAAAGCATATGCGCCATCCCTTTCTGCTGGGCGCGGTGGGCTATCCGCTGCTGGAAATCGCCTGCCGGAGCCGAACGCACCCGTCGATGGCCCTTGCAGGGGGGCTGAGCTGCCTGGCCATCCACCATATCGGCCGGCTCCGTATGCCCCTGGCGGCGCGCGCCGGGCTGGGCGGGCTGTGCGTCACGGGCATCGAGGCCCTCTGCGGCCTTGTGTGGAACCGTAGCTATCAGGTATGGGACTACAGGAGCATGCCGCTGAACTGGCGCGGGCAGATCTGCCTGCCCTACACGCTGCTCTGGTCGCTGCTGGCCTGCGGGATCCTCTGTATTGACAATCCCCGCCCGAACCGGTAAAATACAAAGGATAATGCTTTAAGGAGGCTTCCGATCATGCGCAGACTGACGGCGCTGTGCCTGGCGATGCTGATGATTTTCTCCCATTCTGCCCTGGCGTCCGCGTCCGGCTTTGAGGTCGTGACCTACCCTGATACCGACGCACAGCGGGTCGTCAAGGGCTACGACCGGGAAGTGGGCGGGCTGAGAAACAATGTGGACGGCTACACCTTCATCAATTTCGGCAGCTATCCCTATACCGCCGAGGGCGATATCATGCCCGTCACCTGGAAGGTGCTGGCGGTGGAGGACGGCTACGCCTTCTGCTATACGGCGTATGTGATCGACTTCGCCCAGTACCATGACAAGAAGATCGACCTGGTTGTCTGGAAGGACAACCTGATCTACACCACCCTCAACGAGACCATCCGCGCGAAGATGTTCACCGAGGAGGAGCTGAAGGCGGTATGCTACTCCGAGGAGCGGGGCTGGCTGTTCTACCTGTCCAATCCCCAGCTGCGGAAGGAGGCTTACGGCTTCCGCCACTGGCAGCTGGATCCGCAGAAGCCCCGTGAGTGCGCCCCCACCCCCTACGCCATGACTCATCCCGAGGCCTGGAAGGACGAGGCCAGCGGCAACACCTGGTACTTCTCCACGGGCATGCCCCGGGTGGGCTTCCACAACCTGATCGGCTATGACGGCCACACCTCCACTGCTGCCAACAACCGCTACGGCGGCGTGCGCCCCGCCTGCTACATCGACCTGTCCATGCTGGACAACGTCACCGGCTCCGGCACGCTGGAGGATCCCTACAGCTTTGACCTGATCACCGATTACAGCCTGGTGGACTGATCTGTTTCCACACGCCCGGGTCTTCCCATCGCGGAGGAGTCCGGGCTTTGTCATGCCGCATAAGGATGAATCGCCTTGCTGAGACTGGAGCGTGTCACCAGGAACAATGTTTGGCCGCTGCTGAAGCTGCGCGTTCACGAGGATCAGCGGGACTTCGTCGCCAGCAACACGGAGAGCATCGTGGAGGCGTACCTGGCCCTCTCCTCCGGCGGCCACGCCTGGCCCTTCGGCATTTATGACGACGATACGCCCGTGGGCTTT
>JAXEEE010000160.1:0-7623 GCA_034104265.1 Eubacteriales bacterium | reverse complement strand
ACGGCGGCGCTGCGGCGCGCCGGGGACATTGCTCCGCTGATGCTGCTGGGACGGCATTGACAAGCGGCATGACCCGCGCTATCATGCAGGGAGCATGGTTGACGGGAGGAACGGGTATGAAGAAGGGCATGGCTGGCCCGGCGGGGATGGCGATTCTGGCGGCGGTGTTCTACGCGTTGAATGCGCCGTTCTCGAAGCTGCTGCTCAGGGACGTGGATCCCTCGGCCATGGCATCGCTGCTGTACCTGGGGGCGGGGGTGGGCATGGCGCTGCTGCTGCCCCTGCGCCGGGGGAGCAGCAAGGGCGGCAGCGGGCTGACCCGTGCTGACGCGCCCTACGCCGTGGCGATGGTGGTGCTGGACATTGCCGCGCCGGTGCTGCTGATGAACGGCCTGACGCGCACCTCCCCGGCCAGCGCCGCGCTGCTGAACAATTTCGAGATCGTCGCCACGTCGTTGATTGCCCTGGCGGTGTTCCATGAGCGGATCGACCGGCGGCTGTGGTGCGCCATCAGTGTGGTGACATTGGCCAGCATGCTGCTCTCCGTGGAGGACGCGCAGAGCCTGACCTTTTCCAGCGGGTCGCTGCTGGTGCTGCTGGCCTGCGTGTGCTGGGGCTTCGAGAACAACTGCACCCGCATGATGAGCCATGGGGATCCCCTGTACATTGTGGTGATCAAGGGCCTGGGCTCCGGCGCGGGGGCGGCGGTGGTGGCGTGGCTCAGCGGCGCAGCGATGCCTGAACTGCCGCTGATTCCCCTGGCGATGCTGCTGGGCTTTGTGTCCTACGGGCTGAGCGTGTACTGCTACGTGTACGCCCAGCGGAGCCTGGGCGCGGCCCGCACCAGCGCGTATTACGCCATTGCACCCTTCGTGGGGATGGGCATATCCTTCCTGATGTTCCGGGACAAGCCGGGCCCGCTGTTTCTCATCGCCCTGGCATTGATGCTCTGGGGCAGCTGGCTTCTGTCGGTGGAACCCGGAAAACTGCGGAGAAGAAAAGCAAATTCAGTCGACTCAAAGTGATCGCGCCAGCGGAACGGGGTCATGGGGTGAAACCCCTTGCGCGGGTGCAGGGGCGGCGTTCGCCCCTGCGCAGGTCTGGGCGGCAGCCCAGCGTCCCGCCTTGAACCAAGCGAGTTTCCGGGCGGGATGCTCTGCATCCCGCGATGGAAACGGCAGATTCACGCAACCCCACGGGAACAACCTCGTCCTCCTCAGCACCGCGCAGTATCATCACAGGCGCAGCAAAAACGCGGCATACCGTTTCGTCCGGTATGCCGCGTTGCTTTTTGTGGACGGATACCTTACAGGCTCCGCATGAAATCTTCATAGGTAATGGCGGCAGCTTCCCCGTCCGTCAGCCGGTGCGCCCAGGCCGCGCGCTGACCCTCGCTGCCGGGGCCCGTGCAGCCGTGCTCCGCGTAGAAGCTCACCTCACGGGCGTGGGGCTTCCCCCAGTCATCCCAGCCCTCGGGCCGGATGTGCGGGCCAATCACGCAGTCCAGCAGCACCGTCTTCGCCCAGTCACGCCAGGGGCGGCCCAGGTAGAAGCTGCCGTCCTCCACGCCCTCGCCCAGGAAGCGGCAGCGGTAGAACACGTAGCCGTACTTCTGCCCCTCGGGGGTGGAGGCTGCCGTGGCAAAGCCGCCACCCGGGGCGGTGCGATCCTCCCGACCGTCCACGCAGATGATGTCGCAGTCCTCAAACCAGGCCGCCGCGCCGCCGAAGATGAAGTCGATGTCCCCGGAAATGCGGCAGCGGCGGTAGGTGTGTCGCTGGGGCCGGCGGGGCGCAAACTGCTTGGGCCCCAGGAAGCCGTTCTTCTGGATCTCCTTGGGGGGCAGGGGCGCGGTGAACAGCGTGTCCTGGAAGGAGGACAGCACGCAGTCCTCACAGGTGAAGAAGTCGCCGTCGGCGTACAGGGCCACCGCCTGTCCTACCTTCTCCCGGGGCGCGGCGGCATTGACGATGCTCAGACGGCGCAGCGTCACATGATCCGCGTCCATCAGCATGGTGTAGCTGCGGAAGGTGCCGCGCTTCAGACCATCGGGCATCATCTCGTTGGCGCCGTCAGCCCAGATGATCACGGTGGAGGCAGCGTCCTCGCCCTCCAGGGTGGTGTTGGGGCGATTGAGGGTGATCTTCTCCCGGTAGGTGCCGGGAGCCAGATGCAGCGTGACGGGGGAATCATCCCGGGGCAGGCTGTCGATGGCGGATTGCAGGGCATTTTCACCGGGCTGAACAAGAATGGTCTGCATGGTCATTCCTCCTGTGGATGCTTGGGCAGATTATGCCTCCGGATGGTCGGCGCTTTCGTGGTTCATGAAGGCCTCGTGCTCCCGGGACAGCTCCCGGTGGAGGGTCACGGCGTCCCAGCGGACGTTGGTGGGGGTCACCACAGCCTTGAGGGGCAGGCTGATCTTCGCCTGCTTCAGCGAGGACAGGAACCTGTCCGCCTGCTGGCGGGACATGTTCGCCATGACGGCCATCTCCCCGGTGAAGGGCTCCTGGGGCGCGCCCAGGCCGGGCAGGCGGGGGCAAAGGCCGCACAGGGCTCCCAGTGGCTGCAGATAATCCTCCGCCCTGACCTCCACGGTCAGGATGGACAGCCGCATGCACAGAAAGCGCACCCGGCTCAGCTTGTCGGCGGGCAGGTTGAAGCAAAGAAGCGTCGGACGGCTCATAGGCGCCCTCCTTTGACATGGCATGGAAATCAGGAAAATCATTCGCTGTGGGTGAGGGCTTTTCCTGCCTGGAGGAGGGAAAAGCCCTCACGGCACCAGGTTGAGCAGGTCGGTGTCGTCCCCCACGTTGACGAAGGAATCCGGCACCTGCCCCACGATGATGCTCTCCGCCACCGCCACCTGGGTGACGGCCTCCACGCCGGAGGCCCCTGTGGGCAGCACCAGCTGCACCTGAGCCCGCATGGTCAGCAGTACCCGGTGGCGGGTCTGGTTGATGCCTGCAGAGGTGAACTCCGTCTCATAGGCGGTGACCACCGCGCCCACCGGCAGCATGTGCACCCGGATGCGGGGGCCTGTGCCCGCCAGCAGGGTGATGCCCAGGGCGCTGCCCAGGGGCACGGAGACGGTCTGATCCTGCAGGGCCTCCAAACGGGCTTGGGCGGTAAGGCTGGCCCGGGAGGCCAGGCTGTTCATGCCGGCGGTGTTGGCCTGGAGCAACCGTACGCTGCCGTCCTCCCCCAGGGTAACGTGCACCAGGCTGTCGTAGCTGACGCCCTCGGCAATCAGGGCCTCGGCGGCCTGGTTCAGGGCCTGCACGGCCAGCACCTCTGCCTTGGCGCTGGCCAGGGTCAGTACCACCCGGGTCAGGTTCCGTTCCAGGAGCATCAGAAGCAGGATCAGCAGCAGCGCGCAGAGGGTCAGGCGGCGGAGCAGGGCGGGTTTTTTCCCGGGGCATGCAGTCATGGCGCGTCCTCCTTCGTTAAATAGGCATGGCGCACAGGTGGGTTGTGTGCTATAATTATCATGGATGTTTATGGGAAGCCATCGGACGGTATGTCCGCAGAAGATCACGTCAAGGAGGCGATTCCTTGTTCAAGCGCAGCAGACGCAGCGGCCGCGATGATGCGCCGCAGTATGAAAACTGGCAGGAGGGCAGCGAAAGCTACCCCCCGGAAGAGGCATACCCCCCGGAGGAAGCCTACCCCCCGGAGGAAGGCTACTACCCGCCGGAGGGCGATGTTCCCCCGGAGGCAATGTATGACGCGCCGGACGCCGGTTATGCCCCGGAGGAGGGCTACGACGCCCCTGGGGAGGACGGCTATGGGGAGGAGGGCTACTGGGAGCAGGAGCCCCTCGACGATATGCCCCTGCCGGAGGAGAAGCCCCGTTCCCGCAGCATCTTCAAGCCTGCGGTGCGCAAGCCCAACTTTGTCCTGTGCGTTCTGGTGAACGTGGTGCGCATCCTGGCGCTGCTGGTGCTGGTGGTGGGCCTGGCGGGGCTGGGCGCGGTGGCCGGCGTGGCCAAGGGCTACATGGAGACCGCCCCCACCCTGGATCTGGCTGCCCTGGACGATCAGGCCCAGACCTCCTTTATCTATGACAGCAGCGGCAACCTGATCACCGAGTACAAGGGCATCGAGAACCGCGTCATGGTGTCCATCGCCGCCATGCCCAAGTATCTGCAGCAGGCCTTTGTGGCGGTGGAGGACGCCCGCTTCTACACCCACAGCGGCGTGGACGTGAAGCGTATTGTGGGCGCCTTCGTGTCCAACCTGACCTCCTCCAGCGTGCAGGGCGGCTCCACCATCACCCAGCAGCTGATCAAGAACACCCTCCTGTCCTCCGAGCAGAGCTACAAGCGCAAGATTCAGGAGGCCTATCTGGCCATGCAGCTGGAGACCCGCTACACCAAGGATGAGATCCTGGAGTGCTACCTGAACACCATCTGGCTGGGCGAAAACTACTACGGCGTGCAGACGGCGGCGGAGGGCTACTTCGGCAAGTCCCTGGCGCAGCTGACATTGCGGGAGTGCGCCATGCTGGCCGGCACCTGCAACAGCCCCTATTACTACAATCCCCGGCGGAACTTCTACACCCGCTCCAAGGAGGGTGTGGATTACGTCGCCATCACCAACAACCGCACGGACTACGTCCTGCGCTGCATGTACGAGAACCAGTTCATCACCTACGAGCAGTACCAGGAGGCCCTGAATCCCGCCACGGCCAATGTGCTGGAGACGGATCCCACCGCCTCCAGCGGCATGTACGATTATCCGCATTATGTGGAATACGCCATTACCGAGGTGGTGGACATCCTGCTGGAGCTGAACAAGCTGGAGGACACCACCGCCAACCGCAACGCCATGGAGAACAAGCTGCGCACCGGCGGCTACCGGGTGATGCTGGCCATCGACACGGATATCCAGTCCACGGTGGAGGAAACCGTGGCCAACTGGAGCAAGTATCCCTCCCTGCGGGATCCGGCGGACAAGATCTACCGCGCCCGCAACGCCGACGGCACCTATGACGAGATCATCCAGCCCCAGTGCGCCGCGGTGGTGCTGGACTACCGCACGGGCGAATTGAAGGCCATCGTGGGCAGCCGTACCGTGCCCACCCAGCGCAAGACCCTCAACCGCGCCACCGATATGAAGATGCCCGTGGGCTCCTCCATCAAGCCCATCTCCGTCTACGCCCCCGCACTGGAGCTGGGCGCGTCTCCGGCCAGCATCGTGTACAACATGCCCCTGCCCATCTCCGGTTGGAAGGGCTCCAACGGCAAGGACACCTGGCCGAAGAACTACGGCGGCGGCGGCTACACCGGCCCCACCACCCTGCGCTACGCCATGAAGAAGAGCCTGAATACCGCCGCGGCCCAGACCCTGATGACCATGGTGGGCGTGGACCGCTCGGTGGACTTCCTGCACCGGCTGGGCATTGACGACGATCATATCGACGCCACGCCCTTCGGCCTGAGCCTGGGCTCCAGCGGCATCACGCCCCTGCAGATGACCGTGGCCTTCGGCGTGCTGGCCAACGGCGGCGTGTATCAGGAGCCCATCTCCGTCCTGGGCATCTCCGACAGCGAGGGCAATGTGGTCTGGGACGGCCACGCCAACCAGGAGCGCCGGCGGGTGTTCAGCGAGTCCACCTCCTGGATGATCGTGGACATGCTCAAGGACGCTGTGTCCTCCGGCACGGGCACCACCGCGAAAATCAAGGGTCAGACCGTCGCCGGCAAGACCGGCACCAACTCCGACCAGAAGGGCGTGTTCTTCTCCGGCATGACGGGGTACTACTCCTCCGCGCTGTGGGTGGGGCATGACAATTACAAGGCCCTGTCCTCCAAGTCCACAGGCTCCGGCGCGGCCGCTCCTCTGTGGCAGAGCTACATGAGCAAGATTCACGCGGGGCTGTCGAACCGGGATATCCTCGACGGCGATCCCAGCCAGTACGGCCTGGTGAAGGCCACCACCTGCGCCGTTTCCGGCCAGCTGGCCACCGACGCCTGCCGCGCTGACGCCATGGGCTACGGCACCGTTACCGATTACTGGGCCCAGGGGACCGTGCCCACCGTCTCCTGCCAGATGCACCAGGTGCAGACCATTTGCCTGGACAGCGGCATGCTCGCCGGGCCCTACTGCACCAACACCGCCTCCAAGGGCGTGGTGGTGATCCCCAAGGGCCACCCGCTGTACCAGTTCATCGGCACGGAGTACAGCGATGTGCTGACCGAATACCTGGGCGCTTCCGCCGTGACCTCCGGCATCCAGTGCACGTGGCACACCACCCCCGGCAGCGGCGGCAGCAATACTGTGGTGACCAACACCCTCATCCCCGACGCCCAGGCCCTGCTGAGCCAGGCCCAGAGCATGCTCTCGGGCATGGACGCCTCCAGCGCCCAGTACGGGGCCATCCAGTCCGCCATGAACAACCTGAGCGCGGTGATTAGCTCGGGCAATCCCAGCCAGGCCGACGTGGCCGGGGCCATGGGCCTTCTGACCCAGGCCATGGCGGGTATCTACTGATGGAACGCATTCTGACTGCCCTGCGCGTCCTGCGCGCGCCCATCCAGCAGGGGGAGTACGATCTTCACCGGCTGGTGATGGACGCCCTGGACGCGGCGGGCATCGCCTATGAACATGAGGTATCCCTTGCTCCCCGCTGCCGCATCGACCTGATGTGCGGGGGCGTGGGAATCGAGATCAAGCGGGGCCAGCCGGAAAGGCAGCGCATCCGCGCGCAGCTGCAGCGCTACGCAGTGTGTGCGCAGGTGGAGGGCCTCATCCTTGTCACGGAAAAAACGGTGGATCTGCCGCCCACCATGGCCGGGAAGCCCCTGCGCCTGGTGTGCCTGAACCGCCTGTGGGGGATCGCACTATGACCGATGAGTCCTGGCGGGAGGACGCGGCGCTGCTGCCGGCCTACCTGCAGGAAAACTACAGCCTGCAAAGCCATGTGTACGGCATGCTGAGCTACAACCGCCGCAGCCGCTGCTGGGTGGTGAAAGGCGATCCGTCGGTGACGGAAATGTGCAAGCGGCTGTTTCCCGGCTCAGCCGGAAGCAAGCGGGGCGAGGCCCGCTTTCCGGCCCACCGCAGAACGGCGGGGGAACTGTGCTGGCTGATGATGCGCTTTCCCCTGACGGTGAAGATGGCCGACCTTCCCCTGTGGGACAAGGCCGTGGCCGAAGCCCGGGCCTACGCCGTGCGCCAGGAGCAGGCGGCCCGCCTGCCCAGCCGCATGACTCCGCCGGAGGGAAGCTTCACCGGGGAACTGATGGCCTTTCAGCAGGAGGGGCTGGCGTTCCTTCTTCAGCACGACCGGTGCCTGCTGGCCGACGAGATGGGCCTGGGCAAAACGGTGCAGGCGCTGTCCTGGCTGGCTTCCACAGGGCTGTTTCCCGCCCTGGTGATTCCCCCCGCCCACCTGACCCGCAACTGGCAGGAGGAAACCGCCCGCTTTCTTCGCATCGGCGGCGCGCCGCCCCGGGTGCATGTGGTCCGAGGTCTCAAGCCCTACGACCTGCCCGAGGCGGATGTGTATGTGATGCACTATCTGCTTTTGCGCGGCTGGAAGGAAGCATTGCCCACCCTGCCCTTCCGGGCGGTGATTTTCGACGAAATCCAGGAGCTTCGCCACACCGGCACAGAGAA